>NZ_CP117445.1:4285555-4599166 GCF_030687715.1 Pseudomonas sp. FP2196
TAGCCGCAAGTAATAATCCCTCGGGATTGTTATCAAGCCGACCCATTTTTTGGGTCGGCTTTTTTGTGCCCGCCGCTTTTGTCCGGGCATAAAAAAACCCGCCGATGCTGAGATCGGCGGGTTTTGTTTTTCAGCTTACTGTTGCAGGTCGATGGGCGCCGCCGAAACAATCGGTGCCGACGTATTCGGCGTGCCGATCTCCGTCGGCAGGCCGTCTTCGGCCGCAACCACATCACGCACCACATCCCAGTTCATGCGCAGGTTGTTGGTGACATCTTCACGCTTGAGCATCGCGTTGATCACCGCAGTGTGCTTGTCGACCACCGACGGGTTGCCCTTGTCGTCGATCGGCGTGTGCGCCTCCAGATAGACCTTGCCACCACTGCGACCGAACTTGTACGCATCGTTGATGATACGCACCGAGGTACCGACCGGCACCATGCCAGCCATTTCCAGCACGTTGTTGTTGAACATGCGGAAACAGCCGTGACTGGTACGCATGCCGATACCGAACTTCTTGTTCGAACCGTGGATCAGGTAGCCCGGAGTACCCAGGGTGAACTTGAAAGGACCCAGCGGGTTGTCAGGACCTGCCGGCACCACGTTTGGCAGCGGATCACCGTCAGCGGCGTGCTCGGCCTTGATCGATGCCGGAGGCGTCCAGGTCGGGTTCGGCGTCTTGGCTATGATCGATGTATGCGCGATGGGCGAACCCCAGCCCTCACGACCGATACCCAGCGGGAAGGTGTACACCACGTTCCGGCCTTTCGGGAAGTAGTAGAGACGGTATTCGGCAAGGTTGATGACGATGCCTTCACGCGGGCCTGGCGGCAGAATGAAACGCGTCGGCAGGACGATTTCGGTACCGGCGCCCGGCAACCAGGCATCGACGCCCGGGTTGGCCGCAACCATTTCCGAATAACCCAGATCGTAGGTTGTGCCCAGATCGGCGAAAGTGTCTTCGTACTTGGCTTTGATCACCTGCACCTGGCCGATGATGTCCTCACCGGGAGGTGGCAGGGGAAGCTCCAATGCAGCAACGGGACCCGCCACACACAGGGCGGCAAGTGACAGGCAGCGGGTGACGGCAGGAAAGCGCGGCAACATCCGGAAAATCCTTCGCATGATCAACAAGGGTATAAGTGCGCGATTGTACACCGCGCCTCGGGAATTCGGGGAGATGCGCCGATAGACCGTGCAAAGCGGCCTGAATGGCTTTAAAGCTCGAAGCGCAACTCAGGCCAGATCGGCGAAGTGCCACGCTTCTGCGATTCGAGGATCGCCCGGCACAGCGAGCACAGGCGTTGATCCTGGAACACACGGCGATCCACACTCGACCAGCGCGGCTGCGCCGGCAACAGACTGCCGCACAGGGTGCGATCGGCAGAGCCACCCAATTCGAGTTGACGGGTCACCAGATGCACCCGCACTTCCTGGCAGGCGAACAGATCCAGCTGTTCGTCAGGCTCGATCAGTTGGTAGGCAAACAGGGACCAGGCAGAACGCGGCATCGGGGGCTCCAAATAAGGGGGCGCCACATTAGCCGAAAGCCTGCCGCTAGAAAAGCCTCATAACAGCGGTTTTAGCGTCGGCCAGACATTTTCCAGCAACTTGCCCTGAGCCCCGGCCGCCGGGTGCAGACCATCGGCCTGCATCAGATCTGGATGACCGCCCACACCGTCGAGGAAAAACGGCACCAACGGGATCTTTTTATCGTCGGCGAGTTTGCCGTACACCTCGGCGAAGGCATCGGTGTAGCGCTTACCGTAGTTAGGCGGCAATTGCATACCGAGCAACAGCACCTTGGCGCCGCTTTGGCGGGAGCTGTCGATCATCGAGGCAAGATTTTGTTGCAATTGCGTTGGCGGCATTCCGCGCAAGCCGTCATTACCTCCCAACTCGAGAATCACCAGCTCCGGCTTATGCTCTGCAAGCAGCGCCGGCAGGCGTGCCTGGCCTCCGGCACTGGTGTCACCGCTGATGGAGGCATTCACTACTTTGTCGTCGAAACCCTCCTGTTTGAGCCGTTGCTCAAGCAACGATACCCATCCCAAGCGGGTATCCAGTCCGAAACCGGCGCTGATACTATCGCCAACGATCAGGACAGTACCCGCCGCTGCGTTCTGGGCCATGCACATTAAGGCCAGGCCAGCACTCAAAAACCACACACGCATCGGATTCTCCATGGGCGCAAGCATTCTCACCGCGAAGAACCTCAGCAAAGTGGTTCCCAGCGCGGAAGGTGAACTGACTATCCTGCACGAACTCAGCCTGGAACTGAACAAGGGCGACAGCCTGGCCATCGTCGGCGCGTCCGGTTCCGGCAAATCCACCCTCCTCGGCCTGCTCGCCGGACTCGATTTGCCGAGCAGCGGCGAAGTGACACTGGCCGGCCAGAGCCTGAGCAATCTCGACGAAGACCAGCGCGCGCGCATCCGAGCCGAGCATGTGGGTTTCGTTTTTCAATCGTTCCAGTTACTCGACAGCCTCAACGCGCTGGAAAACGTCATGCTGCCGCTGGAACTCGATGGCCGCAAAGACGCCCGCGAGCGCGCCACCGAGTTGCTTCAGCGGGTTGGCCTCGGTCAGCGTCTGACGCATTCACCGCGCCAGCTCTCCGGTGGCGAGCAACAACGCGTGGCGATTGCCCGGGCGTTTGCAGCCGAACCGGACGTGCTGTTCGCGGATGAGCCCACCGGCAATCTCGACAGCCACACCGGAGAGCGCATCAGCGACCTGTTGTTCGAATTGAACAAGGAACGCGGCACCACCCTGGTGCTCGTGACCCACGACGAACGCCTGGCGCATCGCTGCCGGCGCCTGATCCGTCTTGAAGCCGGGCTGTTGGTCGCCCCTCTGGAGCCTTGATGGCACGCCTGCCGCTGTTGCGTCTGTTCAGTCTCGCCATTCGCCAACTCATGCGCGATGCCCGCGCCGGAGAATTGCGGGTGTTGTTCTTCGCTCTGGTGGTAGCGGTGGCGGCGAGTACCGCCATCGGTTACTTCGGTGCCCGCCTCAACGGCGCGATGATGTTGCGCGCCACTGAGTTTCTTGGCGCCGATCTGGTTCTGGAAGGCAGCTCGCCGGCCCGAGAGGAACAGATCAGAAGCGGCACCGAGTTGCGCCTGAACCATGCGCAGGTGGTGGAGTTTTCCAGTGTCATCGCCACTGACAACGGCATTCAGTTGTCGAGTATCAAAGCGGTCGATCGCGCCTACCCATTGCGTGGCGAGCTCAAGAGCGCCCCGGAGCCATTCGCCACTGAGGAGCCCGGCGGCGAACCACAACCCGGTGAAGCCTGGGTCGAGGCACGTCTGCTGACCGCGCTGGATCTGAAGATCGGCGACAGCATTGATGTCGGCATGAAGACGTTGAAGCTGACACGGGTGCTGACCTATGAGCCGGATCGCGCCGGCAACTTCTATAGCCTCACTCCCCGAGTGATGATCAACCTTGACGACCTCGTAGCGACCGGCGTGGTGCAGCCCGGCAGCCGGGTGACCTATCGAGAACTGTGGCGCGGCGAACCGCAAGCGCTGGAAACCTATCGGCAGTTGATCAAACCAGGGTTGGCGGCAAATCAGCGAGTTCAAGATGCCCGCGATGGCAATCGGCAGATTGGCGGGGCGCTGGGCAAAGCCGAGCGCTATCTGAACATGGCCAGTCTGGTCGCGGTGTTGCTGGCCGGGGTCGCGGTCGCGCTATCGGCAAACCGATTCGCCAGCCGTCGCTTCGATGCCAGTGCGTTGCTGCGCTGCCTCGGTTTGTCCCGCCGGGAAACCATGCTGCTGTTCAGTGTGCAGTTGAGCGTACTCGGTCTGCTCGCCAGCCTCAGCGGTGCCTTGCTTGGCTGGTTGGCACAGTTGGGCCTGTTCGCGTTGTTGCATGACCTGTTGCCGAGTGATGTGCCACCCGGCGGCCTGTTTCCAGCGATAGCCGGGATCGGCACCGGGCTGGTTGCACTGGCCGGTTTCGCGCTGCCGCCACTTGCCGCGCTGGGTCGAGTGCCGCCGCTGCGAGTATTGCGCCGCGACATGCTGCCAATCCCGTCGAGCACCTGGATGGTCTATGGCGCCGCGCTGGGCGCTCTCGGCCTGATCATGTGGCGCCTGAGCCTAGACTTGCTACTGACGTTTGCCCTGCTGGGCGGCGGTGTCGTGGCGGCAGTCATTCTGGGTGGATTGCTGCTGTTGCTGCTGAACAGCTTGCGCCGCCTGTTGGCCCGGGCCTCGCTGCCGTGGCGCCTTGGCCTTGGCCAATTGTTGCGCCATCCGTTGGCGGCTGCCGGCCAAGCGTTGGCGTTCGGTCTGATCCTGCTGTCCATGGCATTGATCGCACTGTTGCGAGGCGAACTGCTCGATACCTGGCAAAACCAGTTGCCGAAAAACGCGCCAAACTACTTTGCTCTGAACATCCTGCCGGCGGACAAACAAGCCTTCACCGATCACCTTATCAAGGTGTCGGCGCAAGCGGCGCCGCTTTATCCGGTGGTGCCCGGACGGTTGATCAGCATCAACGGTGAACCGGTGCAAGAAATCGTCAGCAAGGATTCCGCCGGCGACCGCGCGATTCAACGGGATCTGAGTCTGACCTGGGCAGCTGAATTGCCCAACGGCAACAAGCTCACCGCAGGCTCATGGTGGAGCTCGCAACCGTCTGACGATGTTCCGGGAGTGTCGGTCGAGGGCAAGGTCGCCGAAAGCCTCAAGCTCAAACTTGGGGACCACATGGTATTCAGCGTCGGTGGAGTCAATCGTGAAGCGAAGGTCACCAGCCTTCGGGAGATAAACTGGGACAACTTCCAGCCGAACTTCTTCATGATCTTCCAGCCCGGCACACTGAAGGATCTGCCGGCGACCTACCTGACCAGCTTCTATCTGGCCCCCGGAAACGACCAGCAGATAGTCGAACTGTCGCGCACCTTCCCGGCTGTGACCATCCTTCAAGTCGAAGCCCTGCTTGAACAGCTGCGTAGCATCCTCGCCCAGGTCACCCTGGCCGTGGAATATGTATTGTTGTTTGTTTTGGCGGCGGGCATGGCCGTGCTGTTTTCCGGTTTGCAGGCAACGCTGGATGAACGCATTCGCCAAGGCGCGCTGTTACGGGCACTGGGTGCAGAGCGGCAGTTGCTGATCAAGGCACGGCGCATTGAGTTCGGTCTGCTCGGCGCGGTCAGCGGTTTGCTTGCAGCCATTGGCTCGGAAGTGGTGAGTCTGGTGCTGTATCGCTACGCGTTCGATCTGCCGTGGCATCCGCATCCGTGGCTGCTGGTACTGCCGTTGATTGGCGCGGCGCTGATTGGTGGCGCCGGGGTGTTCGGCACGCGCCGGGCGCTAAACGCAAGTCCGCTGACAGTGTTGCGCGAGGGTTGATAGACTCCGGCTGTCTCTCTCACAAGAAGTTGCCATGAGCCGTTATCGCCCTCCCCGCACCGCCGGCACCGCGCTGATCACCCCTGAAGGTGAAGCGCGGATGCGTGCCGAATTCCATGAGCTGTGGCATGTGCGTCGCCCGCAAGTGACGCAATCGGTCAGCGAGGCGGCGGCTCAGGGTGATCGCTCGGAAAACGCCGAGTACACCTACGGCAAAAAGATGCTGCGCGAAATCGACAGTCGCGTGCGCTTTCTCACCAAACGCCTGGAAGCGCTCAAGGTTGTCAGCGAAAAACCCAGCGATCCGAACAAGGTTTACTTCGGCGCGTGGGTCACTATCGAAAATGAGGAAGGCAAGCAGTCGCGCTACCGCATCGTCGGCCCGGATGAACTGGATCTGAAACTGGGCCTGATCAGCATCGATTCACCCCTGGCGCGCGCCTTGATCGGCAAGGCCCTGGATGCCGAAGTGCGCGTACAGACGCCGACCGGCGAGCAATTCGTGTACATCGTGGCGATCGATTATCCGTAATCGGGATCAGCGACGAGTGATCAATCCCTGTCGCGCGACGCGGATCAATTGCTTGATCATTTGTGGGGCGTCTTCCTGACTGGGCGCCTGAATCACGGCCAGATCGAAACTGTCACTGGCAAAACGCGCCAGCGACTCACCGTCTTCAACAAACTGGATCAGGAATGCGGCAGGACCGCCGCTGCGCCGTGGCCAGCCATCGAGATAACGCAACAGCGTCGGCTGATGTTTACCGCCAAGGAGGATTTTTGGATTGCGCTGGGTGATATGTGCCGTGATCGGCGCGGGACGTGCTGGAGGGCGTAGTGCATTCATCGTGTCGTGTCTCAGCCTCAAAAAGTCTGCATGGCAGGTGAGAGGCAACACCGAACCAGCGCTTTAGCGGTATTTCGAAGCCTTGTTCCGCTTCTGACGGCGACTGTTGAAGTCACCTGGCGCCCCGCAAGTAGCTGTTTAAATCGGCGCATGGGCAACATCCTAGAGAACGTGACCAATCAGTGTCAAGAATCAGCCACAACAAAAAAGGCCCGCACAATGCGGGCCTTTTGTTTGAGCCATGTCCCGTCCTGAATAAGGTTTACACCTTCTGACTTCTTTTCAGGAAGGTGCAATGGATACGGGCACGAAGCGCAGTCAGCGTGATTACACACTGGCTTTTAAATTATCGGTTGTCGACCAGGTCGAAAAAGGCGAGTTGAGTTATAAAGAGGCTCAGCGGCGCTATGGGATTCAGGGTCGGTCGACGGTGCTGGTTTGGTTACGCAAACATGGTCGCCAGGACTGGAGCCAAGGCGCCTCCATTCGTTCCCAGAGGATCAGATCTATGGACGAGCCAACCTTGCCACTGACTCCCGAGCAAAGAATCAAAGAACTCGAGGAACAACTGGCGCTGGCAACTCAGAAAGCCCAATTCTTTGAAGCCGTGGTCGATGTTCTGAAAAATGACTACGGCGTATCTGTCGTAAAAAAGCGACCCGGCAAGTCGTTGCGCAAACCCAAACCCTGAGTGTCAGCAGGGCTTGCCAATTTATGGGAATAAGCCGTCAGGCCTATTACAAACGCAACCGGGTCTACAGGGCTCGGGCCGACCAGGATCAGCAGCTCATAACGTTTGTAGAGAAGGTCCGTGCTCGCCAACCGTGCATCGGCACTCGCAAGCTGCATTCGATGATGCATGAGCAGCGTGAGCAACAGGAGCTCCATGTTGGCCGGGATCGTTTGTTCGCGGTTTTGCGGGAAAGCCGCCAGTTGGTCCGCAGAAAACGGGCGTATCACAAGACGACCGACAGCCATCATCGCTTCCGCCGACACCCCAATCTGCTGAAACCAAGCCCGGAACAAATAGTCGCTACCGGCCCAGAACAGGTCTGGGTGGCCGATATTACTTACCTGCCTACCCGTGATGGCGTTGCCTATTTGAGTTTAGTGACGGATGTCTTTTCGAGAAAAATAGTCGGCTATCACGTGCATGAAAGTCTGCACACCAACTCCGTGGTGCAAGCCTTTCGAATGGCTTTGAAGCGACGTCGAAGCGTTCAGAAACTGGTCCATCACTCGGATCGAGGCGCGCAGTACTGCTCGGCCCTTTATCAAGAAATGCACGCAAAGCATGGCATCACTTGCTCGATGACCGACGGCTACGACTGCTACCAAAACGCCTTGGCAGAGCGGGTCAACGGCATCTTGAAAACAGAGTTCTTGATCCACCGACCTGCGGATTTTGCGCAGGCCACACAGATGGTGCGAGAGGCCGTCACGATCTACAACCAGGAGCGGCCGCACCTCTCTTTAAAATACAAAACGCCCGATGCGGTGCATCGGGCGTTAGGGTGAAACAGGTGTAAACCTATTTCAGGACTAGACACCAAAGCGGTCAACCGGCGATGGCGCGGTCCACCGAGAGCTTGCCGGCACCTTCGATCAACACCGCGAGGCTGCCACCGAGCAGTGCCAGGGCGAACTCGTAACCATTGTTGGCCATGAACAGACCGTTGCTGATGTGCACGGTGAAAATCGCCACCAGCGACAGGAAGGTCAGGCCCAATGCCGCCGGGCGAACCAGCAGGCCGATGATCAAGGCCAGACCGGCGAAGAACTCGGTGCCACCGGCCAGTGTGGCCATCAGATAGCCCGGGGTCAGACCGATGCTTTCCATGTACTGCGCGGTGCCGGCCAGACCGTAGCCACCGAACATGCCGAAGAGTTTCTGCGCACCGTGAGCGGCGAAGATCACGCCGACCGCAATGCGCAGAATGGTCAGGCCGTAACCGGCGCGGGTGAACAGTACCTTGTTGATCAGAGTGCTCATTGTGTATTCCTTGTTTTGCGAGAAGTGTGTGTTGGTTGGCCGCTATATTAATCAGTTAATTTCATGTTAAAAGCGCAAATAATGCGCCATAACAATCAACTTATTTGATCATTTGCGTGAGACAACTTTCTGTCCCCGGGGCTCCAACGACTCTCGCTCCCGGTCGAACGCCAAGTAATACTTGTTCACGCTATTAACATAGCTGACGGCGCCCATTCCCACCTGCTCCATGGCAATGCGCTCGACCTGGAAAAACCACTGATTGGGATTCAACCCCCGCCGCCGCGCTTCGGCACGCATGCCTTGCACCCGCTCCGGACCGATGTTGTAGGCCGCCAGCGTGAAGGCCATGCGCTCACGCTCGTTGAGCTTGGGACTGCTGAAGAACTTGCGACGGATCATTGCCAGGTACTTGGCCCCGGCCTGCACGTTCGCATCGAGATTCTGAATGTTATTCACGCCGACCCGCTGCGCGGCGGACGGGGTGATCTGCATCAGGCCGGTCGGGCCGCTACCGCTGCGGGCATTGGGTTGCAAGGCCGATTCCTTGAACGCCAGTGCGGCCAGGTTCAGCCAGTCCATGTTTTGCGCTTCGGCATGTTTCTGCAGGGTTGGCCGCAGCTTCTCCAGACGCTGGCGGTCGGCCTTGGCCAATGGATAATGGACTTGATAGAGACGGCGGTAGATGCGCAGAAACGCTGCGTCTTCGTTCGAAGGTTTTTTGTACCCCGTCAGGAAACGATCAATGCTCGCCCGCAGCATCGACGCGTCCCGGCGCACAAACCAGTACTCCTCGCCGGGCTCGCTGATCATCAACTGCCGATCAAAGCGCAGCTTGGGCAGGATCTTGCCCCAGCGTTCGGCAATCGGTTGCTCGACGATGGTCAAGTGGAAGATCCCGCCCTGGACCATTTCCAGTACATCTTCGACGGCGAGCGTCGGATCGACCCATTCGATGTTGATCGGTGCCAGTTTGTGCAGCGCCAGTTTCTGGTTGATCTGACTGACCGCGTCCCCTGCTGCACTGCCGGTTGGCAACGCGAGGGTTTTCCCGGAAAGTTGCTCGACCTTGGTGTAGCGCCGCTCGCCCTTGATCCCGACCAGCACTAACGGAACATTTCTCGCAATCGGCTCACTGCTGACCACCGCATAACCCGATTGCAGTTGCAGTAATTCGCCGGGCGCGACCAGATCCCCCTCGCCGCGCTGCAAGGCGCCGAGCAGTTGATCCTTGGCTTTGGGAATGATCTTGAGGGTGACTTCCTGACCGTCACGGGCGTGGCCATTGAGGTATTGCTCGAAGGCGCGCAGGCGATGGTATTCGACGCCGATGGCCTGACCCTGGACTTCGCCGGAGCTGTTGCGACTCTGGTTGACCAGTACACGCAACACCCGGCTGCTACGAATCTCCGAAAGGTCGCGAACCTTAGCCGCCGGCACGGCTTGCAACGGCCCGGGCAAGCGCGCGACCGCCGTCATCGGCAGCAGCAACGATCCACACAACAGCAACAAAACCGAGGGACGAACCATCCACTCTCCGGAAAGAATACGGGGCGAAATCACCGCTGAACGGTCGACATCACCGACGAAAACAGAGCGCTTGGAGCGCTGGTAAAGAGCGAGAGACTGGCACAGTGATGGCTACTACGCCAATACAAGCGGTCTCGCGGCCTCAACAGACAATCATAAGTCGTTGTAGTTCTTGGCTTTTCTTATGAATCTACAGCTCTGGTATGCTTCCCGGCCTTCGGCCCGAGGTAGCAACCATGCAACTCATCGATATCGGCGTCAACCTGACCAACCCAAGTTTCGCCGACAAACACCAAGCCGTACTCGATCGCGCCTACGCAGCCGGGGTCTGCCAACTGGTGCTGACCGGCACCAGCGTCGAGGGCAGCGAACAGGCGCTTGAGCTGTGCCAGCAACTGGATGAGAGCGGGAAAAGGCTGTTCGCCACCGCCGGGATTCACCCGCATTCGGCCAGTGACTGGAATGCTGACAGCGCCAGGCGTCTGCGCAGTTTGCTGAACGAATCCAACGTGGTGGCGGTGGGTGAATGCGGGCTGGATTTCAACCGAGATTTCTCGCCGCGGCCGCAGCAGGAAAAAGTCCTCGAAGAACATCTGGCGCTGGCCGTTGAATTGCAATTACCGGTATTTCTGCATGAGCGCGATGCCAGTCAGCGCTTGCTGGAAATTCTGAAAGACTTCCGT
The DNA here is from genome assembly GCF_030687715.1 of Pseudomonas sp. FP2196. GTDB lineage: Bacteria > Pseudomonadota > Gammaproteobacteria > Pseudomonadales > Pseudomonadaceae > Aquipseudomonas. The sequence goes on from NZ_CP117445.1 coordinate 4,295,981, forward strand.
GATCAATTGCCTGCTGCCGTGGTGCATTGCTTTACCGGCGAGCAAAAGGCGTTGTTCAGTTACCTCGATCTGGATCTGCACATCGGCATTACCGGCTGGATCTGCGACGAGCGCCGGGGCACCCATTTGCATCCGCTGGTCAAAGAGATCAAACGCGGACGGCTGATGCTGGAAAGCGATGCGCCCTATCTGCTGCCACGCACCTTGCGACCGAAGCCGAAAAACGGGCGCAATGAACCGGCGTATCTGACTGAAGTGCTGCGTGAGGTGGCGCTACATCGAGGTGAAACCGAGGAAGACCTGGCGGCGCATACCACCGCGTGTGCCCGGGCCTTTTTTAACCTGCCGGTTTTTTCCTGACACAACCGAAAAACCCACTGGGGATTTGCAGCGTGGCTTGTTGACGTACATCAAGATCCCGGACCTGCATAGCGGCACAATGCTGGCACCTTGCCAATACTGTTTCCGCTATCAGAGAAAACCTCCATGGGTGCCTGGCTTAGCAATATCTCGCTGAAATACAAATTCTGGGCGGTCAATGCGGTCGCCTTCGTCACCACCCTGCTGCTGGTGTTGTACGCCGTGCAACTCGAACAGCAGGCTCGCAGCCACGCCGCACAAGCCTCGGCGCAAGCCCAGGCGCAACTGCTCAAGGTTTGGCCGGCCGGGCAGGCGCTGCCCAAGGCTGATCAGGTGCTGACGTTTAAACGCGGCGAAGCCCCACGTCTCAATGACCAACCACTGCTGGAGATCACCGGCAGCAACGGCTGGAACGAGATCAATCACCTGCCGCTGTTCGGCGATAACCCGCTGTTGGGCGCCGAAGTGTTCAGCCGTGCCGACGGCCAACAAGTCGCGGTCATCGCTTATGGACCAAGCCTGACGCAAGTGTTCGGCGAGCGTTTTGCCAATTACGCGGCGGCGGTGCTCATCCTGATGCTGGCGATGCTCGGCGCTTCACAACTGCTGATCCGCTTCCTGCTCAGCCAGCTAAACACGCTGAAAGACGTGATGTTGCACGTCGAGAAGAGCGGCGACCTCTCCGCCCGTGTCCCGCTGGCCGGCAAGGATGAGGTCGGGCAGATGGCCAATGCGTTCAACGCCATGCAGGCAGGCTATCAACGCGTGGTCACCACCGTCGCCAACACCGCGCGGCAACTGGATGTCGGTGCGGCGCGGCTGGCCTCGAGCATGAACGAAGTGCGTCACGGCATGCTCGGCCAGCAAAGCGAAACCGATCAGGCCGCCACAGCGATCAACGAAATGACCGCCACGGTTTACCACATCGCCCAACACGCCGGCGCCACCCGCGACCTCTCACAGACCGCCGACGGCTTGGCCGGCAGTGGCCAGCAAGTGGTGGCGCGCGTGCAGCATTCGATTGCCGGGCTGTCCAGCGGCGTGCAGCAGACGGCCGAGATGATTCAACGGCTGGCCGAGGACAGTCAGAAGATCAACAGCGTGGTCAGCGTGATTCACAGCATCGCCGAGCAGACCAATCTGCTGGCGCTCAACGCCGCCATTGAAGCCGCCCGGGCCGGTGAGATGGGCCGTGGTTTTGCAGTGGTTGCCGATGAAGTACGCAACCTGGCGAAGCGAGTGCAGACCTCGACCGATGAGATCACCACCATGGTCTCGGCGCTGCAGGCCGGCACGCGCGATGCGGTGGATTTCATGCAGGAGAGTTCGTTCAAGGCCGACGACTGCGTGCAGCAGGCGCAGGAGGCCGGCGAGGCGTTGGCGGAGATTACCGGGGCGGTGGCGCAGATGCGTGAGAGCAACACGCAGATTGCCGTGGCGGCTGAACAACAGAGTCAGGTCGCCGAAGAGATGAATCGGGCGGTGGTGAGCATTCGTGATGTGACCGAGAACACCGTGCAGCAGACGGTGGATTCGGCGACCACCAGTAATGAGTTGGCGACGCTGGCTGGCGAGTTGAGCAAGGCGATAGGTCAATTGAAACTCTGAAGGACTCATCGCGAGCAGGCTCACGCCTACAGTGGATCTGTGGCAATCACAAATCTCCTGTAGGCGTGAACCTGCTCGCAATGGCGTCCATCCAGGCAACATCGAATCCTGCGATGACGCCTATCACTTCAATAGCCAACCTTGATTCGCCGCCCTCCCGTCCCCGGCCTATTCTTCAACCCATGTGTTCAACATGGATCGAGGAGTAGTCAACATGGGTAAACGTCATCCCAACCTTCCCGCGTGGCAATGGCGCGCGTACCCGAACAACCACAAGCATCCGACCAATCTGGTGCTGCACCTGATTGCCGTGCCGTTGTTTATCGTCGCGTTTCTGCTGATCGTTTCCGGGGTGTTCAGCTTGAGCCTGGCCAGTGTGGCCATCGGTGTGATCGGTATCGTCGCGGCGCTGGGTTTGCAGCGCCACGGTCACCGCTTGGAGGCGCAAGCCTCCGAGCCGTTCAGTGATCGCAAAGATGCCGTGTCACGCCTGCTGGTCGAGCAGTTTCTGACCTTTCCGCGTTTCTTCCTCAGCGGCGGTTGGTGGCGCGCCTGGGTTGAGCGCCACCGTCGACACTGATTCAGGCAAAGATCGTGACGGTCTGGCGACTCATCGCGATCAGTTCCCCTTCAGCGTTCCAAAGCTTGGCGGCAGCATGACCGTAGCCGTCGACGGCGTACTCGGTTTCAACCTGATATTTGCACCAATCCAACGTACTCACATCGCGCAACGGCTGAACGAATTCGATAGTCCAGGTCAGCGTACTGCCCGCTGCCACTTTCTTCAGGTGTGGCAACAGTGACGGCGGCCAGGCATCCACCAGCGCCAGAATGTGCGACTCAGTGACAGGCTCCTCCTTCACATCTCCCCGCAAACGCACCCAACCGCCCATGTCTCGCGACGTATTGCCCGTGAATGGCAGACCGCCCACACTCCAGCGCATCGCCAAATGGCGCATGAACTCCGGTGTTACACCTTTGATGTATGGCAACTCCTGACAGTCGTCCCAAGGCTTCATCTGCGGAGCAGGAAGTGCCGGCACTACGACTTCCGACGCTCGTGAGGCGCCAAAACTACCTTGCACCAGCGTTACCACTTGACCGTTCTGCATGGCCCGGCCAAGCACTTGGCTGACGGCTTTGCCTTCACGCAGCACATCGACCTCGAAACTCACCGGCACTTCTGGCTCGACCGGGCCGACAAAGGTGATCGCCAGCGAACGCACCGGGCGCTCCGCCGGCACCCTGGCGCGCATGGCTTCGTATTGCAGCGCAGCCACCAGGCCACCGAAACTGGCGCGGCCCTGCGCCCATTCGGCGGGAATGGTCAGCTCAGGTTGGCGGCGGACGGCATCGAGCAAATCGCAAAAGCGCATGGCAACCTCAAAAAGCGGAAAGAGAGTGCAGGGATCTTAACCAGCCCGGCAGAGCGCCGCAGCGTCTATTCCGGTCAAATGGGCTGACAGATAGGCCTTACGCCAATTTCAAACCAAATGAAAAACCACTGTGGGAGCGAGCCTGCTCGCGAATGCGGTGGGTCAGACAACAATGATGTCGACTGACATGACCTCATCGCGAGCAGGCTCGCTCCCACAGGAATTCAGGGCGATTCGAGATTATTTGAAGCAGGTGGAACTGAGCTTTTCCAGGACCCGATCCGCTTTGACTTCAGCCTTGATCATGGTCGCCTGCCACGTCGCGACACACGGCTGCAGATCCGCTTCCTGCTCGGCTTTGGCCAGCCACTGCCAGCAGTCGTGCCAATCGCCCAACGCACCTTGTGCCGACTTCAAGCGCTCCAGCGCCGGCTTCGGTAAGCCATCCAGTTCGGGATAGGCTTCGATGCCGTAACGCACACGCTTGATCAGCAGGCGCAGGCGATGCCGGTCGTGGGCCGGATCGTGCAGTGCCTCATCGAGTTTCTGCCACTGCTTGCCGAGGCGTTTTTCGATGCGCTTATCCAGTCCTTTGAGCAAACCCTGACGCTGGGACGCGCGCAGGAACCGCGGGAAAGCGTCAAGGATCATCAGCAGCGAGGCCACTTCATGACTCGCCGCCAGCGCCGGATAGGCTTCGGCCATTTGCGCCATGCGTTTTTGCGCAGCAACGGGGTGATCGTGTTCGAGCAGGTACGCCGCCAGCACTTCGCGATCACGCCACGGCGTGGTCACCTGGCCGACCGCCGACGCCGCGCCTTCCAGTTGCTCGACACCCGGCAAACCACGCAACGGCCGCAACAGACTGCGCAGCCGCCGCACCGTGGTGCGCAGATCATGCAGCGCCTCGGGATCGGTGCGCGCTGTCATTCGCGCCTGACAGGCCAGCAGCCGCACTTCCAGGCTCAGGATGTGAGCCACCAACCGGTCAACCAAAGCAGACATCACTTGCTCCTGATTCAAAATGGCTTGCGGGATGAGTCTGCAACTTTGCAGCCGCGTCCCGCTTGCGCTATGTCAGCAGCTTAGCGACCGGCGCGAGATTCGCGAATGTAGAAACGCGCCTTCTCGGCTTTCTTGCTGCAACCTTCAAAGCCCTCGAATTGCTGCTGGGTCTTGGCCGCCGTCAGCAACGACAGTGCTTTGGAATAACTGACGGTGCCGGCAAAGCCTTCGGCCTTGGCCAGATCCAGCTCATGCCATGCGGTGTCGAGCTGGCTGCCGCAGCTGTCGCGATAGGCGGTTTTACCGGCGCAGCCGGCCAATGCCATGGCAATCAACGGTACACAGATCCAGGCTTTCATCACTCACACCTCAAAATAGGTCAACAGTCGTGCAGGTAAGACGGTCGAGCGGCGAAAAAGTGCCTTGCCCACCCGGAATCTGCGGTTTCGAAAGGATAGCGCCGAGTGGTGATGGAGTATCGAAAAAACGACGCCTTCACCGCATCGAACGACCGCGCCGATTGTCGCCCTTCTTCGATGAGTGCATTGTGAAACCTTGTCGGGGAGGAAGTTTGATGAAAAAGCGTGTCGCATTGGTGCTGGGCTCCGGAGGCGCCCGGGGCTATGCCCATATCGGGGTCATTGAAGAGATCGAACGCCGCGGTTACGACATCGCCTGTATTGCCGGTTGTTCGATGGGCGCGGTAGTCGGCGGAATCTACGCTGCCGGCAAACTCGACGAGTACAAGAACTGGATCGAAAGGCTGGATTACCTCGACGTGTTGCGGCTGGTGGACGTGAGCTTTCGCCTCGGCGCGATTCGCGGCGAGAAGGTCTTCGGCCAGATCCGCAAGATCGTCGGCGAGATCAACATCGAAGACCTGCGCATTCCTTATACCGCCGTCGCCGCTGACCTCACCAACCAACAGGAAATCTGGTTTCAGGAAGGCTGCCTGCATCAAGCCATGCGCGCCTCGGCGGCGATTCCCAGCCTCTTCACCCCAGTGATGCAAGGCAACCGGATGTTGGTCGACGGTGGCATTCTCAATCCGCTGCCGATCGTGCCGGTGGTGTCCAGCCATTGCGATCTGATCATCGCGGTCAATCTCAACTCGACCAACCAGCGGCATTACAAATTGCCGGTGATCCAGCGCCCGCCAGCCTTTCGTTCGCGGTTCGACAGCCTGATCAACTCGCTGGGCTCGAAGATGCCGTTCCGCCGTAAACAAGCCGAACAATTGCTGCGACTGGAGCAGGAAGCATTGCGCGCCGAAGCCGCGGACATCAACCCGTGGCTGGAAGGCGTCGAGCCCGAAGCCCAACAACCCGCCGCTGCGCCCGAGCGCGAAGGCGCACCGAAATCCGCCACCGGTTCGTTCATCATCGACAACGTCGGACCGGCGTCATTGCTGGACTTGATCAACCAGAGTTTCGAGGTGATGCAAACCTCCCTAGCACAGTACAAGATCGCCGGGTACCCGCCGGATATCCTGATCAACGTGCCGAAACGGGTGTGCCGTTTTTTCGAGTTTTACAAGGCGCCGGAATTGATCGCGCTGGGGCGGGAAATTGCTCGGGATACATTCGATCGGTATGAGAGCGAGCAGAACAGAGAGTCCTGAAGTTCTCGGCTGACCGTAAGGGCCTCATCGCTGGCAAGCCAGCTCCCACAGGGTTCTCGGTGTGATTGAAGCTTGGGTTTTCACACAGGCCACTGTGGGAGCTGGCTTGCCAGCGATGAGGCCAGAAAGGACAACACCAATCTCAAAGGTTGTTGTCGCTAATCAACCGATACCCAACCCCCGCCTCAGTCACGATAAACCGCGGCCGGGTCGGATCATCCGCCAGTTTCTGCCGTAAATGCCCGACCACGATCCGCAAATAATGACTGTCCTCGGTATGGGTTGGCCCCCATATATCCTTGAGCAATTGCTGCTGGGTGATCACTCGCCCCGGATGCCGCGCCAGTTGCGCCAGCACCGCGTATTCCTTGCGCGTGAGGGCCACTTCGACGCCATCGAGCAGCACGCGCCGATAAGCCAGATCCACGGTCAACGGGCCAAAATTCAGCGCCGCCTGCTGCGCCTCTCCCGCCGGTGCCTGACGCAGCAGCGCGCGCACCCGGGCGAGAAACTCCTGAATGCCGAATGGCTTGGTCACGTAGTCATTGGCGCCGCCATCCAGCGCCTGGACTTTCTGCCCTTCACTGGCCCGCACCGACAGCACCAGTACCGGTGCAGTGGCCCACTCACGAAACTCGCGCAGCACTTGCTGACCGTCCATGTCCGGCAGGCCGAGGTCGAGCACCAGCAAATCCGGTTTGTTCAGTGCCGCCTGCGCCAAGCCTTCGGCCCCCGTGCCCGCCTCCAGCACTTTGTAGCCTTGTGAAGCGAGGCTGATGCGCAGGAATTTACGGATCTGCGGTTCGTCATCGATGACCAAAATGGTCGCGGTCTGGCTCATGAATTCACATCAACACGAAAGATTGGCAAGAGAGTAGCGCAGTCGCGATCAGGCTTCATCGTCCATCCCCGGTTGCGCCTGCAACGGCAAGTGCAGGGTGATGCAGGTTCCGCGTCCGTCGATGCCGTCGGCGACGCTGATTCGCCCACCGTGAGCGCCGACCATGCCCTGACAGATCGCCAGCCCGAGGCCGGTGCCCTGCCCGCCGCGATCGCCCCGTGCAGCGGTGTAGAACATGTCGAAAATCTTCGCCCGCTCGTCTTCCGGAATCCCGGGGCCTTCATCGCTGACCGAGAAGAAAATCTCTTGGTCACTCGCCCCCGCGCTCAGTTGTAGACGACCATGGGTCGGCGAGAAGCGTGCAGCGTTTTCCAGCACGTTGACCAGCGCCTGTTCGATCAACGCCGCATGCACATACAGCAAGGGCAATTCGGCCGGCACATCGGTGCTGACCTGCAACGGCGCCAACACCGCGCGCAGGCGATTGAGCGAACTGCCAACGATGTCGGCTGGCGAAACCCAGTCTCGCGCCAGCTTCAGCGCGCCGTGGCCGAGGCGAGTCATGTCGAGCAGGTTCTGGATGTAGCGGTCGAGGCGCTCGGCTTCATCGCGGGTGCCTTCGAGCAGTTCGCGGCGATCCTCCAGCGGGATGGCTTCGCCCAAGGCCAACAGGCTGTCGATGCTGCCGCGCATCGACGTCAGCGGCGTACGCAAATCATGGGATACCGAGGCCAGCAAGGCGCTGCGCAATTGCTCGGTTTCGCCGTGCAGGCGCGCCGCTTCCAGGTCATCTGCCAGTTGCGCGCGGGCCAGTGCTTGCGCCAACGGCTGACTCAACGCCGTGAGCAAGCGACGGCGCTGGCCGCTCAACGTCTGACCTTCTTTGGCGCAGACCCCGAGCAAGGCCAACGGCCCGTCCTCAACCGACAGCGGCCACCACCACCAACGCCCGAACGGCAAGGTGCCGGTGCCCATGCCCGCCGGTTGATCGTGCTGCCATGCCCAGTCGGCGGCAGCACGTTCGGATTCGGTAAATTCCAGCGGCCCGCCGGTTTCGACTTTCCAGCCGCCCTGCCCGTCCCGGTTGAGCAGGCACAGTTGCAGATCGCTCCACCCGTTGAGGTGTTGCGCAGCGGCGCTGACTACGGCTTGGCGGTCGGTGGCGGCAGTGAGTTTGCGCGACAGATCGAGCAGCTCGGTGGTCTCTTCCTGGGTGTCGCGCAACGCCTGCAACTGCCGACGCTGACGCGCCGCGAGGTTACCGGTGAGCGCCGCCATCAGCAGGAAGAACAGCAAGGTCAGCACGTCTTCTTCACGCTGGATGCTGAACGAGAAATTCGGCGGGATGAACAGAAAGTCGTAGGTCAGAAACGACAACGCGGCACAAGCCAGCGCCGGGCCGAGGCTGCTGCGCACCGCCACCAGCAACACCGCCGCGAGGAACACCAGCGAGATGTTCGGCAGCGGCAACACACTCGACACCGCCCACGCCAAAGCAGTGGCCAACACCGTGGCGACCAGCGCCAGCGCATAGTCGAACCACACCAGTGTCGGCGCTGATCGTTGGCGCGGCTGATGCTGCTCTTGATCGCTGTCGAGGACGTTGATTTCCAGGCCATGAGCCTGACGCAACAACCGCGCGGCCAGACCGCCGCCGAAAAGGCGACGACGCAGACGCGGCCGGGACTGGCCGACCAGCACCAGACTCGCGCGACGTTCGGCGGCATGCTGGACCAGGGTTTTAGCCACCTCTCCGGCGCGCAGCAACACCACTTCGCCGCCAAGGCGTTCGGCCAGTTGCTGGGCGCTTTGCAGGCGCAGACGCGATTGCTCGTCGCGCACCGTGCCGTTGTCGACGTGCACCAGACTCCAGGGCAGATGCCGACGCTGAGCAACCCGACTGGCGTGGCGCACCAGGCGCTCGGCCTGCGCATCGCCATCAACCCCGACCAGCAAACGCCCACGCACGGCCGGGGCCGCTTGACCGAGTTGGCGATAGCCTTGGGCGAGATCGTTATCGACCTGCGCCGCTGCGGTTTGCATCGCCAGTTCGCGCAGTGCGGTGAGGTTGGTCTGGGTGAAAAATGCATCGATGGCGGCGCGTGCCTGCTCCGGCACGTAGACCTTGCCTTCGCGCAGACGCTCGAGCAATTCTCGCGGCGGCAGGTCGATCAGCAGCAGTTCGTAAGCTTCTTGCAGTACCCAGTCCGGCAGGGTTTCGCGTACTTGCACGCCGGTAATGCCGCGCACTTGATCGTTGAGGCTTTCCAGATGCTGGACGTTGACCGTGGTGAACACGTCGATGCCGGCGGCGAGCAGTTCCTGAATGTCTTGCCAGCGTTTGGCGTGGCGGCTGCCGGGGGCGTTGCTGTGGGCCAGTTCATCGACCAGCACCAGTTTTGGCTTGGCCGCAAGGATGCCGTCCAGGTCCATTTCTTCGAGCAGTACGCCACGGTATTCCGAGCGTACCAGCGGCTGCTGTGGCAGGCCGCCGAGCAGCGCTTCGGTCTCGGCACGGCCGTGAGTTTCGACGACGCCAGCAATGACTTTCACGCCTTGGCGCAGTTGGGTATGGGCGGCCTGGAGCATGGCGTAGGTTTTGCCGACGCCGGGCGCGGCACCGAGGAAAACCTTGAGCCGGCCACGGCCGTCGCGGGGCAGGTCTGCTAACAGCGCGTCGGCGCGGCCGGAATCGCTCATCTGGGATTGCCTTGTTCGGTTTGAAATGGAGGTGAAGCGTTAAAAGATCCCAGCCTGCGGCAGCGCCTACAGGGGGTACGCCGATCCAGATTGCTGGTGTACGCCGACCCAGTGCAGGAGCTGCCGCAGGCTGCGATCTTTTGATCTACAGCTTTTCCAGTGCCATGTTCAGCTCCAGCACATTCACCACTGGCGGCCCTACCAGCGGCTGTTCGATATGGGCATCAATCAACTGCTGCACGGTCGACACCGGCAAGTTGCGAGCGGCCGCAACACGCGCCAGTTGATAGGCAATTGCCGCCGGTGGCAAGTGCGGATCGAGGCCGCTGCCGGAGGTGGTCAGCAATGCCAACGGCACCGGGCCTTGCCCAGGAACTTGCAGCTTGTTGGCTTCGTCGATCACTCGAGTGGCCAGTGCCGGGTTGCTTGGCGCCAGGTTGCTCGCGCTGCTGGAAACCGTAGCAAACGCACCGGCCGATGGGCGTGGATGGAACCACGCATCGCCGACGAAATCCTGTGCGATCAGGGTTGAGCCGCGGACTTTGCCGGCGGCGTCCTGGACCAGGCTGCCGTTGGCCTGCGCGGGGAACGCGACTTGGGCGACGCCAGTGACGACCAGTGGGTAGGCAACGCCGGTGACCAGGGTCATCAGCACCAGCAGGCTCAGGGCCGGACGTATCATTGTGGACATTGCAAAATCCTCGAATTCAAAAACAGATACAGCGTTAATCAGTCGGACCGTGTCGAGTTAATTGCCAGCAGGCTGGCTCCCACAGGAGAACGCACTTCAAAAGCAGGAGCCACGGTGCGACGATTCGACCTGCTCGCGAATGGGTCAAACCAGATGCAACGCCGTGAGCAACATGTCGATCGCCTTGATCCCCACGAACGGCACCAGAATCCCGCCCACCCCGTAGATCAACAAATTGCGTCGCAGCAACGCCGCCGCACTCGCCGCTTGCACGCGCACACCGCGCAGAGCCAGCGGAATCAGCACTACGATGATCAACGCGTTGAACACAATGGCCGACAGAATCGCGCTCTGCGGACTGGTCAATTGCATGATGTTCAGCACGCCCAGTTGCGGGTAAATCGAGGCAAACAGCGCCGGCAGGATCGCGAAGTATTTGGCCACGTCGTTGGCGATGGAAAAGGTCGTCAGCGCACCGCGAGTCACCAGCAATTCCTTGCCGATCTGCACCACGTCCAGCAGCTTGGTCGGGTCGCTGTCGAGATCGACCATGTTGGCTGCTTCACGCGCGGCCTGTGTGCCGTCGTTCATCGCCATACCGACGTCAGCCTGCGCCAGCGCCGGGGCGTCGTTGGCACCGTCGCCGCACATGGCGACGAGGCGACCGTCGTTCTGCTCGTGACGAATACGGGCGAGTTTTTTCTCCGGGGTGGCTTCAGCCAGCACGTCATCCACGCCTGCTTCAGCGGCGATTGCAGCGGCGGTCAGCGGGTTGTCACCGGTGACCATCACCGTGCGAATCCCCAGTTTGCGCAGCTCGGCAAAACGCTCGCGGATACCGGGTTTCACTACGTCCTTGAGGTGGATCGCACCGAGCAGTTTGCCGTCGACGCAGACCAGCAACGGTGTACCGCCGCTCTGGGCGATCTTGTCGATTTCTCGCGACAACGCCGGGGCGAGATCGGAGCGTTTTTGGCCGATGAAACTCAGCAGCGAATCCACTGCACCTTTGCGATAAACGCGGCCCTGATAGTCGACACCGGACAAGCGGGTTTCAGCGCTGAACGGCACGGCAGTCAGGGTTTCCGGCGACGGCTCGGGCTGCGGATGCAGACCGCGCAGGTACTCGACGATGGATTTACCCTCGGCAGTTTCGTCCGCCAGCGAGGCGAACAGCGCGCCCTCGGCCAGATCGCGACCGCTGACGCCCGGCGCGGCATACACCGCGCTGCAACGACGGTTACCGAAAGTGATGGTGCCGGTCTTGTCCAGCAACAGCACATGCACGTCACCGGCCGCCTCTACGGCACGGCCAGACTTGGCGATCACGTTCAGGCGCACCAGACGATCCATCCCGGCGATACCGATCGCCGAGAGCAGGCCGCCGATGGTGGTCGGAATCAGCGTGACCAGCAGCGCCACCAGGAAGACCAGCGGCAGGCTGCCGTTGGCGAAGCGGGCGAACGGTTGCAGGGTCACGACCACAACCAGGAAGATCAGGGTCAAACCGATCAGCAGGATATCCAGCGCGACTTCGTTCGGGGTCTTTTGGCGCTTGGCACCTTCGACCAACGCGATCATGCGATCGAGGGTCGATTCACCGGGGTTGGCGGTGATCTTTACCAACAGCCAGTCGGATACCAATCGCGTGTTGCCGGTGACCGCCGAACGGTCGCCGCCGGACTCGCGGATCACCGGTGCGGATTCACCGGTGATCGCCGCTTCGTTGACCGCGGCGATACCTTCGATGACTTCGCCGTCACCGGGGATCATCTCCCCTGCTTCGACACGGACTACATCGCCCTTGCGCAGACTGGTAGCCGGCACAACCTGGAAGCTGCCGTTAGCTTGTTTGCGTCGGGCGCTGAGGCCTTCGCTGCCGGCCTTGAGGCTGTCGGCGCGGGCCTTGCCGCGACCTTCGGCCAAGGCTTCGGCGAAGTTGGCGAACAGCACGGTGAACCACAGCCACAGAGCGATTTGCGCAGCGACGAAAGTCGGCACATCAGCGTCCGGAATGAAGCACAGCACAGTGGTGAAAATCGCGGTCAGTTCGACCACCAGCATCACCGGCGAACGCTTTAATTGTCGCGGATCGAGCTTGACGAACGCTTGCACCAGCGCCGGACGCCACAGCGCCGAGATCGCGGTTTTCGCTTGTTCCGGTGCCTTGGCAGCAGCGGGTTTGATTGCAGGCATATTCATGATGCTGCTCCTAAAAAGAGAGGCTTAGAAGCCCATGCTCAGATGTTCGGCAATCGGGCCGAGCGCCAGAGTCGGCAAGAAGGTCAGGCCGCCCACCAGCAAAATGGTCACGGTCAACAGGGTCACGAACAGCGGGCCGTGAGTCGGGAAGCTGTTCTGCCCGATCGGTGCGGTTTTCTTCATCGCCAGGCTGCCGGCCAAGGCCAGAACCGGAAGGATGTAACCGAAGCGACCGATCAACATGCCCAGACCGAGCATCAGGTTATGGAACGGTGTGTTGGCGCCTAGGCCACCGAACGCCGAACCGTTGTTGGCACTGGCAGAGGTGTAGGCGTAGAGCAACTGGCTGAACCCATGCGGGCCGGGGTTGCTGATGGTCGCTGCTGCACTGGGAACCGCTGCGGCAATCGCACCGAGCACCAGCACGCCGACCGGCATGACCAGCAGGGTCACCACCAGCAATTGCACTTCCCGCGCCTGGAGTTTCTTGCCGAGGTATTCCGGCGTACGGCCAATCATCAGACCGGCGAGGAACACCGCGATCAGCACGTTGAGCAACATGCCGTAGAGCCCGGCACCGACGCCGCCGAAGATCACTTCGCCGACCATCATGTTGACCAGTGCAACCATGCCGCTTAGCGGATTGAGGCTGTCGTGCATGCCGTTGACCGAGCCGTTCGAGGCCGCCGTCGTCGTCACCGACCACAGCACCGTGGCGGTGGTACCGAAGCGCGCTTCTTTACCTTCCAGCGGTGCGGTCTGTTCAACAGCAGCGTTGTTCAGAGTCGGGTTCGGCTGATATTCGGCCCACAGCGAAGTCGCGCCGCCGATCAGGAACAGCGCCAGCATGCAGGCGATGATCGCGCGGCTCTGACGCAGATCCTTGACGTAGTGACCGAAGGTGAACACTAGCGCTACCGGGATCAGAATGATCGAAGCGACTTCGAACAGGTTGCTCCACGCAGTCGGGTTCTCGAACGGGTGCGCCGAGTTCACGCCGAAGAAGCCACCACCGTTGGTGCCCAGTTGCTTGATCGCAATCTGGCTGGCGGCCGGGCCGAGCGGGATCACCTGATCAACGCCCTGCATGGTCACAGCATTAACATACTGAGCGAAGGTTTGCGGCACGCCCTGCCAGACCAGATACAGCGCCAACAGCAAGCACAGCGGCAGCAGACCATAGAGGGTGGCACGAGTCATGTCGACCCAGAAGTTGCCAAGGGTTTTAGTCGACTTGCGACCGATACCCCGGCACAGCGCAACCAGTACGGCGAGGCCAGTGGCGGCGCTGACGAAGTTCTGCACGGTGAGGCCGACCATCTGGCTCAGGTAGCTGAGGGTCGCTTCACCGCTGTAGGACTGCCAGTTGGTGTTGGTCATGAAACTGACCGCGGTGTTGAACGCCTGCGTCCACTCCTGACCCGGCAGGTTCTGCGGGTTGAGCGGCAGGTGATCCTGGAACAACAGAATCGCGAACAGCAGCAGAAAACCGGCAAGGTTGAATGCGAGCAGCGCCAGCGTGTATTTCTGCCAGCTCTGCTCAGCCTGCGCATCGACACCGGCAATGCGATAGCAACCGCGCTCGACCGGGCCGAGAATCGGCGTCAGCCAGGTGCGCTGACCTTCCATCACTTTGTAGTAGAAGCGCCCGAGGAACGGCGCCGGCAACAGAACCACCGCAAAAAACGCGAGGATCAGCCAATAGTCATAACTGTGCATAGCCGCTCCTAGTTCCGATCCGCGCGCAACAGCGCAACCAACAGATAAATGAACAGCCCCACTGCCAATAGCAGTGACACCCCGTCCAGAACGCTCATGGAAGATCTCCGTGTTACGGCGTATTGCCGCGTGTGGAGTGATTGTCGGGAAGGAGGCTGTAAAGGAACGAGAGCGAGGGGTGTGGCGGGGCATAAAGAAAGCGTAAAGAGTGGGTTTATGCGGGCGTTACAGCAGGTTTTTGCGCCGTCAGGCCGGGCCTCTTCGCGAGCAGGCTCGCTCCCACAATTTGAAATGCCTTCCCCTGTGGGAGCGAGCCTGCTCGCGAAGACGGCATTACCGCCAACATCGCACTCAACTGGCGCACAAAACGCAGCTATCCCGCCGCGAACATCCCCGATACGACAGCTTTCAACTCATTACGACTTGTTTCACCGCGATGGCACGCCCACTGCACACGCCCTCCCCCGAGCTTTCCAAACCGTTCAGGGAGCAAACGCATGAACACACAACTCAAACCCACACTGGGCACGCTGCACCTGTGGGGCATTGCCGTGGGGCTGGTGATTTCCGGGGAATACTTCGGCTGGAGTTACGGTTGGGGCGTGGCCGGCACGCTGGGTTTTCTGGTGACCTCATTCATGGTCGCGACCATGTACACCTGTTTTATCTTCAGCTTCACCGAACTGACCACGGCGATTCCCCACGCGGGCGGGCCATTTGCCTATAGCCGCCGTGCGTTCGGGGAAAAAGGTGGATTGATCGCCGGGCTGGCGACGCTGATCGAATTTGTCTTCGCACCACCGGCAATTGCCTTGGCCATCGGCGCCTACTTAAATGTGCAGTTTCCGGCCCTCGATCCGAAACACGCAGCAGTCGGTGCGTATATCGTCTTTATGGGGTTGAACATCCTTGGGGTGAAACTGGCGGCAACCTTCGAGCTGATCGTCTGCGTGCTGGCTGTCGCTGAATTGCTGGTGTTCATGGGCGTGGTCGCTCCAGCGTTCAGTTTCAGCAACTTCGCGCTCAACGGTTGGGCCGGTTCGGATGTGTTCGGGGCACCCGCAATTGCCGGGATGTTCGCGGCGATCCCGTTTGCGATCTGGTTTTTCCTGGCGATTGAAGGCGCAGCGATGGCTGCCGAAGAAGCCAAGGATCCGAAACGCACGATTCCCAAGGCTTACATCAGCGGCATCCTGACCCTGGTGCTGCTGGCTATGGGCGTGATGTTCTTTGCCGGTGGCGTCGGCGACTGGCGCACCCTGGCGAACATCAACGATCCCCTGCCGCAAGCCATGAAAACCGTGGTCGGCGACAACTCCGGCTGGCTGCACATGCTGGTATGGATCGGCCTTTTCGGGTTGGTGGCGAGTTTCCACGGGATCATCCTCGGTTATTCGCGCCAGTTCTTCGCCCTCGCCCGCGCCGGTTATCTGCCCGCTTCGCTGGCCAAGCTGTCGCGCTTCCAGACGCCGCACCGGGCAATCATCGTCGGCGGCATTATCGGCATTGCCGCGATCTACAGCGACGGCCTGATTAACCTCGGCGGCATGACCCTCACTGCCGCGATGATCACCATGGCCGTGTTCGGCGCCATCGTGATGTACATCATGAGCATGCTCAGCCTGTTCAAGTTGCGTAAATCCGAACCGAATCTGGAGCGCACCTTTCGCGCGCCGTGCTACCCGCTGGTGCCGATGATTGCACTGGTGCTGGCGGTGGTCTGCCTGGTGGCGATGGCATGGTTCAACACGCTGATCGGGTTGATCTTCCTTGGGTTCATGGCGGTCGGTTTCGGCTACTTCCTGCTCACCGGCCAACTGCGTGCCAACGCGCCGGCCGATGCGATGCTGACCGGTCAATGAGGGATTGATCGGGTGCACCGGGCATAACGGGCCTAGAATGGAACCACTGCGAGTTCACTTCGCTCAAAAGTTGTATGCAGCGGTTCACGGCGCAATCCTCGCCCACCGATCTGCCTTTAAGGAGAGCCGTTATGCCTTGGTATGCCTGGTTGATTCTGGTTGTTGCAATCGGCTCGATCGTTGGCGGATTGATGATGTTGCGAGACACCGCCAACAAGGTCGAACTGACCGATGAAGAACGTAAGCGCGTTGCGCAACGCAACGCGGAAATGGATGCAAAAGAAGCACAAGATCGTTAACAAAAACCCCGCCTGATTGGCGGGGTTTGTTTTTCAGATCCGTATCGGCGTTTCCGCATGCTTTTTAGAAGTAGAAGTACAGTCACCATTTAATTTTCCTTGGTTAAGATGGCGGCATTGTTGCGGAGAGTTCCCGATGCGTTACTCGCAGGATCATAAAGCCCAGACACATCAGCGCATTATCAAGGAAGCGTCGGCACGATTTCGCAAGGACGGGATCGGCGCAACCGGACTGCAGCCTTTGATGAAAGCCCTGGGACTGACCCATGGCGGCTTTTATTCGCACTTCAAATCCAAAGACGAGTTGGTTGAAAAGGCACTGCAAGAGGCAAGCGATCAAGTCGATGGGTTATGCGCTGAAATTTTTGCGCAAGACAATCCGCTGCAGGTGTTCATCGACACCTACCTTTCAGAATGGCATCAGACATCCCCTCATGAAGGCTGTCCCCTGCTGACCATCTCTTCGGAACTGGGACTGCGCGGACAACCCAGCCCAACCAGCGACATCGTACTCAACGCGCGACTGAGCCAGATCGAGAACACCCTGCAAGGTGACAACAGCGCCGAACGGGCCATCGTCATCATGTCGACTTTGGTTGGCGCGCTATTGTTGTCGCGCAGTGTCGCGGATGCCGAGTTTGCGCAACGCATTCTCGACATCACCCGCGACCATCTCAAGCAAGCAGAAGGCTAAGCCTGCCATCGCTTGAACAACACGCTGGCATTCACCCCACCAAAGCCAAAGCCGTTGGACAATGCATATTCGATCGGCATTGATCGGGCCTGGCCATGGACGATGTCCACGCCTTCACTGGCAGGATCGGGGTTGTCGAAGTTGAGCGTCGGCGGTACCACCTGATCACGTATCGCCAACAGCGTGAAGATCGCTTCGAGCCCACCGGCAGCGCCGAGCAGATGACCGGTAGCGGATTTGGTCGAGGTCACGGCGATTTTGTTCTGCGAGCCGAACACACTTTTGATTGCTGCCAGCTCACCAAGATCACCCACCGGTGTGGAAGTGGCGTGTGCGTTCAGATGCTGCACCTGATCCGGCGTGATATCGGCCTGAACCAAAGCCAACTCCATTGCACGCCGTGCACCACTGCCGTCTTCAGGCCCGGCAGTCAGATGATAGGCGTCGGCGGTGGTGCCGTAACCAACCAATTCTGCCAAGGGTTTCGCACCGCGTGCCAAAGCGTGTTCCAGCGACTCAATCACCAGCAGGCCCGCCCCTTCGCCCATGACAAAGCCGTCACGACCGCTGTCGAATGGACGTGAGGCGCGCTCCGGGGTGTCGTTATAGCCGCTGGACAGCGCTCGTGCCGCGGCGAAACCCGCCAGACTGACCCGGTCAATCGCAGCTTCCGCCCCACCGCACACCGCGATATCCGCTTCACCGGCCCGAATCATTCGCGCAGCGTCTCCAATTGCCTGCACCCCGGCGGCGCAGGCAGTTACCGGCGCGCCCAATGGACCTTTGAGACCGTGCTGAATCGACACGTGGCCGGCCGCCAGATTGACCAGAAAGGATGGAATGGTAAAGGGCGACAGTCGTCGTGGGCCGCGACTGTCAGTCGTGCGAACGGCGTCGGCTATGGCACCAAAGCCGCCGACACCGGAACCGATGATCGTCGCGGTGCGTTCCTGATCTCTACCCTCTTTTGGATGCCAACCGGCTTGCTCCAGCGCCTGTCGGGCCGCCTCCATGGCAAACATGATGAAGCGGTCCATCTTCTTCTGTTCTTTAGGCGGCGTGGCACGGTCAGGATCGAACCCCGCCTCGGCATCCTCTTCCAGGGTTGGCACCGCACCACCGATTTTCGCAGGCAAATCAGCGACCACCGCATCCGGCAGGCTGCGCAATCCCGAACGCCCGGCCAGCAAACGCTGCCAAACGACTTCGACGCCGCTGCCCAAAGGTGATACCAGGCCCATGCCCGTGACGACTACTCGACGCTGATCCATACCGCGTATACCTCTCACCGATTCAGAAGAACTTATTTGTAACGACTGGCAGCCGAACTGCGCGACAGATTCGGTGCCATCACGTGACGCGCGGCGACAAAAGCATGCCACTCGCCTGCATCCGGCAAAGACGGGATGGTAATGAGTTCACCTTGATCCAGACCGGCCAGCGCTGCATCCACCATCTCGCCGGCCTCCATCACCATTTCCGCAGGAATACCGCTGGCGTCGATCCCGGAGCGCTCCCAGATTTCCGTGCGGGTCACGCCGGGCAACACCGCTTGCACCTTGACCCCGGTGCCGTCGAGTTCGGCATTCAGCGATTGGGTAAGGCTCAACACGTAAGCTTTGCTGGCGCTGTAAGTGGCATTGAAGCGCTCAGGAAACAGCGCAACAACCGAGGCAATGTTGATGATCGTGCCATGACCCGCCTTGGCGAAACTCGCCGCAGCGGCCGATGCCAGTCGGGTGACCGTAGTGACATTGAGCTGGATCAGACGCTCCAGATTCTCCAGATCGGCGTTGGCCAACAGACCATCAGCCGCAACACCTGCGTTGTTGACCAACAGGCTGATGCTCGAATCACTGCGCAGACGCTGCTCCAGCTTGAGTACGTCATCCTTTTTCGTCAGATCCGCCTTCATCACTTCCACCTGAACGCCATGAGCCTCGCGCAACTGGCTCGCGGCATTTTCCAGGCGCTCCAGATCACGGGCGACCAACAACAAATCGAACCCACGCGCTGCCAACCGCTCAGCGTAAATCGCACCGATACCGGACGATGCACCCGTGACAAGAGCCGTACCTTGGGCTGCAACAGAATTCATGACCGTACTCCTGAAATGCTTGAGGGATCGCCTCTGAATCCTTTTGATGCAGAGCGCGTGGGAATTATTATAGGCATAATCTTACAGCAATATGATAGACGTAATTTTTAATTGTCAGACGAGCGTGCTCTTGGTTTCCCCAGGCAAACGCGTTACCCGAAAAACAAAAAGGCCGGTCAATGACCGGCCCCTTGGCGTTGAACAATCAGCTTAGTTCACTTCCAGCTTATCGCGATTGCGATCCAGGATCGCCTTGCCGATCCCCTTCACTTCCAGCAACTCATCGACCGAGGAGAACGGCCCGTTTGTTTCTCGATACGTAACAATCGCCTTGGCCTTGGCCTCACCTACACCTGACAGTTCTTTTTGCAGCGTCGCCGAGTCGGCTTCATTGAGATTGATTTTCGCAGTTTGGGAAGATACTGCAGCGTCCATCACGATCGGTGCCTTAACGGGCTCCGACGGCGCGACGGGCGCTGCAATCGCAGCAATCGAGGCACTGGTGAGGAAGGCAAAAACCAAGGAGTAGAAGTAACCGGTACGCATAAGTGACGCTCCATCATCATTTGAGAAAGCAGCTTTTCCGAAGCTGCTCCTCAAAAGTAGGTGATGGTTGGCGCATGTCAAAAATGTGTGCGTTACAGAATGTGAAACAATCAGGGCTCGATGCGGCGTTCCTGGTAGATCCAGTCGACGATCTCGCCGTCGGGGGTGTAGCCGCTGACGGTTTCGCGTAATAGCTGGCGAACGCGCGAGTAATCATCCTCATCAACCGCCGCCAGCAAATTGGTTAGCCTAACCTTCAACACTTCCCAAGGTAGATGATCCTCATTGGCCATCATGATCATCGGATGCGGAGTGGCCGCAACGTTTTCGCCGATCAGTAACTCCTCGTAGAGCTTTTCACCTGGACGCAATCCGGTGAACTCGATGGATATGTCCCCCTGTGGATTGCGTTCAGAGCGAATGCTCAATCCCGAAAGGTGGATCATTTTTTCCGCCAGCTCGACAATCTTGACTGGCTCTCCCATATCCAGCACGAACACATCACCGCCCTGCCCCATTGATCCAGCCTGAATCACCAACTGTGCCGCCTCGGGGATGGTCATAAAGTAGCGAGTGATCTTCGGATGGGTAACAGTCAGCGGCCCCCCGGACTTGATCTGGCTGTGGAACAACGGAATCACCGAACCGGAAGAACCCAGCACATTGCCGAAACGCACCATCGTGAAGCGGGTTTTGTTGACACGAGAAATGTTGGAACTGTCGCCAAACAATACCGGCGCAATCTCACGGCTGAGAGCCTGAAGGGTCAACTCGGCCAAACGCTTAGTACTGCCCATGACGTTAGTCGGACGCACGGCCTTGTCAGTAGAAATCAATACGAAGTTCGATACGCCAGACTGCAGTGCCGCCTGTGCGGTGTTGAGGGTGCCGATAACGTTATTCAGAACACCTTCAGCGATATTGTGCTCAACCATCGGTACATGTTTATAAGCTGCAGCATGGTAAACCGTATCGACCTTCCACGTTTTCATCACGTCGAGCAGCTTGTCCTTATGACGGATCGAACCGAGGATCGGCAGCAGCTTGACGGGTACCGACTCGCGACAGCCACGCTGCTCCAGTTCCGAAAGGATGCTGTAGAGGTTGAACTCGCTGTGTTCAAACAACAGAAGGGTGGTCGGTTGCAGGGAAAAGATCTGTCGGCACAGTTCAGAGCCAATTGATCCCCCTGCCCCGGTAACCATGACAATCTTGCCTTTGATACAGCGCTCCAGCAGTTCAGGCTGAGCCGGTACTGCATCGCGTCCCAGCAAGTCGGCAATATCGACTTCCTGAATGTCTTCGACCTTCACTCGTCCGCTGGCCAGATCAGTGAAATTGGGAACACTGCGCACGTGTAACGGGAATCCCTCGAGCAGATTGAGGATTTCCCTGCGTCGAGCACGTGTGGAAGACGGCAGCGCAAGGAGAATTTCCTGCGCACCGGTCATGTCGATCATTTGCTGAATATGCTTGGGCTTGTAGACCTGAAGGCCGGAAATCGAGCGATCCGAGATACCCGGGTCATCATCTATAAAGGCGACCGGGCGCATTACCCTGCCCATACGCAGTGCCGCAACCAACTGATTACCCGCAACACCTGCCCCATAAATTGCTACTTTGGTCAGCCCGTCGTCACGATTGGTGAACGGCACATGCTGGGCTGCGGTGAACCAGTCCCCCATGAAGTAATGGCGCATACACAAACGCAGGCCGCCAATAATCACGAGGCTCAGCCACCAATAATTGAAAATGATTGAGCGCGGTACGACGGCTTCGTGATTGCTGTACCAGTACACCACCAGCGCCAGAATCAATGAAGACAAACTGACCGCCTTGATGATCACCACCAGTGCGTCGTTGCCGAAATAGCGCATGACTGCGCGGTACATGCCAAACCGGATGAACAGCGGAATGGCCACAATGGGAGCGCAGATGAACAGCCACAAGTGCACTTTGAACGGATTGACCATCTCGTCGATACCCAGGCGGACAATAAACGCCAGCCACAGCGCAAGCCAGACGAGGCATACGTCAGTCAACACTTGAATCAATCGCTTCTGGCGACGCGGCAATCCCAGCAAAAATTCGCGCATTCTGTTCATACTCCCCTGTACCAATCTGGCCTGCTCCCTATGGTTGAATCGGCGGTTGACATTGTACGGAGATGGGGACACTCGTTACAGAAAAAAGAATAGGTCGGTCAACGTGTTTGCCAACCTATGTACTCGATTTCAATTACTCAGACCACATCAGCTACTTTTCCGTTCAGCGGAAGAAATTCTATCGACTGTACCTGGCGTGCTACTGCGACAGGCCTTGACGAGCGAGTATACTCCCGGGCGCCTCTGCGGCCCGCTTCAGGGCTGCGCGAGACATCGGCAGTTACACAACCTGAGCGTCGTATCTTACGCGCCCGGGAAATTAACAATCAGAAAGTATAGGGAAGCGAGCACATTTTATGCACAACGGGTTCAGGATAAATATAAAGACGCTTGCAAAATGGACAGCGCTGGTCGTCATCCTGACGTTGGCATTATCCTGGTTACTTCTGAAAAGTCCGATATTGACGCCGAAGCTAAAAATCGAAACCCTTGAATTCCCTGCTGAAAAGTCACAATTATTCTACAAACGACTCTCCCCCTATACCGAGCAAAACTCTTCCTATACAAAACTGGATGGGTCCCGCACTGCATTTCAGTTCAGCCTGCCAGTGTATGACGATGACCTGCGCTGGGACCCACTCGAAAAAGCGGGGGACTTCTATCTGACATCGGTGAGTATTAACTTGCTCGTCTACCGCTCAGTGATCCCGATGGAGAATGTGACCCCCTCTTTTCAGCTACAAAAAGGCATTCGCAACAACCGAACTTTCTTTATTGCGCCGGCTGGATCAACAGACCCACAGATCAACATTCACATAGACAGTGCACATCTGGACAAAGTAAGAGTGGGTATGGCTTTTACCTTGGGTGCATTGATTGCACTGGCTATCGTCATATGGATCAACTGGCACACGGCTATTCTTGAATATTTACAACGGGAAAGTGGCTGGATCGCACGCTTGAAAGGCGTGCTGAAGAGAGACGGTTTCTCGCCAACAGAGTTTTCAGCACTGCTGGGCGTCGGAATTCTTCTTAACCTGATTCCCATGAGCAGTTTCTTCTTGTCGGTGGACGACGAGGTCGGGGCTTTTCGCACGGATCCTTCAGTCTGGATCTCGGACGGGCGGTGGACTGCATTTCTGGTAGAGAAATTCATCTTCCCATTACCGGTTCTACCTTTTGCTCCGAACCTGTTCTTCTATATCTGTCTCGCCGCGTCATATATGGTTATATTACGTGCTCACAGCCTGAAATTCAGTTGGATTACGACGTTAGCTTACTGTGCATTTGTCGCACATCCAATCTGGTGGTTTATTGGAGAGTTTTACTCAAACCTGCCTTCCACCGGGTTTGGAGTAATGTGTCTGTCTATCGCTGTATACATCACCTCACGTCTAAACCTTAGCGCTCGAATAAATCGGGGCCAGATACTTCAATTCACCAGCGCCGGCTTTTTTCTCTCACTGGCTATTGGCGCCTATCAGTCGCTGGCAATGTTTTATTTAGTGGTCGCTATCGGCAGTATCATATTCGCCGCCAGAGACACGGCAGACGACCAACCAACGGCTTTGTTAACGCTAGTTAAAAAATTAGCTGCATTGGCAGCCGTATTTCTGAGCGGTTTGATTTTGTATGCGATTTTTAACAAGGTCGCAAAATATTTTTACCCGGTAAATTACGGCTACCTGGACAGTTTCCTCAAAATAGATGAACTGCTTGCAAATCCACTGCTGATCACAAAGCTGACCGTCAATGAGATGTTCAAGATCTATACGGGAGCGGTGCAAAGCTTCGGCGTCAGTTTCTTCATTTCCGCAGTGATCCTCGGTATTGCCACAATACTCCTTGTTACGCAAAAAACGCTGATTGCCTCCGCTCGCATGTTGCTGCTTATCGGCGCCTTGCTACTGTCGCCGTTCCTGCTGCATTTTGTTACCGGGGGGGCCTTTCTCCCAATGCGTTCCATGCTGGCCGTGTCGTTCATCACTTGGCTCAGCGTCATGGTCATTCTTGAAAAACGCGGCTCTTTACAGGTTTTGGGCCTGATTCTGACTTCAGTACTGATTTTCCAGATGGTAACGATCAACAGCCAGTACGCTGCCAGCACGATACTGGCGACGACCCATGACCGCCTTACGGCAGAAGCCATCTATGCCCGGATAGCAGAGGTCGACCCTCATTTCGATCGAGAATCCAGGGCACCGGTTGATGTATATGGAAAGTTTTCCTTCAATAGCCGCTATCCGTCCCCTGACTCTTCGACGATGAGCGCTTCCTTCTTCGACTGGGATGAAGGCAACGCCAACCGGATGCTCAAATACATGCAACTGGTCGGTTTCAGCAATGTCTTCGCGCTCCATCCTAAGATACGTACAGAACTGACCCCCAAGTTCAAGGATATGCCGGTCTGGCCAGCGCCCGGTTCTGTTCGACTGGATAACGGTGTCTACCTAATAAAGCTGTCAGAAAAACCCGACCCCACCCATGCAAAGTATCAATGAAGCGATCAGCGTTACCTGCGAATGGAGCTCCTTCCGAGCTCCAGTTGCCAAACAGATATGCAGCCGAGACGTTGAACAACAGCTATTTTGATTCATCGCACATTGCGTACGAACAGGGTGGATTGCCCGACATGGGCGTTAACATCTGTAGTAACATTTCACCGATCATCAAGTGCTCCGCCATATCTTTCTGGATAAATCATGGAAGTGAATCAAACCGTTCCGTTGTTTTCTGCAGCCGCGGCGAACGCAGGCATAGACTTCTCCGAACCCCTAATGCGGGTGGTCAATCGGCACTGGTACATCATGGGCGAGGAGGTCAAAGCCTTTGAGCGCGAATTTTCCGACTATGTAGGCGTCGAGCATTGCATCTCTGTCGCAAATGGCTCCGAAGCATTGGAGATCGCTTTGCTTGGGCTTGGAGTAGGCCCGGGTGATCGTGTGATTACTGTGGCCAATGCCGGCTTTTACAGCAGCACGGCCATTCGTGCAGTGGGCGCCGAACCGGTGTACGTCGATGTCGCCGAGCATTCAATGACCATGTGCCCGGCCTCGCTGGAAAAAGCACTGTCCAAGCCAGCCAAAGTTGTAATCGTCACTCACCTTTATGGTCAACTTGCTGAAATCGAAACACTGGCAAAAATGGCAAGAGCGGCGGGTGCAGCGGTGCTGGAAGATTGCGCGCAGTCTCATGGTGCAAGATCATCCAGCGGACAGTGTGGCTCCTTCGGTGATCTGGCCTGCTTCAGCTTTTACCCGACGAAGAATCTCGGAGCTCTGGGTGATGGCGGCGCAATCGTTACGTCCTCCACCGAAATCGCCGAACGCTTGCGTACGCTTCGCCAGTATGGCTGGTCGACCAAGTATCACGTCACCACAGCTCAGGGCCGTAACAGCCGCCTCGATGAAATGCAGGCTGCGATTCTTCGCGTGAAATTGCCTCTGCTGGATCAATGGAACGAACAGCGCCGGTATATCGCTCGCCGATACACCGAGGGTCTTAAAGGTCTTCCGGTCACCCTTCCAGTCAGCCTGGGCAGCGATTTTGTCGCGCATTTGTTTGTTTTGCGTGTAAAGGACAGAGAGGCCTTCAGCCTGTATCTGAAAGAGCATGGCGTCAGCACCGATGTTCACTATCCGGTACCTGATCATTGGCAAACGGCTTATAAGCTGACCGAGCAATTCGACTTGCCAGTTACCGAATCGGCATGCTCGCAACTTGTGTCTTTACCTTGTTTCCCCGGGCTGACGGAATCTCAAGTAGACCGCGTCATTGAAGTGGTCGAAAGTTACTTCAAGCAGAGGACTTAACGTGCTCTCGCTCGTCATTCCTGTCTATCGCAACGAAGAATCACTTCCTTCACTGTTGAAGGCTGTCGACAATCTGAATGTCGAGCTCCAGGGAGCGCTGGAAGTTGTGTTTGTTGTAGATGGAAGCCCGGATCGCTCGTATGAAATTCTGCGCGACAGCCTGCCACTGCAACGTTTCGCATCGCAGTTGATTCTACTGTCGAAGAACTTTGGTTCTTTCATGGCGATCAGAACCGGCTTGCAGTATGGCAAGGGTCGGACTTTCGCGGTAATGGCTGCCGACCTGCAGGAACCACCTAGCCTGGTCCTGACGATGAATCGCGTCCTGAATACCGAGCCAGTCGATGTTGTCGTGGGCGTGCGCGAAAGCCGTCAGGATCCTTTCCTGTCGAAGCTGGCGTCGAAAACATTCTGGGGTCTATACAAGCGGTACGTTATTCCGGAAATGCCGGCCGGCGGCGTTGACATGTTCGGCTGCAATCTGGAGTTTCGTGACAACTTGCTGAAACTTGAAGAGCGGCATAGCTCATTGATCGCCCAGATTTTCTGGCTCGGCTTCCGTCGTCAGGTTGTTCACTATTCCCGAGTGGCCCGAGAGCACGGAAAGTCCGCGTGGACGCTGCGTAAGAAAGTCAATTACCTGATGGATAGCGTTTTCTCTTTTACCGACCTGCCGATTCGATTATTGATCCGGATCGGCGCAGTAGGTTCGGCGCTTTCTGCACTCTATGGCGTCAGTGTCGTTCTGGCCAAGTTAGGTGGCCTGATCGACGTGCCTGGCTATGCCATGACGCTGTTTACCATCACGTTGTTGGGCAGCCTCAATCTGCTCGGCCTGGGCGTGATCGGTTCTTACGCTTGGCGCACGTATGAAAACACTAAAGGCCGCCCTCTGGCTATCCCTATGAAAGTTGCTGAGTTTGGAGCCAACAAATGAGTGATTCACGGGATTTTTTCGTTCATGACCGTGCGATTTGTGAATCGTCCACTATTGGCGCCGGCTCGCGAATCTGGGCTTTTGCCCACGTGCTGCCGAACGCCCGGGTCGGCGCCGAGTGCAATATCTGCGATAACGTGTTCGTCGAGAACGACGTCATCATCGGTGACCGCGTGACGCTGAAATGCGGCGTGCAAGTCTGGGACGGCATCACCATCGAGGACGATGTCTTCGTCGGACCTAATGTCACATTCACCAACGACAAGTTCCCACGCAGCAAAATCTATCCGGAAGCATTCGCCCGAACCATTATTCGTAAAGGTGCCTCCCTCGGCGCCAACTCGACGATTCTGCCGGGCATTACCATTGGCACTTCGGCCATGATTGGTGCAGGCGCAGTGGTCACCAAGTCAGTTCCGCCCAATGCCATAGTGGTCGGCAACCCGGCAAAAATCATCGGTTATGTCGATGCCAAGCCTACCGATGGCGCACTGGTAGAAAACCCGGTGAAAGTCGGCAAATCGGATGTCTACCCTTGTGGCGTTACTTTGCACCGCATGATGGAAGCCGTCGACATGCGCGGCAGCCTGAGCGTTGGCGAATGCGGCAAGGATGTGCCGTTTGAAGTGAAGCGTTACTTCCTGGTGACCAACGTTCCGACGGCAGAAACCCGTGGCGAGCACGCCCACCGGGAATGTCACCAGTTTCTGGTAGCGGTCAAAGGCACAGTGCACGTCGTTGCCGACAATGGTAAGCACCGTCAGGAATTCGTTCTGGACAACCACACTCTGGGCCTGTTCTTGCCAGCGATGACCTGGGGAATTCAGTACAAGTATTCGGCAGACGCCGTCTTGCTGGTATTCGCCTCGGAACACTACATGGCCGACGATTACATCCGTGACTATGATCAATTCCTGATAGAGAAGAAACAGCAGGCAGTTTCGTAAGAATGAATCTGAAAAAGCTGCTGGAGATCAAGTTTGTCCGATTCCTCCTGACCGGAGGGCTCAACACCGGACTGACTTACGTTCTGTATCTCGTTCTATTGAGTTTTCTACCCTATATCTGGAGCTACTCAATCAGTTACGTCTGCGGGATTTTTCTGGCGTTCATGCTCAGTCGTTTCTTCGTATTCAAAGAGCATCAAGGGCTGAAATCCGCGCTTTTGTTTCCGTTCGTGTACGTGGCGCAATACGCTTTGGGCGTCTTGATTGTCTGGCTGTGGGTCAAGAAGCTGTCGCTTCCCGAATATCTGGCCCCACTGGCAGCCATCGCACTGACGCTGCCGATGACTTATGTGTTAAGCAAACTTGTGTTTGTGAAAAGCAACACACCGGCCCACTGAACACGTTCTTGACGATCAACAGGCATAAAAAAACCCGGCAATCCGGGTTTTTTTATGCCTGTTGATCAGGCTGCTCGTTCAAGCACCACCGGTGTCGAGAACTTCTTTTTAAACTGCATCGCCGGCTTTTCGATGTATCGCCAGGAGAACCACGCCAGCCCCATGGAGATCACGCTGGCGGCAATTGCCAACCACCAGCCATTGATCGACTTGTGGGAGATCGACACCAGCGCTTGCTGGATCGGGAAGGCAAAGAGATAGGTGCCGTAAGACAGATCGCCAAGCTTGCGCATGCCATCAACGAAGACCGGACGACGATAAGCCAGATACATCAGCAAGTACGGCAACGCAATGAACAGTGCTAGGTTGGTGTAACCGAATCGTGAGCCGATCAACAGGATAACCAGACACATTGCGGCGATACCGCCCTTGAACGGCACGATATCCTTGTACTTCCAGAGGAAGGTACCGACTAGGAACATCAAGCCGAAGCGCAGAACAGGCATTACCTCAGTCGTACCGAAAAACGTGATCGGCGCGATGGGACCATGGAAAAACAACCAGACAAAGAACGCCGAAATCAACGCCATTACCGGTACGACCAGCGAGAAGGTTCGACGCCCGACGAAGAAGATCGCAGCCAGCGCAACGTAGCAAAACGCTTCGATAGGGATCGTCCACAGCGAACCATTCACCGTCTGCGGATAGGTTACATCCATGAAGACGCCCGGTAGTACGAAGGCTGTCTGATACGGAATCGAATTGGTCAGATAACGATAGGTGCCGGAGCTCTGGAAATACTCACCAAGCGGCAGTGCTGTGAAAATCGGTCCCAATATCAAGGCGGAAACGAACGAGGTGACCGCCAGTGCCGGGATAATGCGCAAGGCGCGTGCCTGCCAGTATTCCGAGAACGTACGGCGCTCCAGAGAACCCGCAATCAGAAAACCACTAATCGCAAAAAAAGCACTGACTGCCAGGCTTCCAGGCTCATACCCCATAAACAGGGAATACCACGTTGCAGGAGATTTCCCCGTGAGCGCAAAACTGTGGGTAATCAAGACGATCAGGGCTGCGCACAATCTGAGCAAGTCAAAATTGTTAGCACGCAGCTTTACCATGTCGCCAAGTGTTGTTGCTGGCTTTTTAAAATCGGTCATTACGCGAACTCGTTCTGTTACCTTTATTCGGCGCGCGCATATTACCACGTAAGTACAACGAGATTATGGCCATTACGAAGCCAGCACCTCGCTACTCAAGCCGGCTCCGCTCTGCCCGCCTGGTACTTGGAGGCAAGAATCACCAAAGGTACATAAGCAAGAACAAGTCCTGCCGCACCGTCCAATTGAAATCGGGCTACGCATACGGCAATCGGCAACAACCACAGCAGATTGATCAAACCCACTGCAACCGTGACAGGCCAATGTTTGCCATGTCGACGTGAAGCACACTGATAGGCATGACTGCGGTGGGCCTCATAGACCTTCTCGCCACGCAGCAAACGGCGCAGCAGTGTAAACGTCGCGTCGACGATGAAAACTCCCAGCAGGATCAACCACCCCCAAAACAGCTGGAACGAGAGCCAACTGGCCTCAAGCGCGAGAATACCCAGAATCAGACCGAGAAACCCGCTTCCGGCATCGCCCATAAAGATGCGTGCCGCCGGGAAGTTCCAGAGCAGGAAGCCACCCACAGCGGCCGCGAGCAATAGAGGCGCACCAATCAACGGCGCATCGGTACCCAACGCGTACAGCAGGCATGCACCCAGGCACACCGTGACCGCCTCGACACCGGCAATACCGTCAATACCGTCCATGAAGTTATAGAGGTTAAGCATCCAGACGAGAAAAAAAACCGCCAATGCCGACCCCGCCCACCCCAGATTAATCACCTGACCGAACACATGCAGCGGCGGAAGGCCTCCCAGCCAGTAAAGTGCCCATGCAGCGGCGGCGAAATGCCCCAATAGTCGCCAGCGTGCAGCGATGTGGCCATGATCATCCATAAAACCAATGATCGCGACCAACGCCCCCGCCCCCGCCGCCGACAAGAAGAGCCCCGTCGGGACTATCGCCGCCATGAACAACAGACAAAGTGCAGTCAGAAAGGTGACGACGATCGCCACTCCTCCGCCCCTTGGGGTTGGAATGGTGTGAGAGCTCCGATCGTTAGGCACATCGATAAGGCTTTTGGACAAGGCATAACGGCGCAAGAACGCGGTTAAAATGAAGGCACTGGCAAAAACCACTGGCACAAGCCAAACGCTACTCATAAGCCCAGCGGCTCCTTTGCAAATCTCTGATTCGACATTGCGTCAAAAATAATCTGTCCCCTTGCCGCTGAAGCCCCAACTGCGCGGCAAGGGGGAACAAGCTGCTCAGTTTTTGTGCAGGTCGACTATTTCGTGAAGTGGGCGCTTGGTGAGCTTTCTCTTGATTTTCTGACGCACACCATATGGAACCGAACGGCTGAGTCGCTGCATGCCAGGCTTGCGGTACAACGTCCACAGAGCGAGCAGCACAATTTCCCGGGTGGTCAACGGCACTTCGTACTCGGCCGCAGCAGCGCCCGTGGCAGGGAGTTCGAGGAAGTCGGGCTGTTGCTGACGCGGAACATCGTTATTCACCAGTTGCAAATAATCGACATCATAGAAATCTGGATTCAACAGGCTTTGCGCATGCGAAGGCGCGTGGACTAGCCCCCCCGAAACCGAAGACTGCACAAATGTGCTCATTGCCTCCAGAAGCTCTACAGGCTCGATGCCAAATGGGTAGACGAGTGTATGTTCACGGCTGGCCAGGCGCTCGGGGAACGCACCGATATCCGGCGCGATGATCGGCCGCCCTGATGCCAGCGCATAGCTGAGTGTGTAGCTGTAAGTTTCCGGCCATTGCGCAGGAAACAGGATCAAGTCGAAATCATGCTCCGCGATCAACCGTGCGAGCTCCGCTGCGTCGTATTGCCCGCTGGTGAAAACGTCGTTCAATTCCCGGTAGGCGAAGCCAAGCAGCTTGAAGTCGAAGGGGGCGTTTGCGGCCTTCGCTTTCGCAGCCAGTTGCTCGAGATAATCCGCGCCCTTTTCCTTGCCCAGCGCACCCAGCACGCCCACGGTATAGCGTGGTTTTGGGATGATCGGTGCCACCGAAGAGCTCACCGGTCGCTTGTCCTCGACATGCAATGCCACGATCGGACGCTGCAAAGCATAGTACTGCTGGTAAAGCGCCAGTGTGTACTCCGATGGGAAAACGACTGTTTTCGCGCTTTCGATGAACCCTCTCAATTGCTCGCGCCATGCGGCTGCCGAAACACCCTCCGGCAGAGGGAACGCTGGATTGAGCAAATCATCGGAATACTGGCCCGGATAGACGCCCGTCTCGTTGGTCAATGTCGGGTTGCCGCCAAGCCAATAGAAGTCGTGAACCGTTAATGCGTATTCAGTACCCAGTTGCGCCGGGAGATCGAACAGTGCCGGATGCAATCCAAGAGAGTGATGGAAATGGACGAATCCGACACCGCAGCCTTTGAGAAGGGCAAACAGCTTCGGAAGCTCTTCCGGGAGATGGAACACCAGTTCGTCTGCGCCGGGGAATGTGCCCATGTACAGAGAGATGGCGCCCATGCCTTTACGAGGTTTGAGGATGAGGTTGTAGGCATTCGCCTGAAGCGCTTCGCTCAGCTCTTCGACATGCTGTTTGACTCCGCCCCCGGCCTCATGGGAAACCTGCAGGACCTTGGGACGATCAAGTGTCGAAAGCAACTGGACCAGACGGTTGACACGCACCAACTTGACCGGGTCTTCGGCAATGAACGTCTGAATATCCAGGTGATAGTCCGGATGCAGTTCGACAATCGCTTTGAAGGCGTTTTCGATCAATGCTTGCTTGGTCGAGGAAAAACTGACGCCGCCTTCATGGAACGCGTATAGGTTCGGTGTAATGACGTTGGACCAGCCGGCCTTCAGCGCGCGCTGGCACAAATCATTTTCTTCGCCGTAACCACGACCGAATTTTTCCTCATTCAACAAGCCCACGACGTCCAGGCAATCGCGGCGCACGTACATGCAGAACCCGACACCGGTAGGTGCCTTCACATTTGGCAATCGTGCCCCGGCAAATACTTTGTCGATCTGATGGACATCCAGTCCAAAGGCCTGTTCGTTTTCGTACAGGAAGGCCGGAAAGCTGCAAATGGTCGCGTTATTCGAGAACGGGGTAACCGTGCCGATATACGGCGCAATGTAGGCTTCTGCGGTCAGCCGTTCCAGCCAGTTTTGCGGAACGATCACATCGCTGTTCAGGAACACGATGTCGGCTTCTCCGGCCTGGCGCATCCCACGGTTAACGGTTTTGACGAATCCCAGGTTGTTCGGATTCTCCAAAACAGTCAGCACGTCCGGCCATTGTGCTTCGAGTTCAAGCAGCATGTCCTGCATACCGGCATCCGGACTGCAGTCATTGATCGCGATGATCTTTGCTCCCGCCATCGAGAGAATGCCCGGCATGGCGGCTTCGATGCATCGCCTGGTCATCTCGATGCCTTTATAGACCGGCAAGATCACCGTCACGGAGCGGATACGGGCGATTGGCGCTTCTACGATGTAACTCTTGCCTGCGGAAACCGGAGCCTTGACCTCTTGGTTACGCAGGTAGACGGTGGCCGCGCGTTTGCAGCTTTCGACATTACTGCGAAAAGCCTTTTTGCCGTTACGCAGCGAACGAACGACGAACCGAATCGGCTTGGTGATAAACCAGGAGTTCGAATGAATCACATCATTGTAGGCCGCCTGGCTCTCGGCCAAGCGAACAGACAAGCGGTAGCGTTCCGACTGCAGAGTCTCAAGTTCGGATTGAACCCGCTGAGTATCAGCCTGAATTCTTTCGACTTCCCGCTGGGAATCAGCCTGGACTCTTTCAACTTCGCGCCCAACTGCTTCCAACGCTTGCGCTTGGGTCGCCAGGGCGGACTGGGTCTTGTTGAAAGCCATCAACAAGTTGTCAACGACAACCTGCCGATCCTCTTCCCAGGAGTGAAATTCACTTGGCTCGCGGCCATTGATGGCGCTCTGCACAGCAGCTTCTAACGACAGGAACTGACGAACATCTTCCTCGTCGATCGGATAGCCAGCTGCCGCTGACGCTGCAAACACGAATTCTTTGTAAGTTGCGGTGGCGAAGTCAGCGCTTGGGCTGAAACGAGTCACCGAACCCAGCAATTGGCGCAGTGCTCTGAACAACAAGAATTCGATCCGTAAACCGACGGTCAACGACCACTCTTTATCAATCAGGTGGGGTGCGCCTTGCTGGTCGATCAGAATATTCTGCGGTACGGCATCGAAAAGTTGTCCCGGCAATAAATCATCAGCGCCCGACTGGCCGCTGGAGATATTTTTCAATATGGCCACATAGCCTTTCAGGAACTCGCCAACCTGAGCATAAGTCCAGCCTTGTGCATTAACGATTTCGATCAACTTCGTCGAGAGTACATG
The DNA here is from genome assembly GCF_030687715.1 of Pseudomonas sp. FP2196. Taxonomy (GTDB): domain Bacteria; phylum Pseudomonadota; class Gammaproteobacteria; order Pseudomonadales; family Pseudomonadaceae; genus Aquipseudomonas. The sequence goes on from NZ_CP117445.1 coordinate 4,329,287, forward strand.
CCCTTTGATGTAAGGCTCGGACGCTGTCAGCTTGAAGTCGACGATGGCGTCTGCGGCAGGCTCTACTGCAATATTGGTCAACTTCTCGTAGTGAACGCGAATTGAGTTATCGGCGCCTTTTTTGAACGACGAGCTCTTGCAGAACCCCCCCCGACGGTCACTGCTGAAGTGAACGGCAAGGGTTCCATTATCGAGGGTTTTGCGGGCCACCGGCGAAGCACCGATGAGGAAGGAATTGGACATGTCCATGCCCAAACCATTCTTGCAGATCTGCGGCCATGCCAGTTCAAGCGAAAACGTACACAGCTCAGGCAGTTGCGGATCGCGCTGGGCGCTTTGCCAGGCAAAAGCCGCCGCATCGAAATCAGGGTCGACAAACCCTTCTTCAGTGACAATCGAAACCGGTAGTTTGTAATCTGGAAATGGAGCAAAAAATTCGTTGGACGCAAAACCGGCACCAGACAACAGCGAGGCTAGTGCCTGTTTGCCGTAAGTTTGTGGCGTAGTGCTGTTATAGCGCCCCTCGACACCAAACATCGGCGTCACAACATGGTCTTCCGGTGCGCCCGCAAAATATTTGAGGCCCAGCTGGTTCTCGATCGCAATGATCAACAAGCCGTCGAGCTTCAATAGCGAGCGGACTTTTTTGAGCATGTTCGCGCCCGGATTCTCACCCGAGACAAACAAATTGGCATACTCAAATACACCAATCAGCGTGATGACATCGAATTTCTTGTCGACCTGGAAGTTTTCGAATGTTTCGGCCAACACGGACACATTCGGCAAGTCTCTGGTGCGAGACCGGGCAATGCTTGCACGGCGCGCACTGCCTTCAAGCGCAAGTACGTTACCGCCCTGCTCGCCCAAATAGCGGGTAATCGCGCCACAGCCTGCGCCGATTTCGAGAACGTCACCTTTAAGATCGGCATCAAACACCCGTAGCAAATTTGCCCGGGTGCTAGACAGGTAATACAGCGACGGCCAATCCGTGCACCACGCACGCAGCTCATCGGAAAAAACACTGACATCACGCGCCTTCTCAATCAAGTACTTGATGCGCAGCTCGGTGGTATCGCCGTCACTGTAATTGATACTCGCGTAATCCGGCCGCGACCAGATCTTGAGTTCTTCGTTAAGTTGATAGCCCGCTTGCGTCAGTAAAGTATTCAATTTGTAACCTTTTTGGCACGAATGCTCGAGTCTAGATTTACCAGCCCAAAAAACTTGTCTGTCGGCCGCACCTGAAGGTGCACAGAATCGTAACGGCGATCCCTTGGGGTCACCTCTTCACCGTTTTTGGTCGAAACGCCAAGGGAAATGAAGTAATCACCCGGAGCCAACTCACAGGCAATCGACAGCTCAACCTCGACGATTTCGCCCTTATGGCCAAAAGCACGGAAATCCGCAGAGTCGAGCGTTTCACTGTTCACGCCGTAAACGGTCACTCCTTCCTTGGTCTTGATGGTCATGCCGAGGATAGGGCAAACCAGATCGGTATCAAACCTGACGAACACGGCCAACTTGAGCTTCGATCCGGTGTCGACTGCAACGGGATACTCTTGGCCGTCCGCACTTAAATGAAAGTCGATGATCGTTGCGGCACGATCGCCCCAACGATACTCGTTGGCATTGTAGTTAGGGTGCGTATCAAATACGTCCATCCCGCCCTCAGGAGTGTGGTAGGTTTCGAGCGTGTCGACTGTAGGCTCTAGCTCAGTCACAACTGAATTCTGGGTCTTGCCGAACAACAGATCCAGATAGCGATTGACTACCTTTCGTGGCTCGCCTTGCTCTAACTGCACGCCGTCATTCAACAGGAATGCCTTGTCGCAGTGAGTCACGATTTGTTCACTTGAATGCGTCACGAGGAGGATGCTGGTGCCATTCTCCTTCAACTTTTTCAAGCGATCGAAACAGCGTGCCTGGAACTTCGCATCGCCAACGGCCAATGCTTCATCAACAATGAGAATGTCCGGCTCGACCTGCGCCTGAACGGAAAACGCCAAGCGCACGAGCATCCCGCTGGAATAAGTTTTTACCGGCTGATTGATAAACTCGCCGATGTCGGCAAACTCGATGATTGCATCGTACTTTTCATCGATTTCCTCTTTGCTCAAACCGAGGATCGTTGCGTTCAGGTAGACGTTTTCGCGGCCGGTGAACTCAGGATTGAATCCCGAGCCCAACTCAAGCAACGCGGCGATCCGGCCGTGGGTTTCCACTGTACCGCCGGTAGGGTTCAGGGTCCCGCAGAGGATCTGCAACAACGTCGACTTGCCACTGCCATTTTTGCCGACAATCCCGACGGTCTCGCCTTTACGGATCTCGAACGACACATCGTGGAGTGCCCAGAACTCCCGGCAATATTTCTTCCTACCGCGGCTAAGCATCTGCAGCAGGCGGTCACGTGGCTTGTCGTAAATCTCATAGCATTTGCTGAGATTCTGAACTTTGATGGCAATCTCAGATGACATCAGCAAATCCTTTTCGAGTTTTCTGGAACCAGGCAAAACCCAGCCAGGCGACCACTATCGAGCCTGCGAAATAGATACCAAGAACAGTGAAATCAGGCATCCGCCCCCAAAATAGCACTTCGCGTGCGTATTCAATGGTTGGCGTGAGCGGGTTCAACATCAGCAAGTGTTGATACTTTTCGGGCAAGGCACTCGCCGGGTAGAAAATTGGCGAGAGAAACATCAGTACCGTGGTCAGGATCCCGATGAATTGTGCGACGTCACGCAAGTAAACCCCGAGCGATGCCAGAGCCCAAGTCAATCCCATGATCAACAGCACCAGAGGCAACATGATAAGCGGGAACAGCAAGACCGTCAGATGCGGCGTACCAAACAGAAATACATAGGCGATCAGCCACACGATCAGACTGATCACCATATGAAACAGTGCAGAGCCCACAGTTACCCACGGCAGGATTTCCAGCGGGAAGACCACCTTCTTGACGTAGTTGGCGTTTGAGAGAATCAACGTCGGACTGCGATTGAAGCACTCGGCAAACAGGTTGAACACGATCAGCCCTGCGAACAGGATGAGTGCGAATTCTGTCTTGGAATCACTGCCGCCACTCCAGCGGGCCTTGAAAACGACACTGAAGACGAACGTATACACAACAAGCATGAACACCGGATTGAAGAACGACCACAGAATCCCCATGAAAGACCCGCGATAGCGCCCGACAACCTCTCGCTGCACCAGAGCTCTTATCATGCTGCGATTGCGCCACAAGCTACCGAGCATTTCCCTCGGCGAAATCGAAAAATTACGCATTAAGCACACACCTAAAAAAACGCAGGGAGATGAACTTCATCAAAAATTCTCTCGTTCAAATACTGCCAACGTGCCTGTAGGAAACTTGTAAAGCCTCCTTCAGGCGCGAATATCTTCATATTCTATTAATGACTGCGGCCAGAATCAGTCCCAGGCTACCCCACACAGTCTGCCGATAGACGCCGGACCGTTTCAAATACAAGAATCGAGCCGTGCCTCGGGATTTTCGGGCTTTTTGAAACAGATCCAGGGTCGATTTATTCTCTTCACTCAACCGTGCGCGAACCGATTCAAGGGCAGCGATATTTCTCTGGTTCCATCCTTTGAAACGCCCGCTGAACATCATGCGCAATCTAGCCAGACGTGCGCGCGCGCCCATGTCGGAACCGATCAGATTGGTATCGTGCTGTCTGTAGAGGATGGTCGGGACGTGGTCATAGACAACTTGACCGCCCGCACCGGTCACCAACAAATAGGCCCACCAGTCATGGGACACTATATCGAGATGCGCCCCGGCCGCCTGAAATAGCCCTTGCGCCGAACGGTTGAAGACCATGGTGTTACCACCGGCAAGGCTCTGCACCAACGCATTGGCGAAACTGGCCGGTCGGGCAAACAACGGCGAACAGCCGATCACCGCCCCCGTATCGTCAATCAATTCAGTACGCGCACAATACAGTGCTGGAGTATCCATCGGCAGGTGCTGTAGCGACTTGAGAGCGACCTCAAGTTTACAGTCTTGCCAGATATCATCCTGATCGGCCCATGCGTAAAAATCGGACCGAGTGGGGGCGACACAGGCTAGCGACAGAAAATTCGCCGCGAAACCGCTCTTTGGGCCTGCCCGAACGGTCAGCTTGCCTTCACCCCAGGCGTCGGCGTATTGACGCAATATGTCCAGAGTGGCATCGGTTGAGCCATCGTCCGATACCACAACATCCCAGTTCTGAAAACTTTGACGAGCAATGGAATCGAGTTGTTGAGACAGAAAACGCTCACCATTGTAAGTACACATAAGGATTGTGACGCGCGAAGCTTGCGAACCTTTACCCGGCATATCAGCAGCTTCGCGGGAAGGTGAATCACCTGTCTGAACAGCTTGCGGAAGAGGGACTACCACCGAGCACTCCATTGCATTAAGGATAAAATAATGACGGCGTTGGTTCGCCCGCCATCAAACTGCGCATCATCAGAGGGGCAAGCCAGACATGCTCTTCTCATGGGCAGCTCCGACTACGCAAAATTTGCCATTATAACAATGAGTCAAAGCCACTTGATAGCCTAGTGATATCACCACATGAAATACAGCCGTGCATTGACAGCACCGGAAAACAGAAACTCCTTCCGCCTGTATTGAACTTCAATAAACCGGCAAAAGCTGTATTGGTTTGGGGGGTGCGTAGGGTATCAAGCGCCCTGCATTGGCAAAAGGGGTGGCATTTTGCCAATTGACACTTGTGGATCGGCGGCCTCCACTTCCCGACATTTTCAACCCACACGAAAACAGCATACGAATTGATCCCACGCCGCTTCTATCACCGATTGAGGTAATGCGACGCGGTGACCATCAAGGCCCTGTCGACACTGATGGGAGGCGACCACTGCAACAGCGAACGGGTTTTGTCGATGTCGACCTGTAATGAACCGCAAAGCCTCTGCGCCACATCCCCTTTGCCCAGCAACTGCGAAGCAGTGCGCAGCAGCCTTTGTGGAAGAGGCCACAAAAATGCCCGCGTACCCAATGCCGCCGCCATACGACGGAGCAACCGGGTGGTGGACAGGTCTTCGCCATCGCTCACAAGAAACGTCTGATTCGCCGCAGCGGGATGCGCAATGCAGGTAACAATCAGATCCACGAGATTACCTAGCGCCACCAGACTGCGCTGGTTATGCAACGCCCCCAACGGCAATGGCAAGCCTTTGCGCAACCAGGTCATCATGCTGAGAAAGTTGGCTTTCACACCCGGGCCATACACCAGAGGCGGACGGATAATGACAATCTCCATGCCGGTCTCACGACCGATTTCACGCAAGCGCTCTTCCGCCTCGCATTTGGAAACACCATAGGGATCAACGGGTGCGGGCTGATCGTCAGCCCTGAAAGGCATACCGGGCAATGTCGCTTCACCATTGACCTTGATCGAACTTATGAAGACGAAACGCCTGACACCCGACCCGGCCGCTTTGCGAGCCAGGCGCGTTGTGCCCTGGACGTTGATCTCACGGAATTTTATCAGCGGGTCGGCAGCAGTATCACTCATCACATGGACGCGTGCCGCACAGTGAACCACCGTATCGATCTGCACGAACGCCGGCAACTCAACGCAGGCGCTCAAATCGAACGGCACCACATCACACAAGCCGCTCAACCGGCTTTCACCGCGCACGGCGGCAACAGGCGCATACACCTTGTCGAGCAACATGCGAAAAACCGTTGCCTCACCGACAAACCCGGTGGCACCTGTAACCAATACCCGGCGTTTAGTCATTCAACTTTTTCCCAATGACCGCAGTAATCCAACAAATGCAGAAAAAAAACACCTTGTCCCTCTTTCGGCGCCGACAATGCCGGGCACTCAAGGACAATCTCAACAACTGCCTGCGACCTAACGGCAACCAGCGTCGCACGAACGCGTCGTCCCCGACGCCCACCAACCTCGCAATCAATCGCACTTGGGAAAACCACCACCCATCGTGAATCGTCTTGTAACGATCAATCAATGAACCGAGGCCGGCATTCGCCCCCACTTGATTTTGCTCGTGCTGGCGATATTGCATTGACGACAACGGATCAATGAACCAGCTATAGCCGTGACTACGGGTGTAGGCGTAGCAGTACCAGTCATGCAGGCTAACCCGCTGCAACTCGTCCCAATTGGCGAGCATCGACGCCTTCAACTGCGTCATTAGTCGACGACTCATGACATAGGTACAGCCCGGACCGGCAGCCTCGAACAAATAATCCCAAGCGACTTGCGGCTGGCCTTTGTCGAGCAGACAAGCCCGCCCATCTACCCAGAACGCCGTGACGTTGCTGGAGTAGGCGTCAACCTGGCGCAACCGGATCGCCTGAGTCGCGCGATCAAGCTTGTCGAGATTCCAGATATCATCCTGGTCAGCGAAGGCGATGAAGTCATATTCGTCCACAGGCACATCGCGAATCAGCCTGAAGAAATTACGCGACGCCCCCCCAAAGCTGCCAGCATCAGGCAGGACGATCACTTGAGCATGGTGCGCAGCATAATCCGCGCACCAGCTTTCGGTGCAGTCAGTGGAGGGGTCGATACTAATGTAAACGGTTACGTCGACAGCTGACTGGTTCAGGATCGAGGCCAACTGCTCCTCGATCCAGCGCATGCCGTTGAAGGCCGCCAGCAACACTGCAACCCTGGGATGTTCTACTGGCATGCCAATCCTGATTAGGCCGGTTAAACACTACGGCGCGAAAAGGGTTATTCGATCAGCGTGAAGGCGTGCCCAACAGCTTCTGCAAGTATTGGCCGTAACCCGTCTTTTTAAGCGCATCAGCTTGAGCGGCCAGTTGCTCGGCGGTGATCCAGCCGTTGTGATAGGCGATTTCTTCTAGGCAGGCAACTTTCAAGCCCTGACGCTGTTCGATTGTGTGAACGAAGTGGCTCGCTTCCAGCAGGGAATCATGGGTGCCAGTATCCAGCCAAGCGAAACCACGACCCAGCATTTCCACATTCAGCGATTTCTGCTCAAGGTAGGCACGATTGACGTCAGTGATCTCCAGCTCTCCACGCTCTGAAGGCTTGATGCTCTTGGCAATCTGCACAACCTGATTGTCATAGAAATACAGGCCCGTCACGGCGTAGCTGGATTTCGGCTTCAGCGGTTTTTCTTCGATGCTCAGAGCGCGGCCGGAAGCATCGAACTCGACGACACCGAATCGCTCCGGATCGGATACGTGGTAACCAAATACCGTTGCACCCCGCTGCTGGTTGGTGGCCGAACGCAGATTGTCGGAGAAGTGCTGACCGTAAAAGATGTTATCGCCCAGGATAAGGCAGCAAGGATCGTTGCCGATGAATTCTTCGCCAATGATAAAGGCCTGCGCCAAGCCATCGGGACTTGGCTGTTCGGCATAAGTCAATTTGATGCCATACAGACTTCCATCCCCCAGAAGCTTGCGGAAACAAGGCAAGTCTTCAGGGGTAGAGATAATCAGAATCTCGCGCATACCGGCGAGCATCAGCACCGACAGCGGATAAAAGATCATCGGCTTGTCGTAGATCGGCAACATCTGTTTCGAGACGCCAAGGGTCAACGGATGCAGGCGCGTGCCCGAGCCACCGGCGAGGATGATGCCTTTACGATTTGTCGTGGTCATTTTTCGAGAACTTCCCTAAGCATTCGGGTTACACCACTTTGCCAATCCGGCAAGTGTAGAGAAAAATTGTCGCGTAGTTTCTGAGTATTCAAGCGTGAGTTCAGAGGTCGACGCGCGGGTGTTGGATAAGCGGTCGTGTCGATCGGATTGACCGTCTCGACAGCGAGCTGTTCACCATTATTTTGAGCAAATGCAATCACATGACTTGCGTAACCATGCCAAGACACTTCGCCGCCGGATGCCAAATGATACAAGCCTGACAGCTCGGGCTGCTGCAAGACCTGACGAATAGCCAACGCAGTGACATCGGCAATCAGGTCAGCCCCTGTCGGCGCTCCCACCTGATCAGCGATAACGCTCAGCGTGTCGCGATCCTTCGCCAAACGCAGCATGGTCTTGGCGAAATTGTTGCCTCTGGCGCCGTAGACCCAGCTGGTTCGAAAGATCAGATGCTTGCATCCGGAGGCAATAATCGCTTGCTCACCCGCCAGCTTGCTAACCCCATACTGATTGACCGGAGCTACTGCATCCGTCTCTTGCCAGGGCACGATGCCTTGACCACTGAAGACATAATCGGTCGAATAGTGGATCAGCCAACCACCCAGAAGCGCGACCTCCTCGGCCATCAGGCGGCTTGCCTGAGCGTTGACACGTTCAGCCAGCTCCGGCTCTGATTCAGCCTTGTCGACAGCCGTATAGGCAGCAGCATTTACGATGATATCGGGCCTGACACGCCGGATGGTTGCACGCAACGCATCGAGATCGGACAAATCGCCACACAAATCATCAATGGCATGACGATCAAGCGCTATCAGCTCGCCAAGCGGGGCAAGGGAGCGTTGCAACTCCCAGCCTACTTGGCCATTTTTGCCCAGCAGAAGAATTTTCATGCCTTGTTCATGCGATCTGCGTAGTTCTGGTCGATCCACTGCTGATAGCTACCGCTTTTAACGTGAGCCACCCATTCAGTGTTGCTGAGATACCATTCGACAGTCTTGCGAATACCGGTTTCGAATGTTTCTTCCGGCGTCCAGCCAAGCTCACGCTGGATCTTGCTGGCGTCGATCGCGTAACGCTGATCATGTCCTGGACGATCCTGAACGTAGGTAATCAGGCTGGCGTGCGGACGATGAGCCGAATCTGGACGCAATTCATCCAGCAGCGCACACAATGCATGCACCACTTCAATATTTTGCTTCTCGTTGTGACCGCCAATGTTGTACGTCTCACCGATTACACCTTCGGTAACGACTTTGTACAAAGCACGAGCGTGATCTTCGACATAGAGCCAGTCGCGAACCTGATTACCTTTGCCATAGACCGGCAGCGACTTACCTTCAAGCGCATTGAGAATGATCAGCGGGATCAACTTCTCCGGGAAGTGGCAGGGGCCGTAATTGTTCGAGCAGTTGGTGACCAGCGTCGGCAAACCATACGTACGCGCCCACGCGCGAACGAGATGATCGGAGCTGGCCTTGCTGGCCGAATAAGGCGAACTTGGCTGATAAGGCGTTGTTTCGGTGAAGAGATCTTCCGGCCCTTCAAGATCACCATAAACTTCGTCAGTCGAAATATGATGAAAGCGGAAGCTGGCTTTACGCGCATCATCCAGCGCAGTCCAATAGTGGCGCGCAGCTTCCAGAAGTGTATAGGTGCCGATGATGTTGGTCTGAATGAATTCGGACGGGCCAGTAATCGAGCGATCGACGTGAGATTCTGCTGCCAGATGCATGATCGCATCTGGTTGGTGCTCACGCAGAACACGGTTAATCTGATCACGAGCACAGATGTCGACGTGCTCGAATACGTAGCGCGAATCACCGCTAACTTCAGCCAACGACTCAAGGTTACCGGCATACGTCAGCTTATCGACGTTAATCACTGCGTCGTTGGTATTGGAAATGATGTGACGGATGACTGCCGAGCCGATGAACCCGGCGCCGCCGGTAACTAGAATTTTCACGCGAAACCATACCCTTGAGCTGCGGACAGTGACACCATCGAGCACTGTCAATCCATGAATGCAGAAGCCATAAACGTCTAAGCTTCTGTCAGAGTCAGTCTAAATCGATGTGGGAATAGGCCACTATCGAACAAGGGACGCATTTTACAGCTTAATGAATCTTTTACTAATGGATATAGACAGGCTGAGGCGCAATTTCGACAGACGCCTCGCACTTGTCGTTTTCAGACAAGACGCTTGCGCGCAGCCCTGGACGAGCGTGCCAAAAACCAGCCAAGAATCGGACCGACGACCATACCGACCAGTAACGCTGCCACGACAACCACAGACACTGGAAGCTGAGGGCCGGCCCAGCCTAAAAACAACAACGACACTGACTGCTGGTTCTCAAGCACAAACGCAAGGATGGTCAACACCAGCAAGAGAATAAAAACGCCAAGAAGTATGCGCTTGAAGTTATGCATGAGTAGCTCCCTGATAATCAGCGAGGATCAAACGCCCTCCTCCTCTTCCTCGTTCACACGATCACGCAGCTCTTTGCCTGGCTTGAAATGTGGAACGAATTTACCGTCAAGGCTGACAGACTGACCTGTCTTTGGATTACGCCCGACACGCGGTGCACGATAGTGCAGGGAGAAGCTGCCAAAACCACGAATCTCGATGCGATCACCGGTAGCCAGGCATTGCGACATTTGTTCAAGCATGGTCTTGATAGCCAACTCCACATCCTTGGATGAGAGCAGCCCTTGATGGGTGACAATTCGTTCGATCAACTCCGACTTCGTCATATTTTTCCCTTCTTTTTCAAGCAGCTAGATCAGCGCTTAAAAGGTTTTAGCATGCCCAGAAGAATTTGAACAGCCTGCAATCCGACATAACCATGGCGGCGCATCTTCGCCACTCCTCGCACCGCCCGATACCCAACAGCAAAGGGGCTTACCGGCATATCACGACCATGGTCCGGGTCACGTAACCTGCCGGATTGAAACCAAACGGAAAGTCATCTTCTTCCCGAAAATCATCAGACCGCGCGACCACCTTGTATCCCGAGGATTTACACTCCTTCGCCGCACGCTTGAGGCACTTGTCCCATCCCGACCCGAGACCCGAGCAGTCGATCTCTATACCACTCACACCTCTTACCGCATGGGTCTTCGCGCTCGTGGTGCAACCGGCCGACAGCACAACCAGCACAACCAGCACAATGATTTTGTTCATCCATTTCCTTATTGCGGACACCCGCTCCGACAGCCCCTCAAATTAAAGACAAGAATAGTCTCGAATTGATATCCGACCCGCTCCACTCAACAGACACCCTCGATCCATGAATGGTTTCACCGTACACCCAAGTCAAGCTTAGCGCCGCCAAAGGAGGGGGCAGAACACCCCCAATACAGAATAGCAATACCTCCTGCCAGCAAACCGGACGGTTACTCACTCCTACCACGACGCAATGAAAAAAGCCCGCTTGAAGGCGGGCTGATCTCAGGCCGCTACAGGCCACATTTTCTTTAACTTTCCCTGGAGTGAGTGCCTGAAGCGCTCGATCGGCGATTCGATAAAGACGTACATAGCGGCACCCGCCATGATAGCCCCAACGAACGCCAGCATTGCGTAGAGCCCACCTTTATGCAGAAGAGACAGCTTCTGATAAAAAATCCAGTGAATCAGGTAAATAGAGTAACTCCACGCCCCTAGTTTTCTTAGCGCGAAAGATTGCATCAATCCTCCGATCCGCCCTTGGCCGTTAGCCAGCGCTAAAATAAACACCATCCAGAGAAAACTGAGGTATATGAACTTGTTCATTAGCCAGCCATCGAGCGGCATTGCAAACAATATATTCCTGCCACCCGGGCTTAGAGCAAGCAACGCTATGATCACCGCAACGGCAAACCCTGTTGCCATTCGAGGGGTCAACCATTTACCCACCCCTTCGATAGAAACTGCGGCATAACACCCGAAAATGAAACTCGGGAGATACCAGTGTGTAGAAATGCTGTTTTCCGGAGTCAGCCAATACGGCCATGACAACTGATGAATAACCATCAAAGAGAGCGCGAAAATTGCGACTGCAACTGCACCACACCGACGCTCTACAACTATAAAAGCAAATGCTATGAATGGCAGAAAAAAATAAAACTTGAACTCAACCGGAATTGTCCACAAATGGGAGTACCCCTGTCGAAAGGCCATAGCATTGACAACGTCCTCCGAGGTTGTAATTCCTGCGACATTGAAATACCAATAGAAGACAACAACGAGCAGGAACAACGGCACGATCCTCAGGAAACGGCCAACGGCATACCCAAGTATCTCTGTCACAGAAAACCCGTTGCGGGCGAACTTGCTTGTTAGCAGAAAGGCACTTAAAACAAAAAACAACCAAACACCATATTTTCCGGTGCCAGAAAAGTATCCTGCTATTTGAGGAAAGAAAAACCCTGGAATATGGGCACAAAGCACCATCAGACAGGCTAGGCCACGAATACCGTCAGCCCCCGAAAAACGCCCACTCATCAACTCACTCCATCTTTTTGAGCGGCAAGCCTAGCACGCCGCACAATCAGAAGCCTACAACCCCGAAAACAAGAACGCAGCAGCCCCCTCACCTACACACCTGACACGAATCCAATACAACGTATCCGGATAGTCAAAGCGTCAAATATCGCAGGCACAAAAAAGGGCGACCGAAGTCGCCCTTTTTAATGATCAAGCAGAACTTAGTTCTGTTTGGCCATTGCCTGGCGCAGCAGTGCCGCCATGGTGGTGTCGCCGGTAGCAGCTTCCGGAGTCTCTTTCAGGCTCTGGATAGCTTCTTTCTCTTCAGCATCATCTTTCGACTTGATGGAGAGTTGGATCACGCGGCTCTTACGATCAACGCTGATGATCTTGGCTTCTACTTCCTGGCCTTCTTTCAGAACGTTGCGCGCATCTTCAACGCGGTCACGGCTGATTTCGGAGGCTTTCAGAGTCGCTTCGATATCGTCGGCCAGAACGATGATGGCGCCTTTGGCGTCAACTTCTTTCACGGTGCCAGTAACGATTGCGCCTTTGTCGTTAACCGAGACGTACTCGGAGAACGGATCGCTTTCCAGTTGCTTGATACCCAGGGAGATACGCTCGCGCTCTGGGTCAACCGACAGGATAACGGTGTCCAGCTCGTCGCCCTTCTTGAAACGACGAACAGCTTCTTCGCCCACTTCGTTCCAGGAGATGTCGGACAGGTGAACCAGACCGTCGATGCCGCCGTCCAGACCAATGAAGATACCGAAATCGGTGATCGACTTGATGGTGCCGGAGATTTTATCGCCCTTGTTGAACTGGCCAGAGAAATCTTCCCATGGGTTAGATTTGCACTGCTTGATGCCCAGGGAGATACGACGACGCTCTTCGTCGATGTCCAGAACCATAACTTCCACTTCGTCGCCGACTTGTACGACTTTCGAAGGGTGGATGTTCTTGTTGGTCCAGTCCATTTCGGAAACGTGTACCAGACCTTCAACGCCTTCTTCCAGCTCAGCGAAGCAGCCGTAGTCGGTCAGGTTGGTTACACGCGCGGTAACGCGAGTGCTTTCTGGGTAACGGGCTTTGATAGCAACCCATGGATCTTCGCCCAGCTGCTTCAGGCCCAGGGAAACACGGTTGCGTTCGCGATCGTATTTCAGAACCTTAACGTCGATTTCGTCACCAACGTTGACGATCTCGGAAGGATGCTTGATGCGCTTCCAAGCCATGTCGGTGATGTGCAGCAGGCCGTCCACGCCACCCAGATCGACGAATGCGCCGTAATCGGTGAGGTTTTTGACGATACCTTTGACTTGCTGGCCTTCCTGCAGGGATTCCAGCAGAGCTTCACGCTCGGCGGAGTTCTCGGCTTCCAGGACGCTGCGACGGGAAACGACAACGTTGTTGCGCTTCTGGTCCAGCTTGATGACCTTGAATTCCAGCTCTTTGCCTTCCAGGTGCGTGGTGTCGCGCACTGGACGGACGTCAACCAGGGAACCTGGCAGGAACGCACGGATGCCGTTAACGTCGACAGTGAAGCCGCCTTTAACCTTACCGTTGATAACGCCCTTGACCACTTCCTCGGCTGCGAAGGCAGCTTCCAGAACGATCCAGCACTCAGCGCGCTTGGCTTTTTCACGGGACAGCTTGGTTTCACCGAAACCATCTTCAACCGAGTCCAGAGCAACGTGAACTTCGTCACCGACATTGATAGTCAGATCGCCAGCGTCGTTGTAGAACTGCTCAAGCGGGATGAGTGCTTCAGACTTCAGGCCAGCGTGAACGGTTACCCAGCGAGCTTGGTAATCGATATCAACGATAACACCGGTGATGATGGAGCCTGCCTGAAGGTTCAGGGTTTTTAGGCTTTCTTCAAAGAGTTCCGCAAAGCTTTCGCTCATTTTAATTCCTGTAAATGAGGGCGAAGGATACGCCCATCTCCACACCCCAGACGGTGTGGGTTAGTTTCATATAGAAGAAGCGCCGCAGGACTATGACTGGTCCCCTGTGGCCTTCTTGGTCACCCGGCGATATCGCGAATGGCGATCTCGCTCATGATGCGTTCAAGCACCTGATCGATGGACAACTCCGTTGAATCCAGCTGTATGGCGTCAGCCGCCGGCTTAAGCGGGGCTACCGCTCGCTGGGTGTCACGCTCGTCGCGTGCACGGATCTCATCTAGCAGACTCGACAGACTAACACCCTCGACTTTGCCCTTCAACTGCAAATATCGACGACGCGCCCTCTCCTCGGCACTGGCCGTGAGAAAAATTTTCAACGGTGCATCGGGGAAAACCACCGTACCCATATCGCGACCATCGGCAACAAGGCCCGGCGCTTCCTGGAAAGCACGCTGACGCTGCAGCAGCGCCTCGCGCACCGCGGGCAATGCAGCCACCTGAGAAGCGCCGGAACCGACGCTTTCAGTACGAATGACATCGCTGACTTCGTCACCTTCCAGGATGATTCGCTGCAACTGACCGTCGGTCGCCGCAATGAACTGAACGTCCAGATGAGCGGCAAGCTTCTTCAGCAGCTCTTCATTGGTCAGGTCAACACCATGATTGTGCGCAGCAAACGCCAGCAAGCGATAAAGCGCGCCGGAGTCCAGCAGATTCCAGCCCAGGCGCTTGGCCAGAATCCCGGCCACAGTGCCTTTGCCCGAGCCGCTTGGCCCATCAATGGTGATGACCGGTGCAATGTTCTTCACGACTGAGCCTCTTGTGCCACACGAATACCGACCTGTCCGCACAGAGCGAGGAAGTTCGGGAACGACGTCGCGACGTTGGCGCAATCATGGATGCGGATCGGTGCAGTGGCGCGCAGCGAGGCCACGCTGAAAGCCATGGCGATACGGTGATCGCCGTGACCATGCACTTCGCCGCCGCCGATCTGGCCGCCGTCGATGATGATGCCGTCCGGGGTCGGTTCGCATTTGACGCCCAGCGCCAGCAAACCATCCGCCATGACCTGGATACGATCCGATTCCTTGACCCGCAGCTCTTCGGCACCGGTCAGCACAGTGCGCCCTTCGGCACACGCAGCTGCCACGAACAGCACCGGGAATTCGTCGATGGCCAGCGGAACCAGCTCTTCAGGAATCTCGATACCTTTGAGCTTAGCTGCTCGCACGCGCAGGTCAGCGACAGGTTCGCCACCGACTTCACGCTGGTTTTCCAGGGTGATGTCAGCGCCCATCAGGCGCAGGATGTCGATCACACCGGTACGGGTCGGGTTGATACCGACGTGCTCAAGCACCAGCTCCGAACCTTCAGCAATCGAAGCTGCGACCAGGAAGAACGCCGACGACGAGATGTCGCCCGGCACTTCGATATGGGTCGCTGTCAGCTTGCCACCGGACTCGACCGACGCCGTGGCGCCATTGACGCTTACCGGGTAGCCAAACCCGCGCAGCATGCGTTCGGTGTGGTCGCGGGTCGGCGCAGGTTCGGTAACGGTGGTCTTGCCTTCAGCGTACAGACCGGCCAGCAACAGGCAGGACTTCACCTGCGCGCTGGCCATCGGCATGGTGTAAGTCAGGCCTTTGAGCTTGTGACCACCACGAATGGTCATCGGCGGACGACCTTCAGCGGCAGTTTCGATCACGGCGCCCATTTCGCGCAGCGGATTGGCCACGCGATTCATCGGACGCTTGGACAGCGAAGCATCGCCCGTCAGGGTACTGTCGAAGTTCTGCGCGGCCAGCAGGCCGGACAGCAGACGCATCGACGTACCGGAGTTGCCCAGATAGATCGGGCCCGGCGCAGGTTTCAGACCATGCAGGCCGACACCGTGAATGGTCACGCGACCGTGGTGCGGGCCTTCGATGACCACACCCATGTCACGGAATGCCTGCAAGGTCGCCAGGGCGTCTTCACCCTCGAGGAACCCTTCGACTTCGGTGACGCCTTCGGCCAGCGAGCCGAGCATGATCGAACGGTGGGAAATCGATTTATCACCTGGTACGCGAATCCGACCGGACAGGCGGCCACCAGGTTGAGCCAGGAAGATCAGATCGTTGGAATTCATAGCGTCCACATAGGCCCTGCGGGCCAGGATTTTACTGAAATGCTCGCGGGCAACCCGGGCGCGAGTGAAAACGCCCAACAATTGGTGCCCATCCCCTGCATCGACCGCGTCGCGCAAGGCGTCGAGGTCGCTGCGAAATGTATCGAGTGTGCGCAGAACAGCCTCGCGGTTGGCGAGGAAGATGTCGTGCCACATCACCGGGTCGCTTCCTGCGATTCTTGTGAAATCGCGGAAACCACCGGCAGCGTAACGGAAGATCTCAAGGTTTTCATTGCGTTTGGCCAACGAGTCGACCAGACCGAAGGCCAGCAGGTGCGGCAGATGGCTGGTCGCAGCCAGCACTTCGTCGTGACGCTCGACCTGCATGTGCTCGACATCGGCGCCCAATTCGCGCCAAAGACGATCGACCACCGCCAGCGCTTGCGAGTCGGTTTGCTCGAGCGGCGTGAGAATGACCTTGTGACGACGGAACAGGTCGGCATTGGAGGCTTCCACCCCGCTCTGCTCTGAACCGGCAATCGGATGCCCCGGCACGAAACGCGCCGGCATGCCGCCGAACGCCTCGGTCGCCGCGCGCACCACATTGCCTTTGGCGCTGCCGACATCGGTCAGAATCGCCTGACCCAGATCCATGCTCGCCAGACGCGCGAGCACTTTCTCCATAGCCAGAATCGGCACCGCCAACTGAATCACGTCTGCGCCTTGGCATGCAGCTGCCAAGTCATCCTCGCAGCGATCCACCACGCCCAACTCGACCGCCAGCTTGCGCGATTGCGGGTCGAGATCGACGCCGACCACTTCGCGGCACACGCCGCTTTCACGCAAGCCCTTGGCAAACGAACCACCGATCAATCCCAGACCGACCACCACCAGACGACCGATCATAGGTGCAGCAGATTGCAGTGCAGTGACATCACCCACGAGCCAGAACCTTGCGCAGCGCTTCGAGGAAGCGACTGTTTTCCGCCGGCAGACCAATGGTCACCCGCAGGTGGTTCGGCATGCCGTAGTTGGCCACCGGACGCACGATCACGCCTTCGCGCAGCAAACCCTGGAACACCGGAGCCGCTACTTGACCGAGGTCGACACAGATGAAGTTGCCTTTGGACTCGATCCAGCTCAGGCCCAGCTCACGGAAACCAGCCTGCAGTTGTTGCATGCCGGACTCGTTGAGCTGACGGCTTTGCGCCAGATACTCTTCGTCTTTCAACGCCGCACACGCCGCAGCCAAAGCCAGGCTGTTGACGTTGAACGGCTGGCGAACACGGTTCAACACATCCGCCACTACCGGGGTAGACAGGCCATAGCCGACGCGCAAAGCCGCCAGACCATAGGCCTTGGAGAACGTGCGCGAAACCAGCAGATTCGGGTACGCCGCGAGGAAGTCCAGACCATCCGGCAGATCACTGCCTTCGGCATACTCGATGTACGCCTCGTCCAGCACGACCAGTACATGCTCCGGAACATCCTGCAGGAACTCGTCCAGCGCTTCGGCGCCGAACCAGGTACCGGTCGGGTTGTTCGGATTGGCAATGAACACCACGCGGGTGTTGGCGTCGATGGCTGCGAGCATGGCCGGCAGGTCGTGTCCCCAGTCCTTGGCCGGCACCACTTTGGCTTGCGCGCCGACGGCCTGAGTGGCGATCGGATACACCGCGAACGCGTGCTCACTGAACACCGCGTTCAAGCCGGGCGCCAGATAGGCGCGCGCGACCAGTTCGAGAATGTCGTTGGAACCATTGCCCAGAGTCACCTGGTTCAGCTCGACACGGCACTGCTCGGCCAGCAGAGACTTGAGCGCAAAGCCGTTACCGTCCGGATAGCGGGTCAGCTCGGCCAGCTCTTCGCGGATCGCCACCAAGGCTTTCGGACTGGCACCCAACGGGTTTTCGTTGCTGGCCAGTTTAACGATTTTTGCCGGATCCAGATCCAGCTCGCGCGCCAGTTCGTCCACAGGCTTGCCCGGAACGTACGGCGAAAGTTGTTGCACGCCCGGCTGTGCCAGAGCGAGGAAATTGCCACTCATTTACTACCGCCCCTTACAGAACTGCTTTCGGGTAGGAACCCAGCACTTTGAGTGCTACTGCTTCCTGACTGATCTTTTCCAGCACACCTTTGATCAACGGATCACGGTGGTGGCCGACGAAGTCGATGAAGAACACGTAGGTCCACTTGCCGCTGCGCGACGGACGGGTTTCGATGCGGGTCAGGTCGATGCCGTTGTCATGGAACGGCACCAACAGCTCATGAAGCGCGCCGGGCTTGTTGCTCATGGAAACGATGATCGACGTCTTGTCGTCGCCGGTCGGCGGCACTTCCTGGTTGCCGATCATCAGGAAGCGCGTGGAGTTATCCGGGCGATCCTCGATCTTCTCGGCCAGACGGGTCAGGCCGTACAGCCCTGCCGCCATGTCACCGGCAATCGCCGCCGAATTCCACTCGCCTTTAACCCGCTTGGCCGCCTCGGCATTGCTGGACACTGCCACGCGCTCGACATTCGGATAATGCGCGTCCAGCCACTTGCGGCACTGGGCCAGCGACTGAGCGTGGGAATAGATGCGACTGATACTGTCGGTCTTGGTGTTTTCACCGACCAGCAGGTGATGGTGAATGCGCAGCTCGACTTCGCCACAGATGACCATGTCGTGTTCGAGGAAGCTGTCCAGCGTGTGGTTGACCGCGCCTTCGGTGGAGTTTTCCACCGGCACCACGCCGAAATTCACCGCACCCGCCGCCACTTCACGGAACACTTCGTCGATCGCCGCCATCGGCTTGCTGATCACTGCGTGACCGAAGTGCTTCATGGCGGCCGCTTGGGTGAAGGTGCCTTCAGGGCCGAGGTAAGCCACTTTCAGCGGCTGCTCCAGCGCCAGGCACGAAGACATGATTTCGCGGAACAGCCGCGCCATCTCTTCGTTGCCCAGCGGCCCCTGGTTACGCTCCATCACACGCTTGAGCACCTGAGCTTCACGCTCGGGACGATAGAACACCGGCACTTCGCCTTCGGCCAGCGAGGCCATCTTTACTCGCGCGACTTCCTGGGCGCAACGCGCACGCTCACTGATCAGCTCCATGACCTTGGTGTCGAGAGCGTCAATGCGAACGCGCAGTGCCTTGAGTTCTTGCTCGGACATCAGCCGTGTTCCTTCTCGAATTCAGCCATGTACGCCACCAGCGCATTGACGGCGGTGATGTCGACGGCGTTGTAGATGGAGGCGCGCATGCCGCCCACGGAGCGGTGGCCCTTGAGATTGAGCAGACCGCGCTCTTCGGCACCGGCCAGGAACGGCTTGTCCAGACGATCATCGGCCAGACGGAAAGGCACGTTCATCCACGAGCGATCCGACTTGTTGATCGGGTTGCTGTAGAGGCCGCTGGCGTCGATGAAGTCGTACAGCGTGCGCTGCTTGACGTCATTGAGCTTGGCGATGGCTTCAACGCCGCCCTGCTCTTTCAGCCACTGGAACACCAGACCGGACAGGTACCAGGCCAGGGTCGGCGGAGTGTTGTACATCGAGCCGTTGTCGGCCGCGACTTTGTAGTTGAGCATGGTCGGGCACAGCGAACGGGCCTTGCCCAACAGGTCTTCGCGGATGATGTTGACCACGATGCCGCTCGGGCCGATGTTCTTCTGCGCACCGGCGTAGATCATGCCGAAACGCGAGATGTCGACCGGACGCGAGAGGATGTCCGAAGACATGTCGGCAACCAATGGCACGTCGCCGGTTTCCGGGATCCACTGAAATTCCAGGCCGCCAATGGTTTCGTTCGGTGCGTAGTGAACGTAAGCGGCATCCTTGGACAGGTTCCACTCGTTCTGTCCCGGAATGGCGAAATAGTCATAAGGTTTGGCGGTAGCGGCAACGTTGACGTGACCGTAACGCGATGCCTCTTCGATGGCTTTCTGCGACCAGATACCGGTGTCGATATAGTCGGCCGAGCCGCCTTCAGGCAACAAGTTCAGCGGGATCTGCGCAAACTGCTGGCTGGCACCACCTTGCAGAAACAGCACTTTATAGTTCGAAGGGATATTCAGCAGGTCACGCAGATCCTGCTCAGCCTGATTGGCAATGGACACGAACTCATCGCTGCGATGGCTCATTTCCATAACCGACAGACCCTTGCCGTGCCAGTCAAGGAGTTCACCTTGGGCGCGTTGCAGGACAGCTTCGGGAAGCGCCGCCGGGCCGGCGCAGAAGTTATAGGCTCGCTTGCTCACATCCAATCTCGCTCTGACTTGGTGATACACAATAAATCTGTAATTCGGTAACTCTGCACTTCAGAAACTTTCATACCGGACAAATAACAAGGGGGCGAATTCTCATCCGCCCCCTCGCTTGTCCGCTTATTCTTGCGGTTCTTCGTCAGCTGCGGCGTCGAGTTGCTGGTCTTCGGCAACGTCGTCGATCACGACCTCCGCGCCGGACACCAATCCTTCTTCACCCTCGAGCTCTTCGCCCTCGACTTCCGACGGCTCCTGAACCCGCTCCAGACCGACCAGCGTTTCATCGGTGGCCAGTTTGATCAGGGTCACACCCTGGGTGTTGCGACCCAGGCTGGACACTTCATCAACACGGGTGCGCACCAGTGTGCCCTGGTCGGAAATCAGCATGATTTCCTCGCCTTCCTGCACCTGGATTGCACCGACGAGTTTGCCGTTGCGCTCTTTGGTGACCATGGCAATCACGCCCTGACCACCACGACCGCGGCGAGGGAATTTGCTCAGTGCGGTGCGCTTGCCGAAACCACGCTCGGAAGCGGTCAGAATCTGCGCGCCCGACTCAGGAATCAACATGGAGATCAGTTTCTGATCCTTGAGGATCCGCATGCCGCGAATACCGCGCGCACCACGACCCATTTCGCGCACTGCGGCTTCAGCGAATCGAATCACCTTGCCAGCGTCGGAGAACAGCATGATTTCTTTCGCGCCATCAGTGATGGCAGCTGCAATCAGCGTATCGCCTTCCTTGAGCTTCAACGCGATCAAGCCATTGGAGCGCGGACGGGCGAAGCGTGCCAGCGGGGTCTTCTTGACGGTACCGGAAGCAGTGGCCATGAAGATGAATTCACCGGTCGGCTCAGCCACCAGCTCGGCTGTTTCGCCGTCGATCTCTTCCAGCTCGGCAGCTTCTTCAGCTTCGACGACTTCGCCTTCGATGATTGCATCGTCAGCGTCATCCTCATCCTCAGCACCGGCACGTTTTTGCAGGGCCTCGAGATCGATCTGCAGCATGGTGGTGATGGTTTCATCGGCTTCCAGCGGCAGCAGATTGACCAGCGGACGACCACGCGCAGCACGCGACGCTTCAGGAATTTCGTAGGTCTTCAGCCAGTACACCTTGCCTTTGCTGGAGAACAGCAACAGCGTGGAGTGACTGTTGGCAACCAGCAGGTGAGCAATGTAGTCCTCATCCTTGACGCCAGTCGCCGACTTGCCTTTACCGCCACGACGCTGAGCCTGATACGCAGCCAGCGGCTGGGTCTTGGCGTAGCCACCGTGGGAAATGGTCACGACGCGCTCTTCTTCCGGGATCATGTCGCCCAGAGTCAGGTCGAGGCGTGCATCGAGAATCTCGGTGCGACGCTGATCGCCGTATTCGGCGCGGATCACTTCCAGCTCTTCGCGGATCACTTCCATCAGGCGCACGGCACTGTTGAGGATGCGGATCAGCTCGCCGATCTGGTTGAGGATCTCTTGATACTCGGCCAGCAGCTTCTCGTGTTCCAGGCCGGTCAGACGGTGCAGACGCAGTTCCAGAATGGCTTGCGCCTGTTCTGGCGAAAGGAAGTACTTGCCTTCGCGCAGACCGTATTGCGGATCGAGGTTTTCCGGGCGGCACGAATCGGCACCGGCACGCTCAACCATCGCCACCACCGCCGAGGATTCCCAAGGTGTGCTGATCAGCGCTTCCTTGGCTTCCGACGGGGTTGGCGAAGCCTTGATCAGGGCGATCACCGGGTCGATGTTCGACAGGGCAACGGCCTGACCTTCAAGGATGTGACCACGCTCGCGCGCCTTGCGCAGTTCGAACACGGTACGGCGGGTAACGACTTCGCGACGGTGACGAACGAAGGCTTCCAGCAGATCCTTGAGATTCAGAATCCGTGGACGTCCGTCGATCAGCGCAACGATGTTGATGCCGAACACGCTTTGCAGCTGGGTCTGGGCGTAGAGGTTGTTGAGAATCACCTCAGGCACTTCGCCGCGACGCAGTTCGATCACGACGCGCATACCGTCCTTGTCGGACTCGTCGCGCAGTTCAGTGATGCCTTCAAGCTTTTTCTCTTTTACCAGTTCGGCGATCTTCTCGATCAGACGCGCCTTGTTCAACTGGTAAGGGAGTTCGGTGATGACGATCTGCTGACGACCACCGACCTTGTCGATGTCTTCAACGATCGAACGCGCACGCATGTAAATGCGCCCGCGACCGGTGCGGTAGGCTTCGATGATACCGGCGCGACCGTTGATGATCGCGGCGGTCGGGAAGTCCGGACCGGGGATGTATTGCATCAGCTCGTCGACAGTCAGCTCGGGATTGTCGATGAGCGCCAGGCAACCGTCGATGACTTCACCGAGGTTGTGCGGCGGGATGTTGGTTGCCATGCCCACAGCGATACCGCTGGAACCGTTGACCAGCAGGTTGGGAATACGGGTCGGCATGACCGCCGGGATCATTTCCGTGCCGTCGTAGTTCGGCACCCAATCCACGGTTTCCTTGTGCAAGTCAGCCAGCAGCTCGTGAGCCAGCTTGGTCATGCGCACTTCGGTATATCGCATGGCTGCAGCGTTGTCGCCGTCCACCGAACCGAAGTTGCCCTGACCGTCGACCAACAGGTAGCGCAGGGAGAAAGGCTGAGCCATACGTACGATGGTGTCGTAGACGGCAGTATCACCGTGCGGGTGATATTTACCGATCACGTCACCGACAACACGGGCAGATTTCTTGTACGGCTTGTTGAAGTCGTTGCCCAGCTCGCTCATCGCGAACAGCACGCGGCGGTGCACGGGCTTCAAGCCATCGCGCGCATCCGGCAGTGCACGGCCGACGATCACGCTCATCGCGTAATCGAGGTAGGACTGTTTCAGCTCGTCTTCGATATTGACCGGGAGGATTTCTTTGGCCAGTTCGCCCATGAGAAGCCTGATTCCTTTTTCTGGTGAAACCTCGTCATATCCATAGGGATCACGAAGCTCGTCGATGCAGGCTGAGTGCCATGCGCCGACTTACGACAAATCAACAAGTTGAGCCCTGGATTTGCGCAGTGAAGACAACCCCGTGGGACTGCCTCGGAAAACGCCGGATGCTACCACAATCGCCGCCACGCACCTATCCCCCATAAGCGCATGGAGCATAGTTAGTTGACCGGTAATCGTCTGAAAGGGGGACGAGAGAGGCTTAGAGCTTCTTTGAAGGCGGAATTCGGGCTTGGTTTTGGGATGTTTATTGACATTCAGGACCTCATCGCGAGCAGGCTCACTCCTACAGGGATTTTGTTCGACACGGAGTCAGCCTGCTGGCGCTGGCGATCGACTAGACGCCAAAGGGCATCAGTGCAGGCGCTTGCGGCACATCAACTGGGCCATTTTCGCGGTATCCGGACGCTCGACAATGCCTTTTTCGGTGACGATGGCATCGATCAAGTCAGCAGGGGTTACGTCAAACACCGGGTTAAACGCTTCAACATCAGCGCCCACGCGCTTGCCACCGACTTCCAGCAACTCGGCGCCGTCACGCTCTTCGATCGGAATGTCATCACCACTGGCCAGATTCATGTCGATGGTCGAACTCGGCGCCACCACCATGAAACGCACGCCGTGGTGCATGGCATTGACCGCCAGTTGATAGGTGCCGATCTTGTTGGCCACATCGCCATTGGCGGTAATGCGGTCAGCACCGACGATCACCCAGGTCACGCCTTTGGTCTTCATGATGTGCGCGGCGGCGGAGTCAGCATTGAGGGTCACAGGAATGCCTTCGTTGGCCAGCTCCCACGCGGTCAGGCGCGAGCCTTGCAGCCATGGTCGGGTTTCGTCTGCGTAAACGCGTTCAACCATCCCTTCAAGGAAAGCCGCGCGAATGACCCCCAGCGCCGTGCCGAAACCGCCGGTGGCAAGGGCACCGGTGTTGCAGTGGGTGAGAATCGCTTGCGCATTGCCCTGATGCTTGCGGATCAGATCGACGCCGAGTTGGGCCATGGTCAGATTGGCTTCGCGATCGCTTTCGTGAATGGCGATGGCCTCGGCCTCCAGCGCCGCCAGCGGATCGGCATTTTCCTTCAAGCGATCCAGGCGATCGTGCATGCGGCCCAGCGCCCAGAACAGGTTGACCGCGGTCGGACGGGAATCGGCAAGCAGCGCGAAATCCTCTTCCAGCGCCGCGTACCAGTCACCACCTGCAGCGATTCGGGCCCGGGCTGCGAGCACAATGCCATAAGCCGCGCTGATACCGATGGCCGGCGCGCCACGCACCACCATCGAGCGAATTGCCTCAGCCACGCCGGCGGCGCTGGTGTAGGCAATCCAGGTTTCCTCGAACGGCAAAATACGCTGATCCAGCAGGTGGAGCGCGCCATCTCGCCAATCGATGGCCTTTACTTTCTCCGCAGCCAACAGTCGATCGCGCATCCCTCACCCCGCACTCATGAACAAAAGCCGCCGATTATAGCGATCCCCCCGCGAAGACGCTCGGGTATACTTCGCCATCCTTTACAAAAGCACTGGAACCGATCCTCGATGCCGAAACCTGCCATTGCGCTCGACTTATTATTGCTGCCGACCTGGCTAGTACCCGTCGAACCTGCTGGCGTTGTGCTCAAGGAGCATGGCCTGGGCATCCGTGACGGTCGCATCGTGTTTATCGGCCCGCGCGCCGAAGCGTTGAAGTGTAACGCCAGCGAAATCCGCGAATTGCCGGACGTTCTGCTCAGCCCAGGCCTGATCAATGCTCACGGCCATGCCGCAATGACCTTGTTCCGCGGCCTGGCGGATGATCTGCCGCTGATGACCTGGCTGGAAAACCACATCTGGCCGGCCGAAGCCAAATGGGTCGATGAAGAATTCGTCCGTGATGGCACCGACCTCGCAATCGCCGAGCAGATCAAGGGCGGCATCACCTGCTTTTCGGACATGTACTTCTTCCCGAAAGTTGCCAGCGAGCGCGTGCACAACAGCGGCATCCGCGCACAGATCGCCATTCCGATCCTTGATTTCCCGATTCCTGGCGCCAGCAGCGCCGATGAGGCCATTCGTCAGGGCGTCGAATTGTTCGGCGATCTGAAGCATCACGAACGGATCAAGATCACCTTCGGTCCTCATGCACCCTACACCGTCGGCGACGAGAATCTTGAGAAAATCCGCGTGATTGCCGAGGAGCTGGACGCGTCGATCCACATGCACGTCCACGAAACCGCCTTCGAAGTGCAGCAAGCGGTCGAACAGCACGGCGAACGGCCACTCGCCCGCCTCGGCCGACTGGGTCTGCTCGGCCCGCGTTTCCAGGCCGTGCACATGACCCAGATCAGCGATGACGACCTGGCGTTGCTGGTAGAAAGCAACACCAACGTCATCCATTGCCCGGAATCGAACCTGAAACTCGCCAGCGGCTTCTGCCCCGTAGAGCGTCTGTGGCAAGCCGGGGTCAATGTTGCGGTCGGCACTGATGGCGCGGCCAGCAACAATGATCTGGATCTGCTCGGCGAGACCCGCACCGCTGCCTTGCTGGCCAAAGCCGTCGCCGGCTCGGCTTCCGCGCTCGATGCCCATCGCGCCCTGCGCATGGCCACACTGAACGGCGCACGCGCCTTGGGGATCGAAAGCGAAACGGGCTCGCTGGAAATCGGCAAAGCCGCGGACATTGTCGCCTTCGACCTGTCTGGCCTGGCGCAGCAACCGGTGTACGACCCGGTTTCACAGCTTATATACGCCACCGGTCGCGATTGCGTGAAACACCTGTGGGTCGCCGGCAAACAATTGCTTGACGACCGGCGCCTGACTCGCATGGATGAAGAACAGCTTGGCACTATTGCCCGAGCCTGGGGCCAGCGCATCAGCGGCCATACCGAATCGTAAACACCCGGGCCACACTCCGGGGCTACAACCTTTTTCAAGTTTTTCGAGGAATTGAACATGAGCAACGTCGACCACGCCGAAATCGCCAAATTCGAAGCCCTGGCCCATCGCTGGTGGGACCGCGAAAGCGAATTCAAACCGCTGCACGACATTAACCCGCTGCGGGTCAACTGGATTGACGAACGCGTCAATCTGGCTGGCAAGAAAGTCCTCGACGTTGGCTGCGGTGGCGGCATCTTGAGCGAAGCCATGGCGCAACGTGGTGCCACCGTGATGGGCATCGACATGGGCGAAGCGCCACTGGCAGTCGCGCAACTGCATCAACTGGAGTCCGGCGTCAGCGTCGAGTACCGCCAGATCACCGCCGAAGAGCTGGCCGAAGAAATGCCCGAGCAGTTCGATGTGGTGACCTGCCTGGAAATGCTCGAGCACGTGCCAGATCCATCGTCGGTCATCCGTGCCTGCTTCCGCATGGTCAAGCCGGGCGGCCAGGTGTTCTTCTCGACCATCAACCGCAACCCGAAGGCCTACCTGTTCGCCATCATCGGCGCCGAATACATCATGAAGCTGTTGCCGCGCGGCACCCACGACTTCAAGAAATTCATTCGTCCATCCGAGCTGGGCGCCTGGAGTCGCATGGCCGGCCTGACCGTCAAGGACATCATCGGCCTGACCTACAACCCGCTGACCAAGCACTACAAACTGGCCAGCGACGTTGACGTCAACTACATGATCCAGACCCTGCGCGAGGAGTAAGCCGATGGCCATCAGAGCAGTTCTTTTCGACATGGACGGCACCCTGCTCGACACCGCGCCAGACTTCATCGCCATCTGCCAGGCGATGCGCGCGGATCGTGGTTTGCCGCCGATCAACGACAAGCACATCCGCGACGAGATTTCCGGCGGCGCCAAAGCGATGGTCGCGGTGACGTTTTCGATGGATCCGGAATCGCCTGGGTTCGAGGCGTTGCGCCTGGAGTTTCTTGAGCGCTACCTCGTCGGCTGCGCGGTGCACAGCAAGCTGTTCGACGGCATGGAAGAGCTGCTGGCCGACATTGAAAAGGCCAACCTGATCTGGGGCGTGGTCACCAACAAACCGCTGCGCTTCGCCGAGCCGATCATGCAACAGCTGGGGCTGGCCGAGCGATCGGCGCTGCTGATCTGCCCGGATCACGTGAAGAACAGCAAACCGGACCCGGAGCCGCTGATCCTCGCGTGCAAGATGCTTGATCTGGATCCGTCGACCGTTCTGTTTGTAGGCGATGATCTGCGCGATATCGAGTCGGGGCGCGATGCAGGGACCAAAACCTGTGCGGTGACCTTTGGCTACATTCACCCGGACGACAACCCGCGGCATTGGGGCGCGGATGTGGTGGTGGATCATCCGCTGGAGTTGCGCAAGGTTCTGGACAGCGCGCTCTGCAGTTGCTGACCTGACTGTTTGCAGGATGCCTTGTGGTGCGGGATTCATCCCCGATGGGCTGCGAAGCGGCCCCAGCATTCCTTCAGGTCGATTCGACACGCAGGCTTACGACTGCTTCGCAGCCGGTCAGGGATAAATCCCCTCACCACTGGGAAGCAGGTCTTCATGAATGGATTGTGAGGTTTATATGTTTGATTACTCCGCTCGTCCCGAATTGCTCAAGGATCGGGTCATTCTGGTCACCGGTGCCGGTCGCGGCATCGGTGCGGCCGCTGCGAAAACCTACGCCGCCCACGGCGCAACCGTGCTGCTGCTGGGCAAGACCGAAGCCAATCTGACGCAGGTCTACGACGAGATCGAAGCGGCGGGCCATCCGCAACCGGCAGTGATTCCCTTCAACCTCGAGACCGCCCTGCCCCATCAGTACGATGAGCTGGCAGCGATGATCGAGACCGAGTTCGGCCACCTCGACGGCCTGCTGCACAACGCCTCGATCATTGGCCCGCGCACGCCGATCGAACAGCTGTCGGGCGAAAACTTCATGCGCGTCATGCAGGTCAACGTCAACGCCATGTTCATGCTGACCAGCACGCTGCTGCCACTGCTCAAGCTGTCGCAGGACGCTTCGGTGGTGTTCACCTCCAGCAGCGTCGGCCGCAAGGGTCGGGCTTATTGGGGCGCTTACGGCGTGTCGAAGTTCGCCACCGAGGGCCTGATGCAAACCCTGGCCGACGAAGTCGACGGCGTGGCACCGGTACGCTCCAACAGCATCAACCCGGGTGGCACTCGCACCAGCATGCGTGCGCAGGCTTATCCGGGGGAAAACCCACTGAACAACCCGACGCCGGAGCAGATCATGCCGGTCTACCTCTACCTGATGGGTCCGGACAGCACCGGGATCAACGGCCAGGCATTCAACGCGCAGTAATGCCATACGTCGCATTTGTTGCCGTGGCGGATTCCCGTCGCGGCAGTCATTTAACCCAATTAGCCGTCACAATTTAGTCAAATATCCAGCACCCCTCCCTCTCAGTCATGCTCAACCCATTGATTCATAACGGGTTAAATAAAAACGAACTGAATGGCACGACTTTCGCTCTAAATTTCCTCAAAGCATGCCGTGTGAAGGCAATGGGGCAAGGCCTGGTTCGATAGCTTACTAATCGTCATCAGGCAGACTAAACTTACGCCAAATGTCCTACGGGACTGATGGATCAGTACGACACGCAGCCCAAAGCCGCTCTCACCCAGCCTGTAAGACAGACTTACTGCTTAGGGGCTCACGCCATATGAAATCACCTTCCCAGACCAATGCAATTGACTTTGACAGTGCCAAATTGCAACGCCTGGGTTTCGGTCAGCAGCCGCCTCTTCTTGAGCGGCCCGCCAGTCTCGCGCAATTGCGCCAGCAACTGAGCCTGCAACTGCAAACCAGTCTCGAACCGCAACGTATCCTCGGTCTTTTTTTCCGTGAAGTTCAGCGCCTCGTGCCGCTCGACGCCTTGAGCTACGCGCATCAGGGGAGCGACCTTCGCCTGGAGTTTGGCGCTCGCGGCCATCACTCGGTCAGCTACAGCCTGAGCCACGAAGGCGAACACATGGGCGAAGTGGTGTTCCGCCGCAATCAGCGCTTCAACGAACAGGAGCAGGGCAATCTAGAATCGCTGCTGTCGTCACTGCTGTATCCGATGCGTAACGCTCTGCTGTACCGCGCCGCCACCCAAAGCGCCCTGCGCGATCCACTGACCGGCGCCGGCAACCGCATCGCGATGGAGCAGACACTGCAACGCGAGATCGAAATGTCCCGCCGACACCTGCAGCCGTTGTCGGTGTTGATGCTGGACATCGACCACTTCAAACGGGTCAACGACAGTCATGGCCACAGCACTGGCGATGACGTGCTTAAAGCCGTGGCCGCGTCGATCAAGGGTCAGTTGCGCAATGTCGACATGGTGTTTCGCTATGGCGGGGAAGAGTTTCTGATCCTGCTGTCCAATACCAGCCGGGAAGCAGCGGCGATGGTTGGCGAGCGTCTGCGTTATGCGGCGCAGGCGGCGGAGTATTACGCCGATGGAACGTTGATAGAGCTGACGGTCAGCCTGGGCTGCTCGACCCTGCTGCCGGGTGAGTCGGCAGAAAGCCTGTTGCGCCGCGCTGACAGCGCGCTGTACGTGGCCAAGCGCGAGGGGCGGAATCGATTGGCGATGGCGGGCTGATCCCCTCCAGACACCCTAAAACAACTGTAGGAGTGAGCCTGGTCGCGGTGCGGTCCGACACTCAACAATGATGTTGACTGACAATCCGCCATCGCGAGCAGGCTCACCCCTACATTTTCTACCTGGTGTTATCGGGAATCAGCTCTCGACCACAGCCCTGCGCTCACGGTTTACTAGCAAACGCTCCGACGTCTCCAGCTGCATGCACCGCTCCAGAAACAGGTACATGTAGTCGTAGCTCTTGCAGATCGCTTGGCGCAACTCGGCCTGCAAGGCCTTGCTCGGGTTCATGCCTGCCAGGGTGCAGATGATTTCCAGCGCTTCCCACGGATGAGCATCGTCATACTGGGCATGCATTTTCAGCCATTTCATCGCACGCTTGCGGTCTTCTTCGGGGAACGCTGCGGCGTACACCCCGGTAGAACAGACGACCGCCGACCACTCCCCGGTCGCACCCTCGATGGCATAGTTGGTGGCGGCAATGGCCACAATCAGTGAGTCGGCGGAACTGGTGTGCCAGCACCAATGACTCAAGGCATGCAACTCAGGCGGTACGTGCTGGGCCTGGAGATCTTCCAGACTCACACCGTGTGCGCGACTCCAGTGCACCCAGTAGTCGGCGTGATTGAGTTCGACGCGAATGTTGCGCATCAGCCAACGCCGCGCCATGTCTTCACCGGGGTGACGGGCGAATTTGGTTTTGGTCAGGTTCTGCGCCATGTATAACGCGAACTGCTCAACTACCGGCCAGCCCCCGATCAGGTACTGGCGCATGGTTTTGGCGCTGAGTTTGTTATCACGCATGCGCAGGTAAAGTTCATGTTCGACAACCCGGCGCTTGCTCTCGCTGCAATCCTCAATGAGCTGTTGTGCCCAGTCGGGATAACTTGCAGCTTCCATGAGTGGTCCGGTTCGGTTGAATGTGTCGATCACTGTTCGGCTCCTTTTGATTTGTGATTGTAAGGATCGGCGAGAGACTTCAACGGAACGTGCCAGGCGCTTTGAATAACAGCGGCTGCGGCCTGGCGGGCCGACTTTGCAAACTGTCGCAGGTAAACAATTGCGGGCGTTCAATAACGTAACCCTGAGCGTAATCCACACCAATTTCAAGCAATGCCTGCTCGATCTGGGTTGTTTCAACAAACTCGGCAATTGTCTGCTTACCCATGACATGCCCGATGTGATTGATCACTTCGACCATTGCGCGGTTAATCGGATCGTCCAGCATATCCTTTACGAAACTCCCGTCGATCTTCAGGAAGTCTACAGGCAAATGTTTCAGATAAGCGAATGAAGACATTCCGGCACAAAAGTCATCTAACGAAAAATAACAACCTAAGCCTTTGAGTTCATTAATAAATCTAATTGCACTGCCCAAGTTTGAAATTGCACTGGTTTCAGTAATTTCAAAACAAATCATTTCAGGTGGTATCGAATAGTTAACAAACTGTTCGCGCAGAAAGTGCAAAAAAGCGTCATCTCCTATAGTAATGCCTGACAGATTAATCGCACACATCGCTAATGGCCCTTCATGTTCTTGCGCAATACATTGAGCAATAACCTTGAATACGTTTTGCACTACCCAACGATCCAGTTGACTCATCAAGCCATAGCGTTCGGCGGCAGGAATAAAACTGTTCGGCAGAATCATCCGACCGGCTTCATCGTGCAGACGCAGCAGGATTTCAATGTGTCCTCTGTCGCCGCCACCCTGTTTCAACGGCGCGATTTCCTGGGCATAAAGGCAGAAGCGATTCTCTTCCAGCGCCACATGCAAACGTTGCACCCAGGCCATTTCACCAAAGCGCAGTGAGAGTTCGGAGTCGTCAGGGTGGTAAACCTGGACCCTATTGCGGCCTTTTTCCTTGGCCATGTAGCAGGCCATGTCGGCAGCACGCAGCGAGGCTTCAAGCGTCATCGGGTTTTGTGCAACATGCACCAGACCTATACTCACCGTCGTCAGGAATGGCCGTCCTTTCCAGACAAAGTGCAGGTTCTGCACGGTCTGACGCAGTGCCTCGGCGATTTTCTCCGCCGCTTCCGGCGCGCAGTTTTCCAGCAGAATGCCAAATTCGTCACCGCCGAGCCGCGCCAGCGTATCGCCTTCGCGCAGCCCCGATTGCAGCAAGGTGCAGATGTGCCGCAACAGCTCATCGCCCGCAGCATGGCCGCAGGTATCGTTGACCAGTTTGAACTGATCCAGATCCAGGAACATCAACGCATGCCGCCCGGACTGGCGCGAGAGGTTGTGCAGCGCCTGATCCAGGCGATATTCAAACTCACGACGATTCGCCAGCCCGGTCAGCGCATCATGAGTGGCCTGCCAGGAAAGATTGGCGATGTATTGCCGCTCCTGGGTCATGTCGTGCAGCACCAGCACCGTGCCACTGACCTTGCCGGCATTGCGGATCGGCGCTCCGACCAGCGTCACCGAAAGCGTGCTGCCATCCAGGCGCTGAATCAGCTTGGAGTGCTCGCTGCCGCCGCTGAGTTGGCCGCTGAGAATGTGCTCAATCAGCGTCAGGCCTTCGGCCTGGGCGTTGTCGTCGAGCAAATTGAACAGCGCCGCCAAGGGCAAACCGGCGGCCTGCTCGGCCTTCCAGTGGGTCATGGCTTCAGCGGCGGGGTTCATGTAGTCAATGGCGCCGGTCACGTCGGTGGTGATGACGCCATCACCAATTGATTGCAACGTCACGTGCGCGCGATCTTTCTCCAACTGCAGCGCCTCGGCAAAGGCATGGCGCTGCTTGAGCAATTTGTGGGTTCGCCACAAGGCCAGCACGATCAGTCCAAGCGCCGTGGCAAGGTTGGTGAACAGCAGCAGGCGCAGGATCATCCGCGAGCCTTCGCCCAGGGCATCGCTGAACGCTTTCGCCGCCGGGGTCACACCATCGTTGATCGCAAAGATTCGCGCCTTCCAGCGCTGGATATCGGCCTCGGTAGCAGCATTGTCGACGATACGTTGATGCATCTCGCGCGCCACGTCATGGAGTTCGATCAGATAAGCATCACCGACCGTCCAGCGGTCGATCGCGGTTTCCAGGTAACTGAAGTGACGGAAGTTGAGGTACAGCCAGATCACGCTGGAGACGTCGTCAGGATGGTTGCCGCCCTTGAGAATGCCGTCACGCGCCGATTGCAGATCCGGCGGCTGACGGTCCAGCGCCACGCGCAACTGATGACCGCCCTGGGGCACGGCAATCGCACTTTGGTACTTGAGAAAAATCGCCTCGTCACGACTGTCGGCGTACAGATTGAGGTAGTAAATGGCGTCTTTCTGGCCCTTGGACCAGAGACTTTCCCCCGCCACGTAACCGCGAACGGCCGAGAGCACGTAAAGACTCACGCCGCCCAATAACGCCTGAAACAACACGACGGCAATAAATGGCCAGACGATGCCCAACAACCGTGGCGTTCCGAGAGTCCGCTTTTGCTTCATGAGATCCCTTGCGCAAGCACTGCCATATGAGCACCGGAAAATACCGCTCCTGACAGCTCAGCCTAGGCTAATTTTCGACATGTCCAAGGGACGGCTGTGCCGTCCTCTATGCCGATCGTGCAACCTAGCTGTACGGGGAGGTAATCGGGGCGTTTTTATTGGAAGCAATTCAAGCACTAAGCACAGAAACGCGGACAAAACTCAAGGGCGCTGGATTTGTTGCAAGTGGCCGTAGAGTTTGGCGTACAGCCCGCCGTCGGCAATCAACTGCTGATGATCGCCGTCTTCGGCCACTTGCCCGCCGTCGAACACCAAGACCCGATCCGCCTGTTTCACCGCCGACAAGCGATGGGCAATGATCAACGTGGTACGACCATTGAGGAACCGCGCCATGGCCTGATGCAGGTTGTATTCGGTGGCGGCATCAAGGGCTGAAGTGGCTTCGTCGAGGATTACCACTTTCGGCTCGGCGAGGATCATCCGCGCAATCGCCAGACGCTGGCGCTGACCGCCGGACAAGCGCACGCCGGAACGCCCGACGATGCTGTCCAGGCCATCCGGCAAGGCGCGGATGGTGGGTTCGAGCTGAGCGATTTCCAGTGCCTGCCAGCAGGCTTCGTCACTGCGCGTGCGGCCCATGGTCAGGTTGGCGCGCACGGTATCGTTGAACAGCGCCGGGTGTTGCAATACCACCGCGACGTTTTCCCGAACGGTCTCCAGCCCGATTTCCTGCTGGGTCGAACCGCCGAAACGGATGGTGCCGGCCAGCGGCGTGTACAACCCAAGCAGCAATTGCACAAGGGTACTTTTGCCGCCGCCGCTGGCGCCGACAATTGCCACTTTCTCCCCCGGGGCGATGGACAGGTTCAGTTGATCCAGCACCAATTCGTCACCGTAACCGAAGCTCAGACCTTGCACCTGAATGCCCACGGTGTCGCGTCCCTTGAACGGATCAATACCACCCGGATATTGCGGCTCATCGGCCCGCGCCAGCAATTCATTGATCCGTGCCAGCGCGCCGCCGGCCGCGTAGTAGGCATATTGCAGATTCAGCAGTTGCTCCACGGGGCCGATCATGAACCACAGATAACTGAACACCGCGAGCATCTGGCCGATCGACAGGTCGGAGAACAACACGGTGAGCATCGCCGCTGCGCGGAAGATGTCGATGCCGAACTGGAACAGCAGCCCGCTGGCGCGATTGGATGCGTCGGTTTTCCACTGAGAATTGACCGCGTAGTTACGCACCTCTTGCGCTCGTAGGCCGAGCCGGCCAAGGAAGTAGCCCTGACGGTTGCCCGCGCGCACTTCCTGGATCGAATCGAGGGTTTCACTCAACACCTGAGTGAACCGCGCAGTGCTGTCGTTCTCCAGTTTCTTGAGGTGTTTGACCCGTTTGCCCAACTGCACCGTGGCGTAGATCACCAGCGGATTGAACAGCAGTATCAGCAACGCAAGTTTCCAGTGCATCCACATCAGGATGCTCGCGGTGCCGACCAGGGTCAGCATCGCCACCAGAAAACGGCTTAGGGTTTCGCCGACAAACTTGTCGAGGGTGTCCAGATCGGTCACCAGGTGCGTGGTCACCGTGCCGCTGCCCAGACTTTCGTATTCGCCGAGGGAAATGCGTTTGAGCCGTTCGATCAGGCGCACGCGAATGCGATAGACGATGTCCTTGGCCAACCGCGCGAACAGGCGCGACTGCAACACGCCAAAGCACAACGCGCAGCAACGCAGCGTCAAGGTGACCACCAGCATCAGGCCGATATAGCCCGCTGCCTGCTGCCACATCGTAGGCAACAGATGGTTCATGACTTTCAGCGCTGCATCGCCATGGCCGAGCAGGACTTCGTCCACCAGCAATGGCAACAGCAACGGAATCGGCACGCTGCACAACGTCGCCAGCACGGCCACACCGTTGGCGATCCACAAGGATTTTTTGTGATGAAGTGCCAGTCGCCGGACTTCTGCCCAGCTCAGCCGGTCGACACGCTTTACGGCTGGCGTGTCATCGGCCGGGTCAGACACAGGCCGCGCGCTCCAGCCATCGGCCGAGCAAGGGCGACAGTTCACTGAGCGGTTGATAGCCGTTGGTCAGCAGCGCCAGTTGGCCGTTGCGTTCGGCGAGCAAGGTCGGGAAACCGGCGATACCCAGATCTTGCACCCAACTGAAATCAGCCTGAGTCGCCTTGTGTTGATCGGCATGATCGAACAACGCGGCAAATTCGATACGCGGCACACCCGCCTGCTCTGCCAGTTCGACCAGCACGCTGGCCTGGGTGACATCGCGACCTTCAGTGTAAAACGCCTGCTGGATCAATCCGACCAGTGTCCATGCGCAATCCGGTGCCAGGCTACGTGCCGTGACAATCGCCCGGCAAGCAGGCTCGGTGTCGTAGACAAAACCATCGGGCAGCGCGCCGTCGAACTTGAACGGCTGGCCGGTGGCCTCGGTGACTGCCTGCCAGTGTTCAAGAATGTAGCGTCGGGTGGTCGGCTCCAGCGCCGCACCGCTACCCGTACGCAATCCGCCAACGACAAGATGCAACTCGACCCCGGCTGCCTGCGCCTGTTCGACCAGTGCCTTGGCCACCGGAGCGAACCCCCAGCACCAGGAACACATCGGGTCCATCACATAGAGCAGGCGCGCAGACATGGTTAAGCCTCGGTGGATGCTTGCTTATAGTTGTAGCCGATCGGGTGCGGCTGGTTGCGGGCCTTGGCCAGCTCGATCTGCTTCTGCCGATCGATGGCGCTGCGGCGGGTTTTCTCGCTCAGGGTGTCCCAGCAGTGCGGGCAACTGACGCCGGCCACGTAATGCTCGGAGGTACGATCTTCAACGCTGACCGGTGTGCGACAGGCATGACATTGATCGTAGTCGCCTTCGCTGAGGTCGTGACGCACGGTCACACGGTTGTCGAATACAAAGCAGTCGCCCTGCCACTTGGTTTCTTCCTGCGGCACCTCTTCGAGGTATTTCAGAATGCCGCCCTTGAGGTGGTACACCTCTTCGAAGCCCTCGCCCAGCATGTAGCTCGAGGCCTTCTCGCAGCGGATGCCGCCGGTGCAGAACATCGCGACCTTCTTGTGCACGGCCGGGTCGAAGTGTTCTTTGATGTAGTCGGGGAATTCGCGAAAACTGGTGGTTTTCGGATCGATGGCGCCTTCGAAGGTGCCGATCGACACTTCGTAATCGTTGCGCGTGTCGATCAACAGCACTTCAGGGTCGCTGATCAACGCGTTCCAGTCTTGCGGATCAACGTAGGTGCCGACCTTCTTGTTCGGGTCGACGCCTTCGACACCGAGGGTGACGATCTCTTTCTTGAGCTTGACCTTGGTGCGGTAGAACGGCTGCTCGTCGCAGTACGACTCTTTGTGATCGATGTCGATCATGCGTGGGTCGTTCTTCAGCCAGGCGAGCAGGCCATCGATGCCTTCGCGAGTGCCGGAAACCGTGCCGTTGATGCCTTCTTCGGCGATCAGCAGAGTGCCTTTGATGCCGTTGTCGACCATCGCTTGCAGCAGCGGCTCGCGCAGGTTGACGTAATCTTCGAGGGTGACGAACTTATACAGTGCCGCCACGACAATCGGTTGTGTCATGGGTATTTCTCCAGGTGGCTACCCTCGCAAAGGGTGAACCGGATGCGAAAAAAAACGCGCCGGGTGAGCGGCGCGTTGCGGATTCTAGCAAAAACATCACCCTCTGCGGCAGCCACCTGTAGGAGCTGCCGCAGGCTGCGATCTTTTGATCTTAATGTTTGCTACCGCCGGCACAGGTCGGTGACGCCGGAGCGGCGCCGATCTCTGCCCATTCCTGCGGGGTGTAGGTGTGCAGCGCCAACGCATGAAACTCGCCCATCAGCTCGCCGAGCGTGCCATAGACTTTCTGGTGGCGCTTGACCCGGTTCAGGCCGTCAAACTGCGCGCTGACTACCACAGCCTTGTAGTGGGTCTGCAACCCGCGACTGTGCATGTGGCTTTCATCCAGCACTTGCAGATGCTCAGGCTGAAGCAGGGCCAGCGTCGATTCGATGCGTTGTTGCATGGTCATCACGAACTCCGCTTACGGCTTTTTCTTGGCCGGAG
Source organism: Pseudomonas sp. FP2196 (assembly GCF_030687715.1). Taxonomy (GTDB): domain Bacteria; phylum Pseudomonadota; class Gammaproteobacteria; order Pseudomonadales; family Pseudomonadaceae; genus Aquipseudomonas. The sequence goes on from NZ_CP117445.1 coordinate 4,366,650, forward strand.
CAGCGCCTTTCGGTGCCAGCTCGTTGGTCATGTCGTCGAGCAACTTGTTGACGACAGGAACGGCGCTTTCCAGTTTGGCCTGGGTCATCTGGGCCGATTGCTGGGTCAGCTGCGGCATTTTTTCCAGGACTTTCTTGCCCAGTGGCGACTTGTAGAAAGCGACCAGGTCTTTGAGCTCGGATTCGCTGAAGTTGCTGGTGTAGAGCTTGACCATGTCGGGCTTGAGCTTGTTCCAGCCAATGGCCTGATCCAGGGCGGCGTTGGCCTTGGCCTGGTAGGTTTCCAGCGTGGCTTTCTTGGATTCCGGGGCCTTGGTCTGTTCAAAACGCTGGGCGAACATTTGCTGCACTTGCATGTACACCGGAGTGCCCAGTTTGTCAGCGTGCGCCAGGGTCAGGAAAGCTTCGGCACTGGCGTTGTGGCTGGCGGTATCGGCAAGCACCTGGCCGCTGGCGCAAACCAGTGCAACCGCGGTACAGATGGCACGAAGACGAGTCATCGAGTTTCCTTTTCTAGCTAACGAGGTAAAACCCCAAGGGCGACCATTCTGCGCCTAAAAAACGCTATGGCTCAACCCCCGCGCCTTGCCGCGCTTGATTGGCGGGGTTTTACCGGTCAACAATCGGATCGATGGAACCACCTGGGCCGACGCCGGCCTAACCAGCGCAAACAGACCAACAGGAGTGTGCACGATGAGCCGTATCGAAACCGACAGCCTGGGCCAGATCGAAGTCCCGGACGACGCCTACTGGGGTGCTCAGACGCAACGCTCGCTGATCAACTTCGCCATTGGCCAGGAGCACATGCCACTGCCGGTGCTGCACGCTCTGGCCCTGATCAAGAAAGCTGCCGCCCGGGTGAACGACCGTAATGGCGACCTGCCCGCCGACATCGCCCGCCTGATCGAACAAGCCGCCGACGAAGTACTCGACGGCCAGCACGACGATCAGTTCCCGCTGGTGGTCTGGCAGACCGGCAGCGGCACCCAGAGCAACATGAACGTCAACGAAGTGATCGCCGGTCGCGCCAATGAACTTGCCGGCAACCCGCGCGGCGGCAAAATCCCGGTGCATCCGAACGATCACGTCAACCGCTCGCAAAGCTCCAACGACTGCTTCCCCACCGCCATGAGCATCGCCACCGCGAAAGCAGTACAGGAACAACTGTTGCCAGCGATCGCCGAGCTGTCCGGCGGCTTGGCCGAACTTGCTGCGCGGCACATGAAGCTGGTGAAAACCGGCCGCACGCACATGATGGATGCGACGCCAATCACCTTCGGCCAGGAACTGTCCGGCTTCATCGCGCAACTGGATTACGCCGAACGAGCGATCCGCGCGGCGTTGCCGGCAGTCTGTGAACTGGCACAGGGCGGCACCGCCGTCGGCACAGGGCTGAACTCACCACACGGTTTTGGCGAGGCCATTGCCGCAGAACTGGCGGCATTGTCCGGTCTGCCTTTCGTCACCGCACCGAACAAGTTCGCGGCGCTGGCCGGGCACGAGCCGCTGACCAGCCTGTCCGGCGCCTTGAAAACCCTCGCCGTGGCACTGATGAAAATCGCCAATGACCTGCGTCTGCTCGGCTCCGGCCCACGCGCAGGCTTTGCTGAAGTGCGGCTGCCGGCCAACGAACCGGGCAGTTCGATCATGCCTGGCAAGGTCAACCCGACCCAGTGCGAAGCGTTATCGATGCTCGCCTGCCAGGTGCTGGGCAACGACGTGACGATCGGGATTGCCGCGAGCCAGGGCCACTTGCAGTTGAACGTGTTCAAACCGGTGATCATCCACAATCTGCTGCAATCGATCCGCCTGCTCGGCGATGGTTGCAGCAACTTCCAGCAGCACTGCATTGCCGGGCTCGAACCGGACGCCGAAGTCATGGCCAAACATCTGGAACGTGGGCTGATGCTGGTGACGGCGTTGAATCCGCACATCGGTTACGACAAGTCGGCGGAAATCGCCAAGAAGGCTTACAGCGAAGGGCTGACCTTGCGGGAAGCGGCGCTGGAGTTGGGCTATCTGACCGATGAAGAGTTTGATGCGTGGGTGCGGCCGGAGAACATGATCGAGGCTGGCGCCAAGGGTTAAATTCTTCAGCGCCTGAAAGTCAGTCATCGCGAGCAGGCTCACTCCTACCGGGGAATGCATTCCAAATGCAGGAGTGAGCCTGCTCGCGATGGCCCTGACACGGTCTAACTGGCTGCCATCTTCATCCGTCGCGCCTTCAACCCGGCAATCAGCGACGGCCCCAACGCCACCAACGCCGAACCCAGCACCACCAGCACCGCCCCGCCATAACCCAAGCCATTGATCTGCTCGGCATGCACATAGTCCGGCCATATCCACGCCGCAATCGCCACTGCCCCGAATGTCACCAACGGCGTTATCGCCAACGTCGCACTGACCCGCGATGCCTCCCAATGCGCCAGCGCCTCGGCGAACGCGCCATAAGCGATCAGCGTATTCATGCAGCATGCCAGCAGCAGCCAGCCTTGCAGCGGACTCAATTGCAGCGCTTCGAGCGGATGCACCCACGGCGTCAGCAACAACGCGCAGAACAGGTAGATCACCATCATCACCTGCAGCGAATTCCACACCGTCAGCAATTGCTTCTGGCCCAGCGCATAGAAGGTCCAGACCGTCGAGGCCAATAACACCAGCAACACCCCCGCGGTGTAATCCGACAGCGAGGTCAGCAACTCCGCGAGACGCTGATTGAAGAACAACACAAAACCGATCAGCAACACCGCAAGACCGATGCCCTGACCGATACTGAATCGCTCCTTGAACACGAACAGACTGGCGATCAGCAGCATGATCGGCCCCATCTGCACCACCAATTGCGCGGTGCCGGGGCTGAGCAGATTGAGGCCCATCAGGTACAGCACGTAGTTACCGACCAGGCCAAGCACCGCCATCAGCACCAGCCAACCGCCCCGGGGGCCCAGCACCTTGAGACTCGGCAGGCGTCTGGTCGAAGCCAGATAGATGAACAGGCAACCGCCGGACACCAGCAGGCGAAACCAGGTCACGGTGACCGGGTCCATCACCAGCAGCACCTGTTTGAGTTTGATCGGCAGGATGCCCCACAAAAACGCGGTCAGCAGCGCCAGGCACAAACCATATACCCAGCGCCCCGATGAAATGTGCATGCGAACCCCGACGCCTGCTGACAAGAGCCGTCATTCTAGACGCGTAGCCGAACGCGACACAGGGACAGTTGGAGACACGCCGCGAATGAAACTGTGCAGGTCGCAGCATTAAATTGACGAGGCGCCGTTGATCGGCTGGACAGGCATCCCAAGTGCTTCAGGCATAAGCTCGTTGGATCCGTTTCAGCGCTTCATAAAAAGGAGACCGACCATGTTAGGCATGCGCCGCCAGGATCCCGCCCCCGCCACGCACTTTCGCAGCGACCGGGTGTGCCGGGTCAATGGCGAACTGTTTTTCAGCACTCGGGAAAACACCCTTGAAGGGCCGTTTGACAGTCACGAGCAAGCCGAGCAGGAGATAAAGGCTTATATCGCGCGGATGCAGGTGCAGGATTCCAACCGGATATCCGGATGATGCCATCGCGAGCAGGCTCACTCCTACAGGGGAACGCATTTCAATTGCAGGAGCGAGCCTGCTCGCGATAGCGGTAGATCAATCAACAAATCTTTCAGGGCTTAGCGCACAGCCTCAAACAACCCCGTCGCCCCCATCCCGCCGCCCACGCACATGGTGACGATGCCGTAACGCAGATTGCGCCGCTGCAACTCCCTCACCAGATGCCCGACCTGCCGAGATCCGGTCATGCCGAACGGGTGGCCAATGGAAATAGACCCGCCATTGACGTTGTATTTGTCATTGTCGATTTCCAGCCGATCCCGGGCGTACAGGCACTGCGAAGCGAACGCCTCGTTGAGTTCCCACAAATCGATGTCCGCCACTTGCAGGCCCTTGGCCTTGAGCAATTTCGGCACCGAGAACACCGGGCCGATGCCCATCTCGTCCGGCTCGCAACCGGCAACGGTGAAACCACGGAAAAACGCTTTCGGCTTGAGTCCCAGTTGCAGGGCCTTTTCCAGGCTCATGACCAAGGTCATCGATGCACCGTCGGACAGTTGCGATGAGTTGCCCGCCGTTACCGAACCGTCGTCGGCAAACACTGGCTTCAGTCCGGCGAGGCTTTCGTAAGTGGTGTCCGGACGATTGCAGTCGTCGCGCTCGACGATGCCATCGAGGATCTGCACTTCGCCGCTGTTTTTGTCCTCGACCCGGTACTTCACCGCCATCGGCACGATTTCATCATCAAACAACCCTGCCGCCTGCGCCTGCGCGGTGCGCAGCTGACTTTGCAGCGAATAGCGATCCTGGGCTTCGCGGCTGACGCCATAACGCCGTGCCACCACCTCAGCGGTCTGGCCCATCGTGTAGTAGATGCCCGGTGTCTGCTGCTTGAGCAACGGGTTGATCAAGTGATCGGTGTTGACGCTTTTCAGGGTCAGGCTGATCGACTCGACGCCGCCGGCGACGATGATGTCGCTGCAACCCGAAGCGATCTGGTTGGCGGCGATCGCAATCGCCTGCAAACCGGATGAACAGAAACGGTTGAGGGTCATTCCCGCGACGCCGGTGCCCAATTGCGAGAGCACCGCGACGTTGCGGCCAATGTTGTAGCCCTGCGCACCCTCGTTGGAACCGGCACCGACGATGCAGTCCTCGACGCTGGCCGGGTCGATGTCGTTGCGCTCGAGCAGCGCATTGACGCAATGCGCTGCCATGTCATCGGGACGGGTCTGGTTGAACTTGCCGCGAAAGGACTTGGCCAGCCCGGTTCGTACGCTGTCGACGATCACCACTTCACGCATGGCATACCTCATTGTTGTTGTCGGTTGAGAGTGGCTCGAGCATAAGCCCACCAAATGACCGACCGCGACAATCATTCACCCCGCGTATGCGCGCCCATCGCTTCAATCCTTGTGCTTTTTGGCCTTCTTGTCGGACTTCTCGAAAGCCTCTTCCAGCGCGCGGTTGATCGTGCGCAACACTTTGACCCGCGCCCAGCGTTTGTCGTTGGCCTCGACCAATGTCCACGGAGAAATCTCGGTGCTGGTGCGGTCGACCATGTCGCCCACGGCAGCACGGTAGGCGTCCCACTTGTCGCGGTTGCGCCAGTCGTCTTCGGTGATTTTGAAGCGTTTGAACGGAATTTCTTCGCGCGCCTGAAAGCGCTCCATCTGCGTGTCCTTGTCAATGGCCAGCCAGAACTTGACCACGATCACCCCGGCGTCAGCGATCTGCTCTTCATAATCATTGATTTCACTGTAGGCGCGCAGCCAGTCGGCCGGGCTGCAAAAGCCTTCGATGCGCTCCACCAGCACCCGGCCATACCATGAGCGGTCGAACACGGTGAACTTGCCCCGCGCCGGCAGATGCCGCCAGAAGCGCCACAAATATGGCTGCGCCCGCTCCTCTTCGGTCGGCGCGGCAATCGGCACGATGCTGTACTGGCGTGGATCGAGCGCCGCCGCCACCCGGCGAATCGCCCCGCCCTTGCCCGCCGCATCATTGCCCTCAAACACGGCAACCAAGGCGTGGCGGCGCATGCGTTTATCGCGCATCAGCCCCGACAGTCGCGCCTGCTCGGTGATCAGTTGCTCTTCGTAGTCTTTCTTCTCCAGGCGCTGAGTCAGGTCAAGGCTGTCAAGCAGGTTCAACTGATCGACCGCCGTGCCCAACGGTGCTGCGTTGACTTCCTCGGCGTGCACATCCGGGCGCTTCAGGGCGTTTTGCAGGCCCTCAAGGAGAATCTTGCCGACCGCCAGACTGCGGTAGTTGGCGTCCATGCCTTCAATGACGTGCCACGGCGCATAGTCGCGACTGGTCCGGCGCAGCACGCGCTCGCCGTATTTGACGAACTTGTCGTATGTTTGCGATTGCTGCCAGTCCAGCGGACTGATGCGCCAACTGTGCAGCGGGTCATCGGCGAGAGACTTGAGCCGCGCTTTCATCTGTTTCTTGGACAGGTGAAACCAGAACTTGAAGATCAGCGCGCCTTCATCGCAGAGCATTTTTTCCAGGCGTTCGGCGGCATTGATCGCCTGATCCAGCCGTGGATCCTTGAACAAACCGTGCACCCGCCCCTGCAGCATCTGGCTGTACCAGTTGCCGAAGAACACCCCCATCCGCCCTTTGGCCGGCAGCATCCGCCAGTAGCGCCAGGCCGGTGGCCGCGCCAGCTCTTCATCGGTCTGCTGATCGAAGGTACGCACCTCGATCAGGCGCGGGTCCATCCACTCGTTGAGCAACTTGACCGTCTCGCCCTTGCCCGCGCCTTCGATGCCGTTGATCAAAATGATCACCGGGAAACGCTTTTGCTGCTGCAACTCGAACTGCGCTTCCAGCAGTGCTTCACGCAGCGCGGGGACGGCGGCCTCGTAAGTGTCTTTGTCGATGGCGTGACCGATTTCAGCGGATTCAAACATTGGACGGCTCCTTCCAGGATTCAGCAAGACTAGCGGATTGGGCATGGACGAGGCACAGAAATTCCCGCGGGTGGCGGATTGTCCTTGAGACATCGCGAGCAAGCCTTGCCATGGATCAAGCAGCGCCCGCGCGATCGGCTAGAATGGCCGCCTTGTCGTTGCCGAGCCTGCCATGAAACCTGTAATGCCCCACGCCCAACTCGACTGGGATGACCAGGGACGCCCGCATTCGCGAGTGTTCGATGACGTGTATTTTTCCGACAAGTCGGGGCTGGATGAAACCCGTTATGTGTTCCTTGAACAGAACCGTTTGGCCGAGCGTTTTGCCGCGTTGCCGGAGAATGGGCGCCTGGTCATCGGTGAAACCGGGTTCGGCACGGGGCTGAATTTTCTCTGCGCCTGGCAATTGTTCGAGCAACACGCGGTGGCGGGTTCCAGGCTGCATTTTGTCAGTGTCGAAAAGTACCCGTTGAGCCCGGCCGACCTGCAACGCGCGTTGGCGTTGTGGCCAGAACTCAAACCGCTGGCCGATCAGTTGCTCAAGCATTACGTGGCCATTCATCAAGGCTTCCAACGCGTCACCCTGGCCGACGGTCGGGTGACGTTGACGCTGTTGATTGGCGATGCCCTTGAGCAACTGCCGCAACTGGATGCTCAGATTGATGCCTGGTTCCTCGACGGCTTTGCACCGGCGAAAAACCCCGATATGTGGAACGCCGAACTGTTCGTCGAAGTGGCACGACTGGCGGCACCCGGCTCGACCATCAGCACCTTCACCAGCACCGGCTGGGTGCGGCGCTTGCTCAACGCTGCCGGGTTCAAGATGAAACGCACGCCGGGCATCGGCCACAAATGGGAAATCCTGCGTGGCGAGTTTCTCGGCTGGCCACAGGAAGTGGCCCCCCCCGCCGCCGAGAAGCCCTGGTTCGCGCGCCCTGCTCCGATGACCGGTGAGCGTCGGGCGCTGGTGATTGGCGCAGGTCTGGCAGGCTGCGCCACGGCGGCCAGCCTTGCAGCCCGCGGCTGGCAAGTGAGTCTGCTCGAACGCCACGACGCCGTGGCGCAGGAAGCCTCGGGCAATCCGCAAGGTGTGCTGTATCTGAAACTGTCGGCCCATGGCACCGCACTATCGCAACTGATCGTCAGCGGATTCGGTTACACCCGCCGCCTGCTCGAAAGTCTGCAACGCGGTACCGACTGGGACGATTGCGGCGTGCTGCAACTGGCGTTCAATGCCAAGGAAGCCGAACGTCACGCTCAACTGGCAGAAGCCTTCCCGACAGACCTGTTGCAGTGGCTCGACCAGCCTGAAGCGCAGGCCCGCGCCGGCGTGGGTCTGGAGCACGGTGGTTTGTACTATCCCGAAGGGGGTTGGGTGCATCCGCCCGCGCTGTGTCAGGCACAGGCCAGGCAACCGAACATCGAATTGCTCAGCCATCGCGAAGTGCTGGAACTGCGCAAGGTGGATGATCAATGGCAAGCCTTCGACGGTGACCGTTTGCTCGCCAGCGCTCCCGTCGTGGTGCTGGCCGGTGCTGCCGAGATCAAACGTTTCGCGCAAAGCGCCGAGTTACCGCTCAAGCGGATTCGCGGACAGATCACACGCTTGGCGCAGACGGAACAAAGCCAGGCCCTGGCCACAGTAGTGTGCGCTGAAGGCTACGTCGCACCCGCACGACTGGGCGAACACACCCTCGGCGCCAGTTTCGATTTCAACAGCGACGACCTGACCCCGACCACCGCCGAACACCTGGGCAATCTGGCGATGCTCGAAGAGATTTCCACTGACCTCGTCTCACGCCTGATCGTCAGTGAACAGGATGTCGAGAGCCTACTGGGGCGCGCGGCTTTCCGCTGCACCAGCCCGGACTACCTGCCGATCGTCGGCCCCCTCGCCGACCATGCCGCGTTCACTCAAGCGTACGCGGCGCTGAGCAAGGATGCCCGACAAGTGCCGGACATCGCCTGCCCTTGGCTCGACGGTCTATACGTCAACAGCGGCCACGGCTCGCGCGGTCTGATCACCGCGCCCCTGTCCGGCGAACTGCTCGTGGCCTGGTTGAACGATGAGCCGTTGCCACTACCAAGAAGCGTTGCCGAGGCCTGTCACCCCAACCGTTTCGCGTTACGTCAGCTGATACGCCGCAAGTAAAGCTTCAATCACCGGGCATCGCACAGATGCCCAGGTCCATCAGCCGTATCGCATCGTCGGTCAGGCGGGTGACCACTGTTTCTTCGGCCTCCTCGCGTTTGAGTTTGATCGCATCCATCTGGTTCAGGTAATCCCCGGTGGTCAACTTGGTCGCCTGATCAAAAACGGCATCCATTTGCGGTGCGAACGTTTCCTCAATGCTGGTGAACGATAGGGGAAACGTGCGCTTGAGGTAATCGCACCAGAATGGCTGACGCAGCATGAATGACAGCCATTCGGAGGACAGTTCAGCGGCATTGACCGCATTTTTTGCCGTAGCCAGATCCGCTTCGGTCACCCCGCCCAGGACGGCAAACCGCATATGCCGCGGCTGCCCCGGCAGATCGAGCTCATCGGCAAGGCCTGTACGATACGCAAGGTTCACCTCCAGCGGATCGGCAGTCGGATTCTTGCGCACGTGCTCTTGGGCAATATGGTTGAGTTTGTCCAGCCGGAACAGGCCCCTGCCCAGTTGGAGCAAAGGCTGCGCGCTGGTGGTTCGGCCGCCGGCGAGGCTGGTCACCCTGTCGACTTCCACGGCGACTTCAATATGGCTGAAGTTCATCGCCGCCGTATCCGTACAGTTGATCGGGTTGGCGGCCAGATTGAGCACTTGCTCGCACAGCTCTGCGTCGGATTCCGCGGCTTCAAGGACTGCCCAAACCCGGCGATGCATGTCGTCGCTGACCTTTTCAGAGTCGGCCGTATTGCCGACTTCTGCCAGCAAATGAAACAGCCCCTCGGCCCGTGGATCGTCCTTGAAGGCTGTCCAGATCCGGTCACGCCGGCCCCAGTCTTCTCCGGCTCCGTCTTTAAACCACAGTGAGCGCGCCTGCTGTTCGTCGAGTCGAGCGATATCGTCTTCCAGATAGCCCATGCCGATACCGACGTTGTTTCGATAATCGGCCAGATGCGCACTGCTGGCCAGTGACAGCGGATTGTGTCGCAGATTAATTGCCTGACTGAAGCGTTTCGTTGTCTTGAACAGCCAATCGGGCAGATTCCTGATTTCGTTGTTGCGCAGATCGACCCAGTCCAGAGACGGCAGGTGTGCAAGACCTTTGGGCAACTCGGTGGCGCCAGTTTCGCGCAGGCACAGAGCACGCAAGTCAAACATCTTGCTCACGTCAGGCGTCGCGCCCAACGGGTTTTCGTTCAGGTTCAAGGTGTGCAGCGTGCGCAAGTTGGCCAGCTTCACCAGCGCATGTTCGGTCAGTTTGATCTTGTTGCCCGCCAGACCCAAAAAGGTGAGATTGGGCATGTGTGAAAACACCTCGGGCAGTCGAGTCAGTGTGTTGTCGTCGAGTTCCAGAGACTCGACTTGCTTGAACGACTTGAGGAAATAAACCAGATCGTCGTCCTGCTCCATGTTCTTCAGCGACAAGTGCTTTATGTGATCGAAGTTCAACCCTGGGGGTAACGTGGGCAACTTGCCGACGCGCATCCCGTCAAGATTCAGGGCACAGACCGATTTACCACTTTTATCTTTCGCTGTGAAAATCCGTCGAAAACCGTCCTCGATCTGTTCTGCCGTCGACTTTCGGCTTTGCCGCACTTCACGCAAATCGCCACCGAGCGCCTTCATCGCGGCTTGATCCTCACTCCAGACATCCAGAATCTCGCGCAGCTGCTCGCGTTCATGGATCAACCCCTTCACCCGGGTCGCGCGGGTCAGTGCATCGGCGCCCAAGCCATCGATAAATTCGCGGGCCTGCGCCTCGGAGAAGCGTGGATAAAGTTTTCTCACCTTGCGTATCAGGGCTCGCGGATGAGTGGTCGCCGTCGTTGCGTGATCGGCTTGAATACACACCGGCTCCGCGACCAGCGGCTCGAGTTTGCCCTCGGTTAACAGGCGCGCACTGGCCTCACGCTCATCCAGCGCAACCCCCAGCAATTGTTTGCGCAATCGCGCACTGTCAGCGTCCACGGGATCGGGAAACCCGGCAGCGATACGTCGACGTGGCGAGAGTGCCTTGAGAATGGCGGCATAGAGGCTGTCCGGGCCCGCCGCTATGCGACCGAGGGATTTACCGTCGCCGGCGAACGCTTCATAACCGTCACTGGACTTGACCAGGGTGCAAGTGTTCAACGCTGTCGCAGACTCACTGCCGATGGCTTCCAGTACCGGCCCGGTCAGCGTCTTGTCACGCACCGCAAGCCGCAGCCCTGCGTCCCAGCCACTCAAACGCGGCAGCAACTGGATCGCCAGTTTTTCGCTGTCGGCATTGGCGACCTGCGGCACGTGCAGCCCGCAAAGCGCACGATCAAGACGCACGTCGATAGTGGCATTGCGGGCTTTTTGCGCCAGCCGCAAAGGCACCCGCCCGGTCGAACGCAAATGCATCCGCTCGACACTCGGCGCCTGATCGATCAATCGCTGGGCATAGCGCACCGGGATGTCTGCAAAGACGTTGCGTAAATTCTTGACCTCTTCTGCATCGCTCTGGTCATAGCGTTGATACATCCGCTCGAACACCGATCGTCGATCAGCCTTCAAGGCCGCACCCAGCTTTCTCGCCAGTGCCTGACGTGCGCCGCCCGCATTGACCCTGGTCCCCAGCAACGCATCGACCTCTTCCGAATACAGGCCATCGATTACCGCCTGGAGCAATTGACCGGAATCCAATTGCTCCTGGCTGACCACCACACTGAGTGTGTCGTCGGGCAGGTTGGTGGCGGGATACCTCGTCGTGACGTCGGCGTCGTAATCGCTGACCTCGATATAGCGATCCGTCGGCCAACCCGCCAGCTTCGGCAGACCGTGCAGTTGTTCCGGCAGCGGCTGGCCAGAATGAGTTTCACCTTCGCCCAGTTCACGGATCAGCAGGCGCAACTGTCGTTCGACGCGCAGGCGCTCCACGGTGTCACGCAGCCGCACCGGCAGTGCGAGATTGTCGGTGAAGTTGCGGTGCAACTCGTCATAGGTGACGTCGCTGATTCGCCTGATCATGTCCAGATCGTTGTCGGCGAATTCGCTCAGATTCGGGTCGATGCGCTTGAGGGTGTAGGGCACGCTGTTCCACTGTTCAGGGTCTTCAGCGGGAAGTCGCCAGCCACCCTCGACATGCCGCTCAAGTTCGGGGGTATAGGCTTGCGAGCGCCGGGGATGGTCGAGGCGCCAGCGGCCCGTCTGCTGGTCGACCGTACCGGAGACTATCCGACTGTCGACGCGACCGACGATAGAGTCACTGATGTCGTACATTTCCTCGGAGTCATAAGCCACCGTAAAACCCACAGGTAGCCGATGCTCATATGCCGTGAGATCCGGCTTCCACAATCGCGGCTTGCCGGCCGCATTGGTAACCGCGGCGAATTGCCCGAAAAATTCCGGATGGGCACGAATCAATTTTCGCCCCAGCGTCCCCACGACTTTCTGCCCGGCGGCGAAGGCGCCCATCAGCGCGATATTTTCGGCCACGGCGAACAGGTGTGACAATGCCTCCTGCCGATCGCCGCGCCGCCAGTCCTCGACACCCTCGTACACCTCCGCCAACAATTGTCCTGCAGCGACACCCATCATCAACTGACCGACAACCGGAACGAAGAATCCAGCCACCGTCGCTATCGTCACACCCAGTTCGAGAAAATTCAGCAGACGCTTTTGCCGCACACTTTCGTCGATATCGGTAGTAGGCACCGCGAGTTTGCGAGCATCGATCTGCATCTTGCCGACGTGGCTCTGCACCATGAATTCGAACAGCGGCACCGTGATCGGCAACTGCCTGATATGCCCCAGATCAGCGGTATCAGCGAAGGCCTTGAAGAAATCCGCCTTATCGTCTTCATCAATGCTGTTAGCGAAGTAATCCTTGTAGCTTTTCACCTTCAGTTGTTGCGTGAGGTACTGCTTGAACGCGTTAAAACTGGTGTATTCGTACAAGGGCCTGGCGGGCTCGTTGGCCATGTACACCAGGCACCATTCATCCGGGTACAACTCGACCGAGCGGACGGAAAACACCACCACGCCCCAGATGCAACTGTCGAGTATCTCGATGCCATGCATGATCAGTGGCCGTTTGCGGTACTGCAGGGTGTTCGCTAACACCCGGCCGTCAGCAGCAATCAGGTTTTGTAAAGTTTGCAGGCCTGCCGGGGTGATGTGCTGTCTGAGCCCGGCCAGATGCATGTCCAGTTGCAGCAAGTATTTTTTCATTGTGGCGATGTCGCGGGTCATCGGGCTGGTGGCAACCACCTCGCCGGCGCTGTCCTTGAGGCCGAACACCTCCTGTAAATGCTCCTGGTAACGTTTCCCCAGATCCAGCTCACGACAAAATCCGGCGAACGACGCCGGGGTCAGTCCGGCCACGCCTGACGGCGCACTGGCTACTCGCACCAGACTGCCGACGGGGAAACTGTCGGCCTCCTCGTCCTCGCTGAAGTTCTGCATGGCCCCTTGCAATAACGTCTGGATGGCATGCGGAACGGTTTCAACGTCGTTGCTATCTGTGGAGGTCGGCGGGCAACCGCAATCGGGGCCCGGCATACTCAACAGGTCGTTCTCGACATCGAATACCGCTGACCACTTGAGGTTCAGCGCACGGGTCAATTCGGTTTTACAGAACGTGTTCAAAGGCTTGAGCCGGAGCAAGTCCTTGTCGACCTTGAGTTGAATCGTGTGCAAGTCTCGCGCGGTTTGATCGAGCGCAACCAATGTGGCAGCCGAACTCTTGAGCAGCATGTCGGGCAAGCTCTTTTGCAGCGCCTCGGCGCTGTCCAGATTGCCCGTGGCTTCGAGCAGAGCGCTGAGAATTTCGTTCTGTATCAGCGCTGGTGATACGGATTTATCCTGTTGGGTGGTCATCGGCAATAGTCCTTTATTGCAGGTTTGAGATTTAAACCTTACCGATATAGAGAAAAAGAATAAACCTGTTACCCATGTTTTTAATCCGCTTCCACAACAGGCATATTTTGCCCCTGATCGTGCGGTAACTATTTATATCAAACATTCAAAATCTCGCCCAACCCGACCCACTAACCAGTTAATAATGGCGTTATTCACAAGCAACACTCGGGCATACCATTGAGGTTCATTTCTGAAAGCGAGATTATTTTCATGACCTCACCAAAAACAGCCCCGCCCAACAAAATCAGTGACGTAAACAAAGCAGAACTGGTTGATAAACTCATCGCTGCAAAGCTGGCAAACGCCGACACAAGCAAAATCTCCGAATTCAGAAAAACGCTGGAAAAGGCCTATCCCTACCAGAGGTATTTCGACAACTTTTCAGCTGCACTTGAAGCGCCCAACGATTTCTGCCAGCGCCAACTTCAGGATGAGTTGCAAAACAAATACAACCTTCGGCTCAACGTAAAAAGCTTGATCAAACTCCAGCCCAGGACTTCCACGAGCAACGCATCGCACACCTACAACCTGCTTCAGGCTGCGATGCTGAACTTCACTGACAACGAAGTCGCCAGCCATTATTTTTCCGACGACAGCGAGCTATTGGCTGATGCTCAGGACACGCCAGACGATGGCCGCGCGAATGTGAAAATCACTGCACAGCAATTTGCTGCGATGAGTCGCACGCTTGATCTCGGCAACCAATATCAAAACCATCTCTCGCGAACATTCAATGTAGGTTCAGTCCAATTGAATGCCATGCGCCTGGCCAAACTCAATATGAAACTGGCGGCCTATACAAAATACTTCAGCAATGACATCCATCAGTCCCTGTGGTTAATGCTGACAAACCTGACCCGAGGACTGGAAGATATTTCCAACGGGGATATCTTTCAGAATGGTCCCATCCAACTGTATTCGGTGCAGCTCTTCAGGAAATATTTAGTAGATGCAGTCCTGATTGTCTGTCGCCTGACGGATCAATCAACGCAGGATCGCTACCTGCTATATGTACCTAATGATACCGGGCCTGGTTTTTACCACAGCCATGACGAATACAATTGCAGAGTCTCCCTCACCGTTAACCTGCTGGGTGAATCGCCCCTGCGAAAACTGTTCGCATCCCGACTGAACAAAACAGACCAGGGGTTTCTGACAAGTCAGTTGTCGTCCATATCATTCAAAGACGACATTACTTTCCATCCGTTAAAACAGAAGTTATTCAAATACATTGCCAATCGGCCTCTGGATACATTTTTTACCAATGTCAGGCAATGCGCCGTTCCCGTAGCGGACATCAACCAGTCAATCCATGACAAGCGGCGAGAAAATCCTGAGTTGCACCAACGGTGGGCGCTGTCTGAATCACTGACTGACGACTTCAGCAAGCGTCTGCGCACCTATGCACCGGATGCGCTTATCAGCGAAGTGTTTACCGGCGTCGAAAACTGGGCGTCCAGCGAAAAGTTAAAAGCGCTCCACCAATTACTGGACCTGAAGGAAAACCCAACCTCAAGCGCTGACGGTGAGCCAACGCCATCCTTATAACTTATCGTTCTAAAACTCCACTTACCGGGGCGGGTCAGTTTCTGAGTGCCCGCCCTTTTGGCGAGGCATGGCTTGACCCCTCCCCAACGGAAAAACCGGTAAGGATTTTATGTGCGGATTAGCTGGCGAGTTACGTTTTGATCAACAACCTGCAGACCTTGCAGCCATTGAGCGAATCACCCATCACCTGGCCCCTCGCGGCCCTGACGCGTGGGGCTTCCACGCCCAAGGGCCGATTGCCCTGGGCCATCGTCGCCTGAAAATCATGGATCTGTCGGACGGCTCGGCGCAGCCGATGATCGACAGCCAGTTAGGCCTGTCCCTGGCCTTCAATGGCGCAATCTACAACTTCCCGGAACTGCGAGCCGAACTCGAAGCACTGGGCTACGCCTTCTATTCCGGCGGCGACACTGAAGTGCTGCTCAAGGGCTATCACGCCTGGGGCGAAGCACTGCTGCCAAAACTCAACGGCATGTTTGCCTTCGCCATCTGGGAGCGCGACGCCAAGCGTCTGTTCATCGCCCGTGACCGACTCGGCGTGAAGCCGTTGTATCTGTCGCGCACCGGCCAGCGTTTGCGCTTTGCCTCGGCCCTGCCGGCGCTGCTCAAGGGCGGCGACATCAACCCGATCCTCGATCCGGTGGCGCTTAACCATTACCTGAATTTCCACGCCGTGGTGCCAGCACCGCGCACGCTGTTGGCCGGCATCGAAAAACTGCCGCCGGCGAGCTGGATGCGCGTTGACGCCGACGGCAGCACCGAGCAGAAAACCTGGTGGACCCTGCCCTACGGCCCACACGACGACGAGAAAAACCTGCAGCTCGAAGACTGGGTCGACCGCGTTCTCGACAGCACCCGCGAAGCCGTGGCGATCCGTCAACGTGCAGCCGTGGATGTCGGTGTGTTGCTGTCCGGCGGCGTCGATTCGAGCATGTTGGTCGGCCTGTTGCGTGAGGTCGGTGTGGAAGACCTGTCGACCTTCTCTATCGGTTTCCAGGATGCCGGCGGCGAGCGCGGCGACGAGTTCCAGTACTCCGACCTGATCGCCAAGCACTATGGCACCCAGCATCACCAACTGCGTATCGACGAGAAAGAAATCATCGAACAACTGCCCGCCGCATTCCGCGCGATGAGCGAGCCGATGGTCAGCCACGACTGCATCGCCTTCTATCTGTTGTCCCGCGAAGTGGCCAAGCACTGCAAAGTAGTGCAGAGCGGCCAGGGTGCTGACGAACTGTTCGCCGGTTATCACTGGTACCCGCAAGTGGACGGCGCGGCCGATCCTTACGCAGCCTACCGCGAAGCGTTTTTCGACCGCAGCTACGACGATTACGCCGCCACCGTGCAACCGAAATGGCTGACCGCCAATGACGCCGCCGGTGACTACGTGAAAGAACATTTCGCCCAACCCGGCGCCGATGCCGCGGTGGACAAGGCGCTGCGTCTGGACAGCACAGTGATGCTGGTAGACGACCCGGTCAAACGCGTCGACAACATGACCATGGCCTGGGGCCTGGAGGCACGCACGCCGTTTCTCGACTATCGCCTGGTCGAACTGTCGGCACGGGTTCCCGGCAAATTCAAGCTGCCCGATGGCGGCAAACAAGTGCTGAAAGAGGCTGCGCGCCGGGTCATTCCAAGTGAAGTGATCGACCGCAAGAAGGGCTACTTCCCGGTGCCTGGCCTCAAACATTTGCAAGGCGACACTTTGAACTGGGTGCGCGAACTGCTGCTCGATCCAAGCCAGGATCGCGGCCTGTTCAATCCGGCCATGCTCGACAAATTACTGACTGATCCGCAAGGCCAACTGACGCCGTTGCGCGGCTCGAAGCTGTGGCAACTGGCGGCCCTGAACCTGTGGCTCAGTGAACAAGGAATCTGATTGATGAAACCCCACGCCACGGCCATTAACCAACGCCTGATACGCGGCCAGACACCGTCGTATGAACGTTTGCAGGCGCGTCTGGCCGAAGACGGCAGCGAACTGGCGACCGCCCCGATTGCCGTGCATTGCGGCTGGGGCCGGTTGCTGATCGGCCATACCTTTCCTGATCCGGCAACACTGGCCCAGGAGCTGCTCAACGAGCAGCCCGGCGAACGCGATATCGCCCTGTACGTCGCCGCGCCGCAGCAGATTCTCGGCCTGGAGCCGACACAGCTGTTTCTCGATCCGTCCGACACCCTGCGCCTGTGGTTCAGCGACTATCGCCAGTCCACCCGCGTGTTTCGCGGCTTTCGTATTCGTCGTGCACAAAGCGAAGCAGACTGGCAGGCAATCAATCACCTGTATCAGGCGCGCGGCATGTTGCCGATCGATCCGGCGCTGCTCACCCCGCATCATCAGGGCGGCCCGGTTTACTGGCTGGCCGAGGATGAAGACAGCGGCGCGGTGATCGGCAGCGTCATGGGCCTGAATCATCACAAGGCCTTCAACGATCCGGAAAACGGCAGCAGCCTCTGGTGCCTTGCGGTTGATCCGCAGTGCTCGCGCCCCGGCGTCGGCGAAGTGCTGGTGCGCCACTTGATTGAGCACTTCATGAGTCGCGGATTGAGCTATCTGGACCTGTCGGTGTTGCACGACAACCGCCAGGCAAAAAACCTCTACGCCAAACTCGGTTTCCGCAACCTTTCGACCTTCGCGATCAAGCGCAAGAACGGCATCAACCAGACGCTGTTCCTGGGTCCCGGGCCGGAAGCCAATTTCAATCCCTATGCGCGAATCATCGTCGAAGAAGCCCATCGCCGTGGCATCGACGTGCAAGTGGATGACGCCGAGGCCGGACTGTTCACCCTCAGCCACGGCGGGCGCCGCGTGCGTTGCCGCGAGTCGTTGAGCGACCTGACCAGCGCGATCAGCATGAGTTTGTGTCAGGACAAAAGCCTGACCCACAACGTGTTGAAGGCTGCCGGACTGAAGCTGCCCTCGCAGCAATTGGCGGGCAACGCCGATGACAATTTAGAGTTTCTCGATGAGCATCAGCGGGTGGTGGTCAAGCCGCTCGATGGTGAACAGGGTCAAGGCGTGGCAGTGGATTTGCAGAGCATCGAGGAGGTTCAGCAGGCCATCGAAGCGGCCAAGCAATTCGATAGCCGAGTGCTGTTGGAAAGCTTCCACGAAGGCCTGGACCTGCGGATTCTGGTGATCGGCTTTGAAGTGGTGGCGGCAGCGATTCGTCGTCCGGCGGAAGTGATCGGTGATGGTCAGCATTCGATTGGTGCGCTGATCGAAGCCCAGAGCCGACGCCGGCTAGCGGCCACGGGCGGCGAGAGCAAAATCCCGCTGGATCACGAAACCCAGCGCACCTTGCATGCGGCCGGTTACGACTACAGCAGCATTTTGCCGGCGGGCGAGCATTTGTTTGTGCGGCGCACGGCGAATCTGCACACCGGTGGCACGCTGGAGGATGTCACGGCGATTCTGCATCCGACCCTGATCGATGCCGCCGTGCGGGCGGCGCGGGCGCTGGATATTCCGATGGTCGGTCTCGACCTGATGGTGCCGGCGGCAGATCAACCGGAGTACGTGTTTATCGAGGCCAACGAGCGGGCCGGTCTGGCCAACCATGAACCGCAGCCGACGGCAGAGCGGTTTGTCGATTTGTTGTTTCCGCACAGCAAGCCGGCTGTCTGAAGTTGATGTACTGAATGTGCCACCGCCATCGCGAGCAGCCTCACTCCTACATTTGATCGCGTCTCCCTGTAGGAGTGAGCCTGCTCGCGATCAGGCCCTCAAACTCACCACAAATTCTTCCTCATCGAAACCATCGATGTGCTCAACCCATCAGGAGTTTCCATGACCACGCAAATCCCCGAACCGGATCTCAACTACCTGCAAAAAGTCCTGCTGGAAATGCTCGCCATTCCCAGCCCCACCGGGTTCACCGACACCATCGTGCGCTACGTCGCCGAACGTCTGGAAGAACTCGGCATCCCTTTTGAAATGACCCGTCGCGGCACCATTCGCGCCACGCTCAAGGGTAAGAAGAACAGTCCCGATCGCGCGGTCTCGGCGCATCTCGACACCATTGGCGCCGCCGTACGGGCGATCAAAGACAACGGTCGCCTGACGCTTGCACCGGTCGGCTGCTGGTCGAGCCGTTTTGCCGAGGGCAGTCGCGTCAGCCTGTTCACCGACAACGGCGTGATTCGCGGCAGTGTGTTGCCCCTCATGGCTTCCGGGCATGCGTTCAATACCGCGGTGGACGAGATGCCGATCAGTTGGGATCACGTCGAACTGCGCCTGGACGCCTACTGCGCGACCAAGGCTGATTGCGACTCGCTGGGCATCAGCGTCGGTGATGTGGTGGCGTTTGATCCGCTGCCGGAATTCACCGAAAGCGGCCATATCAGCGCCCGTCACCTCGATGACAAGGCTGGCGTCGCCGCGTTGCTGGCGTCACTCAAAGCCATCGTCGACAGCGGTCAGGAACTGATGATCGACTGCCACCCGCTGTTCACCATCACCGAGGAAACCGGCAGCGGTGCGGCGGCGGCTTTGCCGTGGGACGTCAGCGAGTTCGTTGGCATCGACATTGCGCCGGTCGCGCCGGGGCAGCATTCCAGTGAACATGCGGTGAGTGTGGCGATGCAGGATTCCGGCGGCCCATACGACTATCACCTGTCGCGCCACCTGCTGCGTCTGGCCGGTGAAAACGAACTGCCGGTGCGCCGCGACCTGTTTCGCTACTACTTCAGCGATGCGCATTCGGCGGTGACCGCCGGCCACGACATCCGTACCGCCCTGCTCGCCTTTGGCTGCGATGCAACTCACGGTTATGAGCGCACGCACATCGACAGTCTCGCGGCGCTCAGTCGCTTGCTCGGGGCTTACATCCTGAGTCCGCCGGTATTTGCCAGCGACGCGGCGCCGGCCAATGCATCGCTGGACCGCTTCAGCCATCAGATCGAACATGACACGCAGATGGAGAGCGAAACGCGGGTGCCGCCAGTGGACAGTCTGGTTGGGCAGCGGTCGGATAGCTGATCCAGATTCTGTTGTGACAGTTCCGGCCCCATCGCTGGCAAGCCAGCTCCCACAAGTATTTGGGTAGACATCAAAACCCTGTGGGAGCTGGCTTGCCAGCGATGAGGCCGGGACAGACTACACAAAACTGGCAGGCAACCATCATTCGCCGTAGCATCCCGCCATTGATTCAGCCGAGGTGCCCATGCTCATCCCCTACGACGCTCTTGAAGTCGACACCCTCACCCGCCTCATCGAGGATTTCGTCACCCGCGACGGCACCGACAACGGTGACGACACACCGCTCGAAACCCGCGTACTGCGCGTACGCCAGGCGCTGACCAAGGGCCAGGCGCTGATTGTCTTCGACCCGGAAAGCGAGCAGTGCCAGTTGATGCTCAAGCACGACGTGCCCAAGCATCTGTTCGACTGAAATGCTCAGCGGACCTTTTGCGTAGCCTGTTTGCGCTGGATCCGTTCGTAGACCTCGGCGCGATGCACGTTGACGTTCTGGGGCGCCTCGACGCCGAAGCGCACACTGGAACCGTTCACCGACAGAACACGCAGGGAAATGTCGTCACCGATTGAAATCAACTCACCAACGACACGGCTGAGTACAAGCATGAGATTCGTCCTTCAGGGTTAGCGAACCCTGAAGATGCGCGGCTTGCGCCGGCTCTACAATGCGTCGCGGGCAAATCAGTAAAGCCCTACAGCGTCAGGCACGCTGCCCTTCAGACATTTCCCGCAAATCGTTAAACAGCCCTCGCCTCAAGCGACGGAAAAGCGTGGACCGAACAGAATCACGCTTGCACCGATCACGCACAACGCGACGCCGATCCAGTCAGACCCCAATGGACGAACTCGCTCGACCACGGCCAGCCAGCCAATCGAAGCCACGATGTAGATCCCGCCATAAGCGGCATAGGCGCGACCGGCGTAGGCCGCTTCGACGCGCGTCAACAACAGCGCAAACAGGGTCAGGCTGAGCAGCGCGGGGATCACCCACAGGGCACTTTTGCCTTGGCGCAGCCACATGAAGAAGGCAAAACAACCGGCGATTTCAAACAGCGCCGCAAGGAAGAACCACAAGTAATTGAGCATTGACGCGCCTCGACAGGGTGACCATTGCGGCCACCCTAACCACGCCGCACGTCAGGGGCAAGTTCAGCCGTTGCTCTGCTTGGCCTTGGCGCGCATTTTCTCGGCCATGGACGTCATTTCGTTGTAAAGCAGTTGCGGGTTCTTCTGCTTGATCGCCCAGGCCATACGGCCCTGTTCGTGAGGCAGGATCATGAATTCGCCAACAGCGACTTGCTGATAGATGTAGTCGGCTATATCGGCTGCGCTGATCGGTGAACTCTCCAGCAACTTGCCGACCTGCGCTTTCATCGCCGGAGTCGGTCCACGGAAAGAATCGAGCAGATTGGTCTGGAAGAATGACGGGCACACCACATGCACGCCGACTTCCTGCTGCGCGAGTTCGATCAACAGACTCTCCGACAAGGCCACCACACCCGCCTTGGCCACGTTGTAGTTGCTCATGGCCGGGCCCTGCATCAACGCGGCCATGGAGGCGATGTTGATAATCTTGCCTTTGCTTTGTTCAAGCAATGGCAGGAACGCTTTGCAGCCCTTGACCACACCCATCAGGTTGATCGCGATCTGCCAGTCCCAGTCTTCCAGCGACAGTTCGCTGAAGAATCCGCCAGAGGCCACGCCGGCGTTGTTGACGATGATGTCGATGCCGCCGAGTTTCTCTTCGCAGGCCTGGGCGAACGCAGTGAGTTGGCTGTAATCACGCACATCGCAACGCTGAATAAACCCGTCGCCACCGGCCTCGCGCACCATTTTCAGGGTCTCTTGCAGGCCAGGCTCGCTGACGTCGGACAAGGCCAGTCGCCAGCCTTCACGCGCCCAGCGCAGCGCGATTTCGCGACCTAAACCTGAGCCCGCGCCAGTGATCATCATGCGATTTTGCATAGCAGACAGCCTTGTTGTTCCGGGGAAGATGCGCGGAGTGTAGCGAAGGTTCGGCGCCCACCCACGCTCCATCAGATTGCTGAATGCAAGATCAAAAGATCGCAGCCTTCGGCAGCTCCTACAGGAGTTCGATGTAGGAGCTGCCGAAGGCTGCGATCTTTTGATCTTGTGCTTCAAAGGAAATAAACAAGCAATCCAAATACATTAAAAAAACATTGAATTTTCTTTCATTCGCACCAGTCGGAATTTATAAGCTGCCTGGAATTACTTAGTCTCCAGTCGCCCTTGAACACCAAGACTTCTCGAACACTTTCAACAAGGAAATAGACATGGGCACAATTCTTATCATTATCCTGATCCTGTTGCTGATCGGTGGTCTGCCAGTCTTCCCACACTCCAGAAGTTGGGGTTACGGTCCATCGGGCATTATCGGCGTGGTGTTGGTCGTGCTGCTGGTGCTATTGCTACTCGGTCGGATATAACGATTCAAGCGTAAAAAAAGAGGCCCTTTTCAGGGCCTCTTTTTTATTGCGCGAAGCGTTTGCCGATCATTCAGTCCGGCGTGCCGTGGATCACACCGGCGGTGTTATCCATCAGGCTCTTGGTCGCCGTTTGCAGGAACGCTTCGAGTTTGAGTTTCAACTCGGCAGTGCGCGGTGCATTCGGAACGACCTCGGCGTGCGGATTGGCCCCCAGTTGGTACTGCCAGATCTTCGGCCCCATGTCCTTGTCTCTCGGCAACACCAGAATCTGGTCGGCAGTAACGATCGCGGTGGTCTGCTCGCTGCCCGACGGCTTGATCACACCAAAACCGGTGTCACCTTGCGGCAGGTTGAGCAAGTCACGACCCCAGCACTGATGGCGCACTTCACCACCGAGACGCCCCATGATGGTCGGCACGATGTCGATCTGCGTGCCCACGGTGTGGTCACGGGTACCGAACTTTTCCTGGATGCCCGGTGCGATCATCAGCATCGGCACGTTGAAGCGGCCCAAGTCCATTTCAGTGATCTGACGCTCGTTACCGAAACCGTGGTCGCCGACGACTACGAACAGGGTTTCCTTGAAGTAAGGCTCTTTGCGGGCCTTCTCGAAGAACTGCCCCAGCGCCCAGTCCGAGTAACGCATGGCGGTCAAATGCTCGTTGAGCGAACCGCGATCGGTCACGCGCTCGACCGGCAATGGCGTCGGCAAAGCGTACGGCGTGTGGTTAGACAGGGTTTGCAGCAACGCGTAGAACGGCTTGCCGTTTTCCCGCGCCTTGAGCTCCTGCAGACCACGGTCGAACATGTCCTGGTCGGACACCCCCCATGTCGGATCAGAGAACACCGGGTTGACGAAGTCATTGCGGCCAACGAAGTTGGTCATGCCCTGGTTGCTGAAGAAGCCCGACTGGTTATCCCAGGCGAAGTCGCCGTTGTAGACGTACACGTCGTCGTAGTCACGGGCGCTGAGCACCTGCGGCAGGCCAGACAGCTTGTGGCTGCCTTCTGGAGTCTGCATCAGGTATTCGAAGCCCGGCAGGTTCGGGAAGCAGGCCATGGTCGCGAACATGCCCTGGTGGGTATGCGTACCGTTGGAGAAGAAACGATCGAACAGCAGGCCTTCCTTGGACAGCTTGTCCAGGTACGGCGTGATGTTGCCCGGAGCACCCAAGGCGCCAACCGAGTGACCGGCCATGCTTTCCATCAGGATCACGACGACGTTCTTGATCGGCAGGGTCTTATCGGCCGGCGGCGTGTAATCACGGCGCACGGCGGCAATATCGGCATCGACCAGTTTGTCGTCAGGCAACAGCAGCATGTCACGCACGACTTTCTGCGCTTGCTCCTGCGGCAGCGTGGCTTTCCAGATGTTGTCGCGATCCTCGCCCATGCGGGACTTGGCGGCCTCGATCAGCGACAGAGTTGCATTGAGGCCAAGCTGATTGGCGAAGTTGGAATCGGTGGTGTAGACGTCACCCCAGCGCATCGGCGGGCCTTGGCGCAGAGTGCCACGGGCCGCAACCACGCAGATCAGCAGGCAGACCACGAACACCGCGAGGCGCGTGTACCACGGCGCCACTTGGCGAGTGCTGACGCTGCCGCCACTGAATGGCCCACGTGGACGGGTGGCTCGGTCGGCGCCTTTGAACGCCAGCGTCAGAATCACCGTGCCGATCACCCAGGCCAGCAGATAGCGAACCACCGGGAAACCGTACCAGAGCATGCTCATCACGGTGTTCGGGTCTTCCTTCACGTACTGGAACACCAAGCCGTTGAGGCGCTGGTGAAACTCGCGGTAGAAGTCCATCTCCATCAGGCCGAGGAACAGCGCGATGCTCGACGCAATCGTCAACCACAGACGGAAGAAGCCGCGCGCTGCCATGGCCCGCTCACTGAACAGTGACAGCACCAGCGGAATGCAGAGGTAGACCACCAGGCGCAGGTCGAAACGCAGGCCGTTGGCGAAGGCTTCGAGGAACGTCGAAGCCGGGGTATCGAGGATCATCTCGCGGTTGTAGACCAGCAGCGCGAGGCGCAGCACGGAAAACATCACCATCATGACCAGCGCACAAAGCAGCGTGTAGGCCAGATGCGATTTGACGGTCGGTTGCAGCAGGCGAGCAGAAGATCGCTGCTGATTCAGGGCGTCCGGGTTTGCCATGTCGTTTTAGGACCCATTGGAAGTTGAAGTTGCATAAATACAGCGGCGCCATGCCCTCTATTGGTCATTCCAGACCCCGGGGCGTGCGCGGTGCGCAAATGTTGCACGATCACCCGCACCATTGCCATTGATTACTGCCCTGCTGCCAGACACTTTCATTTGAAGCGGCGGTAGACCGGGAAGCGTGGAAACAGCGCGGGCGAATTGTCTTGAACGCTTTGTGAAAATTTCGTTCAACGCATATCTGGAAACACAATAAAGCTGCAAAACAAAACGCCCCGAATTGATCGGGGCGTTTTGCTGAATGGGCGGCGATTACTTCTCGGCGCGCTCTTTCAAGGCTTCAAGGGTTTTGAACGGAGCATCAACAACAAACTTGTTGGCAACCATCGCCGGGACGCTGCCGCCAGGTTCGGTGTGCACTTGATAGGTCACTTCGACCTGATCACCTTTTGGCACGAACTTCCAGAAGCCTTTGACCTGCGCCACGCGGACGAAGCCTTTTTCTTCCGGGATGTACTTCGGCACACCTTCCAGATTGCGGGTCAGACTGCCATCGGCGCCTTCGACGGTGGTGATGTGCAGCACCGAATCACGCGAAGTGACTGGCCACGGCGTGTTGAACTGAGTGTAGGTCCAGCTCTGGTCGCCCTCATGCTTGAGCAACTTCTGGGATTTGCATTCGTAGATCCAGGCACAGGCACCGGAGACGTCTTCCTGCAAGGCGCGCAGTTTGGCAATGCTGGTCTTCATCAGAGTCACGCCCTGATAGGACTTGTAATCGGAGCCCGCAACTTCGGCCAGGGATACCTTGATCCCGTCCTGCTCCTTGGCGACCTTCCAGTCTTCAGCCTGAGCGGCCGAAGTCGCCAGCACGGCAGTCAAACCACACAACACAGCGATACGGTGCAGCGAACCCATAGTCTTATTCCTTATTGTTGAAGTTCCGTTCGTTTGACACATCACGCCGCCGTCATCTGCTCCCACCAGCCAATCAGCCTGATCGCTTCTTCCGAGCTGCTGCCGCAGACTTCGACATCCGCAGCGAAGCCCGAACAGACTGCCGGGCGCTCCGGGCGGCCGAAAATGCTGCACAGGTTTTCGACCGAGAGCTGCACGCAACGTTCGCCGGCGGGTTTGCCATCAGGCATGCCGGGAATCGGCGAACTGATGGAAGGGGCAATGCAGCAAGCGCCACAGCCTTCACGGCATTTCATGACGAACAAGTCCTCGCGACGGGCAATGTGTAAAAAGAGACGCGGACAGGGTAACCGCTAAAACGGCTGTTTCAAATTCCCTGAACCGGGGTTTTTACGGATAAGTGAACGTGACTGACCAGTCTCCGACAAAGCGTCTGCTTCGCGGGTCACAGATGGGCGGATTTTACTGTTTGAATTCGAAATCCAGCGCCGCGCCTTCGACATCCCGACGCTCCTCGTTGCGCAGTTGCAACTGCATTTCGTTGCTGAGCAAACGGCCGTTGAGCTGGAATCCGCTGTTTTTCTCGCCGAACATCTGCGGCAGGATCGCTTCACGTTTGGGCAGCGGGACAGTGCCTTCAGGTTTCAATTCCTGGACCATGTCCCTGGGCAGGCTCAGATCCAGTTTGGCGGGTGGCAGTTTGGACTTTGCTATTTCACTGGCGGGTTTCGACTTGGAAGCCACAGGCTTGCGTTTCTTCACCGGCGCGGCTTTCTTGGGCTGCGCTTTTTTTACCGGGACGGCTTTTTTGCCGGTCGCCGGCTTTTGCGCTGAGGTCGTCGCTGCCGGTTTATCCTGAACCGCAGCCGCCATGACCTCAGGCGCCTGACTGATCATCAGCGAAAAAAACAAAACCCCGGCGGCAGAAAAAATCGCTTTCATGGACCCAACGACACTAACGGCAGAGGGCCACATGCTCGCTTGTTGAGCGCCACAAGACAAGCATGACCGGCCACCCGTTCAGAATCCGCCAGCCGTTTCCTGACACAGTTGGGTTGCCAGCAGACCAAGCGTCATCAACGCCCTCTCCGCCTCGCGGTTCCACGGAATGCCGCAGTTCAGGCGGATACAGTGGTTGAACTGCTCGGTATTACTGAAGATCAGGCCCGGTGCGATGCTGATGCCCTGCTGCAATGCGCGGACATGCAATTCCTGAGTATTTACCCGTCCCGGCAGACTCACCCACAGGATGAAACCGCCCGTGGGCCGGGACATCTGCGTGCCTTCGGGGAAGTACTGCTGCACGGCCAACTGGAATGCGCTGAGATTTTTCCGGTATTCCTGGCGGATGTACCGTAAATGCCGGTCATAACCGCCGTTTTCCAGATAGGCGGCAATCGCCATCTGCGTCACGCTGCACGCCGAATGCGTGCTGAAGGTCTGCAAGCGCTGAATTTCCTGCTGGTATTTGCCGGCGATCATCCAGCCGATGCGTACACCGGGCGACAGGGTTTTGGAGAAGCTTGAGCAGTAGATGACTCGGTCAAGCCGGTCGTAAGCCTTGAGCGCTTTGGTGCGGCCCTGTTCGAACATCAATTCGCCGTATATGTCGTCTTCGACGATCTGAATATCGAAATCCGAGGCCAGACGCAGCAGTTGTTTTTGCCGCTCTTCAGGCATCGTGCCGCCCAGCGGATTGCTCAGGCGCGTGGTCAGCACCAGCGCCTTGATCGACCATTGGTTGGCGGCCAGTTGCAACGCTTCCAGGCTCATGCCGGTCGCGGGATCGCTGGGAATCTCGATGACTTTCAGGCCCAGCAGGTCGGCCAGTTGCAGCAAACCGTAATAGGTTGGCGACTCGGCGGCGATCAGATCGCCCGGTCGGGTCAGCACCCGCAACGACATCTGCAAGGCATCGACACAACCGTGGGTGATCACCACTTCCGAGGGATCCACCACCACGCCGGCGTCGCGCATGCGGATCGCCACTTGGCGGCGAAGCGGTTCGAAGCCGGGGCTGAACATGTAGCTGAAGGCCCGTGGACTGTGGAAGCGAGTGACTTTGGCCAGTTGCTGATGCAGCGCGCGCACTGGCAGGTAGTCAACGCTCGGTACGGCGGCGCCCAACGGGAACACACCTTCGCGGCGCGACTCGACCAGAACTTGTTGGATGATGCTGCTGCGCGTGACCAGACCAGGCCGTTCGACCCGGGCTATATCCGGCGTAGGCGCCGTCAGCGCCGGGGTTTGGTGCACGTAGTAACCGGACTGTGGCCGCGCGCGAATCAGGCCCTGATCTTCGAGGTTGGCGTAAGCCTGCAACACCGTTGCATGGCTGACGTTGAGCTGCGAACTCATCTTGCGCACCGATGGCACGCGTTCTCCCGGTTGGTAGACACCACGGCGGATGTCTTCGGCCAGTTGCTGAGCAATACGTTGGTAGAGCAAGAGATTGGTCATGACGCAGCACTCGATTTCACGGACATTTTATTCTTGTGTGAAACAATACCGGAACAGTTTAGAAGTGTACTGGGACAGTTGTCACTCTAGTCGACCGTACAGTGCAGTGTCTGCCACAACTGTATTGATTTGCGAGCTATTCGACAGACGTAAAAAAGCCCGGCGCTGCATGACAGCCCGGGCTTTCCAGAGACGCAACCCTTAACGGGCGGCGCCGAGCTGGCCTTTTTCATCGGAGAAGACAATTTCCACCCGACGGTTCTGTGCGCGTCCACGCTCGGAAGCGTTGGCATCCACCGGGTATTCGTCGCCGTAACCTTCGACCTGAATGCGTTTGTCGTCAATGCCCAGATCCATAAGCACATCGGCTACCGACTGCGCGCGGTCGCGGGACAGCTTGAGGTTTTCCTGTTTGCCGCCAGTGCTGTCGGCGTAACCCTCGATACGCACCACGCGTTTCGGATTCAATTGCAGGAACTGCACGATCTTCAGAACCACGCGGTTGGCCGAGTTCTTCAGCTCCGCTTCACCCGTGTCGAACAACACGTCGCCAAGGGTCATCACCAGACCACGATCAGTCTGCGTGGTGGCCAGTGCGACGATCTGCTCTTCAAGCCATTTGCCTTGTTGCTGAACGCTCAACAGCTTCGATTCACGCAGGGCCAGTTGCAGGCGCTGACGCTCCAGTTCGAGTTTGGCCGCGCGCTCTTCATTGAGCACCTTATTGGTGTGTTCGCGAGCGATTTCGCTGTAGCGCTGACTCAGGTAGGCGTAATGCACAACGTCCGAACCGCTGCCCCAATAAGTGGACAGGCGATCGGCACGGGCCAGGGATTCGCCGGCGCGTATCACGTCCTTCGGCGCGATACGCAGCACGTTGGAATCTTCCTTGACCTTCTGGAAGTCGGCGCTGGCCTCTTGCAGAGCGGATTCGCTGTGTTGACCGGCGCAGCCATACAGGCTGGCGCAACCGGCGAGGATCACACCACCGAGAACTTTGGACTTGAGGCTCATTGGGCATCTCCCAGTTGCTTGCGCAGACGGGTGATGCGGGTGTTGAGCACGTTCAGCTGTGCTTCGCTCTTTTGCGTCAGCACTTTGGCTTCTGCCAGACGCGCGTCGAGTTCGGCCTGTTCGGCGCGCATGCGCGCGTTCCGGTAGGACTCATCGGCCATGTTGCCCTTGGCCCGGTTGTACTTGGTTTCGGCCAGTTTCATTTCCGGCACATCATCGGCGGTGGCGCCGACGGCCTTGGCCTGGGCGATGGTTTGTTCGGTCAGGCGCATTTGTTCATTGGGTGCCGGATCGGTCGCGCAACCGGCCATGGCCAGAACGGCCACCGCCGCGAAAAGAGGTCGAATACTCACTAAGAATCCCTACTGTTTTGGGGCACTGACAGGTTGTTGCGGCTGTTGCTGCTGCGCCTTCCAGCGCTCGATATTGCGTTGCAGCGCGGTTTCCGTCAGTCCGGACGCGGGCAATTCTGTCATCTTTTTGGCCAACTGTCCGCGCAACCACGGATCGTTGCACGCCGAGTTATGAGAAACCGCCAGATACAGCCCCGGTCGATCAATGGGTTGCTCGAAGGCCAGCAAGTCATTGGCCATGCCCAACGCCTGCGCGGCGGCCATGCCCGAGTAACGTCCGGCGAGTACATATTCCACTTCACCCAGGAGCAATTTCTGAAAGGCCTGGGTGAGGTTTGCTGTCCGGACAAGGGTCAATTGCTGCTCGGCGAAGGTGCCAAATGCCTGGGTCATTCGAGATTTTTCCGACAAGCCGCCGGAATGGCCGTGCAGGTCTTTGGCTTCGGTGTAGGCCAGAGTCGAGCCTTTACGTGTCCACACCAGGTAATCGTTTTCCAGCAGCGGCGGATGGATGTAGTCGAAGTTTTCCAACTCGTTGAGGGTCAGTGGCGCATCGGCCAGCATATCCATACGGCCACTGCGTACTTCGTCGAGGGCCTGGGATCGTTTACCCGCGTAGAGCAACTCGACCTTGATACCCAAGTCTTTGGCCACTTGTTGCAACAGATCGGCACTTGCCCCGATCAATTGTTTGGGATTCTGCGGATCCTGCCACAGGTACGGCGGCGCGTCCGGGCTGCCGGTGACGACGAGGCGCTCGCACTTGCCAGCGGCCGTTGCCAACCCAGGCAATAGGGCCAATCCCAATAACAATCCGCAGCGCAGATCCATGGCAAAACGCTCCCACTCAAATCCGAGACAAAAAAAAGCCCGACCAAAAGGTCGGGCTCTTTATAAGTGAAGCCGCTGGATTAGACCAGCTTCTCCAGCTCAGGTACGGCTTCGAACAGATCCGCCACCAGACCGTAATCGGCCACCTGGAAGATCGGGGCTTCTTCGTCCTTGTTGATCGCGACGATCACTTTGGAGTCTTTCATCCCGGCCAAGTGCTGGATCGCGCCAGAGATACCGACGGCGATGTACAGCTGTGGCGCAACGATCTTGCCGGTCTGACCGACCTGCATGTCGTTCGGTACGAAACCTGCGTCAACCGCGGCGCGCGAAGCACCGACGGCAGCGCCCAGCTTGTCGGCCAGGGCGTACAGGTGTTTGAAGTTGTCGCCGTTCTGCATGCCGCGGCCGCCGGAAACGACGATCTTGGCAGCGGTCAGTTCTGGACGATCGGACTTGGCCAGTTCTTCGCCAACGAAGCTCGAAGTGCCCGCATCGTGTGCAGCGCCGACTGCTTCAACAGCAGCCGAACCACCTTCAGCAGCAACCGGGTCGAAACCGGTGGCACGCACGGTGATCACTTTGATCGCGGCGGTCGACTGAACGGTAGCGATGGCGTTACCGGCGTAGATCGGACGCTTGAACGTGTCGGCGCTTTCAACCGAAATGATCTCGGAGATCTGGTCAACGTCCAGCTGCGCAGCAACGCGCGGCAGGATGTTTTTGCCGTTGGAGGTGGCAGCAGCCAGGATGTGGCTGTAACCAGCGCCGAGCTCCGCAACCAGCGGAGCAACGTTTTCCGGCAACTGATGCGCGTAAGCGGCGTTGTCAGCGTTGAGGACTTTGCTCACGCCAGCGATTTTCGCAGCGGCTTCAGCCACAGCACCAGCGCCCTGGCCTGCAACCAGAACGTGGATGCCGCCGCCGATTTTGGCAGCGGCAGCAACAGTGTTCAGCGTGGCCGGAGCCAGCACTTTGTTGTCGTGTTCGGCGATTACCAAGATAGTCATGATTAGATTACCTTCGCTTCGTTTTTCAGTTTCTCGACCAGTTCAGCCACCGACTTGACCTTGATACCCGCGCTGCGTGCAGCTGGCGCTTCGACTTTCAGAGTCTTGTTGGTGGAGGCGGTGGAAACGCCCAAAGCATCCGGAGTCAGCACTTCGAGAGGCTTCTTCTTGGCTTTCATGATGTTTGGCAGGGACGCGTAGCGCGGCTCGTTCAAACGCAGGTCGGTGGTGACGATCGCTGGCAGTTTCAGCGAAACGGTCTGCGCGCCGCCGTCGATTTCGCGGGTCACGGCAACGCTGTCGCCGGAGACTTCGACTTTCGAGGCGAAAGTGCCCTGACCGTAGCCGCTCAGTGCAGCGAGCATCTGGCCGGTCTGGTTGTTGTCGCTGTCGATCGCCTGCTTGCCGAGGATCACCAGCTGCGGCTGTTCCTTGTCGACAACCGCTTTCAACAGTTTGGCAACGGCCAGGGACGTCAGATCTTCAGCGGATTCGACGAGGATGGCGCGGTCGGCACCCAGAGCCAGTGCGGTACGCAGCTGTTCCTGAGCGGTGGTCGGGCCGATGGAGACGACGACGATTTCAGTCGCAACGCCTTTCTCTTTCAGGCGTACGGCTTCTTCCACTGCGATTTCGCAGAACGGGTTCATCGACATCTTGACGTTGGCGAGGTCTACGCCGGAATTGTCCGCCTTGACGCGAACCTTGACGTTGTAATCCACAACGCGTTTGACAGCTACAAGAACCTTCATGGATTCCTCGTTACTCTCCGGTGAAAAGAAAGTCGCCTAGGCGAACCTGGCGGATGATGCTCATCGGGCTACAAGGGCACCTCTAAAAACGCCGGCTTGTGTATGGGGTGATTCCACGCTGTGAAGTGAGATGACCGTTCGTCAGTGGTGACCGACAAGTCATTGATCTTCACGATGTGTAAACTGCGCGCCAGACCTGCGCTGCGCATCACCTTGTACTGCCTACGCCCTGTCTTTAGAGGTGCTCTTGAAACCGCCAGTCTGCCTACGGCGAGCGCAAAACCGCCCGTATCTTGACCGGAACGCCTATTCCGGTCAATACGGCAAAATGGTCACTCATAAGCCGCGCTTCTTTGATTTCTCTGGGCTGGAGCCAATTCAAACAAACGTTTGTATTGGACGCTCAGAGTGGTGTAGATATAATGCGCCCCCTAGAGAGAAAGGTGGGTTCTCCATTACTGCCCTTGACGTTAACGTAAAGGCAATACGGATGCGACACCAAACCTCCAAATTAGAAAAAAAACTGTTGAGCCTTGAGTAGGAGATAGCCTGTGGAACGCGAATACATGGAATTCGACGTGGTCATCGTCGGTGCCGGCCCCGCTGGCCTTTCCGCCGCCTGCCGTCTGAAGCAGAAGGCCGCCGAAGCCGGTAAGGAAATCAGCGTCTGCGTGGTCGAAAAAGGCTCCGAAGTCGGCGCTCACATCCTTTCTGGTGCCGTGTTCGAACCACGCGCTCTGAACGAACTGTTCCCGGACTGGAAAGAACTCGGCGCCCCGCTGAACACACCAGTCACCCGCGACGACATTTTCGTGCTGAAAAACGCCGACAGTGCGCAGAAAATTCCTGACTTCTTTGTGCCCAAGACCATGCACAACGAAGGCAACTACATTATTTCCCTCGGCAACCTTTGCCGCTGGCTGGCCCAACAGGCTGAAAACCTGGGTGTGGAAATCTACCCGGGCTTCGCCGCTCAAGAAGCGCTGATCGACGAAAGCGGCATCGTGCGCGGGATCATCACCGGTGATCTGGGCGTCGACCGCGAAGGCAATCCGAAAGAAGGCCTGTACACCCCGGGCATGGAACTGCGTGGCAAATACACGCTGTTCGCTGAAGGCTGCCGTGGCCACATCGGCAAGCAACTGATCAAGCGCTTCAACCTCGACAGCGATGCCGACGCCCAGCACTACGGCATCGGCCTGAAAGAAATCTGGGAAATCGATCCGGCCAAACACCAGCCAGGCCTGGTAGTGCACACCGCCGGTTGGCCGCTGGACATCATGGGCACCGAGAACACCGGTGGCTCGTTCCTCTATCACCTGGAAAACAACCAGGTGGTGGTCGGTCTGATCGTCGATCTGTCCTACAGCAACACTTACCTGTCGCCGTTCGACGAGTTCCAGCGCCTCAAGCATCACCCGGTACTGGCTCAGTACCTGGAAGGCGGCAAGCGCGTCAGCTACGGCGCCCGCGCGATCTGCAAAGGTGGCTTGAACTCGCTACCGAAAATGGTCTTCAAGGGCGGCGCGCTGATCGGTTGCGACCTCGGCACCCTGAACTTCGCCAAGATCAAAGGCAGCCACACTGCGATGAAGTCCGGCATGCTCGCCGCTGAATCGGTGGCTGACGCGCTGTTTGCCGAGAAGGATGGCACTGAAGAGCTGACCACTTACGTCGACGCCTTCAAGAAGAGCTGGCTGTACGACGAACTGTTTGCGAGCCGCAATTTCGGCCCGGCCGTCCACAAGTTCGGCGCTATCGTCGGCGGCGGTTTCAACTGGCTGGATCAGAACATCTTCGGCGGCAAACTGCCGTTCACCCTGCACGACACCAAGCCGGACTACGCCTGCCTCAAGCTCGCGGCCGACTGCAAGAAGATCGACTACCCGAAACCCGACGGCAAACTCAGCTTCGACAAACTCAGCTCGGTGTTCATCTCCGGTACCAACCACGAAGAAGAACAGCCTTGCCACCTGAAGCTGACCGACCCGAGCATCCCGATCAGCAAAAACCTGCCACTGTACGACGAACCGGCGCAACGCTACTGCCCGGCCGGCGTATACGAAGTCATCACCAAAGAAGACGGCGAGAAGCGCTTCCAGATCAACGCCCAGAACTGCGTTCACTGCAAGACCTGTGACATCAAGGACCCTTCGCAGAACATCACCTGGGTCACGCCGGAAGGCGCCGGCGGCCCGACTTACCCGAATATGTAAGTCGGACTGTTGAACATCAAGGCTCCCGAAATGGGGGCCTTTTTGTTGCCCAGAATTTTTGTCTCAGCAAAAACAATTGTAGGAGTGAGCCTGCTCACG
Organism: Pseudomonas sp. FP2196; assembly: GCF_030687715.1. Taxonomy (GTDB): domain Bacteria; phylum Pseudomonadota; class Gammaproteobacteria; order Pseudomonadales; family Pseudomonadaceae; genus Aquipseudomonas. The sequence goes on from NZ_CP117445.1 coordinate 4,400,949, forward strand.
ATAGCGATAAACCAGTCGAAATCATGTCATCTGGTACGCCGCTATCGCGAGCAGGCTCACTCCTACAGAGGGTTGTGTAATACCTCAAGCGACGCGTTCGTCGCCGGGGCTGCGCTCGAAGTAGCGTTTATATTCACGACTGAACTGCGACGTACTCTGATACCCCACCCGATGCGCCACCTGCGCCACACCCAGGCCCTCCGCCACCAGCAGCGTTTGCGCCTTGAGCAGGCGCAGGCGCTTCAGATACTGCACGGGCGACAACAAGGTGCTGCGTTTGAAGTGTTCATGAAACGTCGAAACGCTCATGTTCGCGCAGCCGGCCAGGGTCTCGACGTTCAACGGCTCGGTGTAATGCGCATGCAGATGGCTGATCGACGCCGCGACCCTGGCAAACTGCCCTTGCTGCTCGACCAGCGCCCGCAACACATCAGCCTGCGGACCGCGCAACGCGACGAAGAGCAATTCGCGAATCCGCGCCGGCCCGAGAATCTGGCATTCCAGCGGATCGTGCAGGCAACTCAGCAGCCGCTCGACGCAACCACGCATGTCATCGTCAAGCACCACCGAGGTCATCGACTCCGGTGTCTGCGCAGGAATATGCCGCCCCGGCGCCAGCCCCATCGCTAATACCAATTCACCCAGCAACACTCGGTCAATCGCTACCGAAATCCCCAGCAACGGCGCATCCGGCAAGGCAAAGGTTTCGCACTCAAAGGGCACCGGCAGCGCCTGAATCAGATAGTGCCCGGCACCATATTCCATAGTGCGCGGCCCCAGAAACGCCAGTTTGCTGCCCTGAGCGATGATCATCAGGCTCGGCTCATAAATGTGCGGGCCACGGGCAACGTCGCAACTGGCGCGCAACACCTGCACACCCGGCAGCCCGGTCTGGGAATAACCGTCGCGCAACGCCAGCGGTTCGATCAACGAAACCAGCGTGGCGTTGGCATCAAGGTGACGGGTCAATTGCATCGACATGTTCTTCACAAAAATCACGGAAAAAGGGATGAAAGCATCATCGCAGATCCTTTTGCCAATGCGACCGATCAAAGCCGCATGCCGGAGGATTAGGCATGAGACCCGGAGGAATCGTCATGGCCGGACAGGCAGACGGCGCCCAAAATGCGCCGCCTCACTTGTTACTGCTTTGCGAGGTTTCACATGTATACCGCCATCGGCTATGCCGCCCAATCGGCCACCACGCCCCTCGCCCCGATGAAATTCGAACGCCGCAGCCCTCGGGCCGACGACGTGGCGATCGAGATCCTGTATTGCGGCGTCTGCCACTCCGACATTCACCAGGCGCGCAACGAATGGGGCATTGCTGTTTACCCGTTGATGCCCGGCCACGAGATCGTCGGAAAAGTCACCGCCATCGGTGCGAATGTCACTAAACACAAAGTAGGCGATCTGGTCGGTGTTGGCTGCATGGTCGACTCCTGCCGTTCCTGCGAAGCCTGCCAAGCGAACCTTGAGCAATACTGCCTCGAAGGTCCGACCATGACCTACGCGACCCCGGACCGGGTCGACGGTAGCAACACCATGGGCGGCTACTCCGACAGCATCGTCGTCAGTGAGCACTTTGTTGTACGCATTCCGGAGCGTCTGGCGTTGGCCAGCGCCGCACCGATTCTCTGCGCCGGCATCACCACTTATTCGCCGCTCAAGCACTACGGCGTGAAGGCTGGCGACAAGGTCGGCATTCTGGGCATGGGCGGCCTCGGCCATATGGGCATCAAGTTTGCCAAGGCGATGGGCGCCGAAGTGACGCTGTTCACCCGTTCGGCAAGCAAGGCTGAAGAAGGCCGTCGTCAGGGCGCCGATCATGTGATCGTGTCCACCGATGCCGAGCAGATGAAAGCTGCGGCGGGTTATTTCGACTTCTTGCTCGACACCATTCCGGTGCAGCACGACCTGAACCCATACCTCGACACCCTGCGTTTCGACGGCGTGCACATTCTGGTCGGTCTGATCGAGCCGGTTGATCCACCGGTACACGCCGGCAAACTGGTGATGAGTCGCCGCGTGCTGGCCGGCTCGCTGATCGGTGGCGTCGCAGAAACCCAGGAAGTGCTGGATTTCTGCGCCGAGCACAACATCACCTGCGACATCGAAATGCTCGATATCCGCGAGATCAATGAGGCCTACGCCCGCATGATCGCCGGTGACGTGAAATACCGCTTCGTGATCGATATGGCAACCCTGAAAGTCTGATCCTTCAGACCTTCAATCCCAGCTCCGCCGATAGCCGGGCTGTGACCCCTTTGATCAGGGGAATCAGCTCGGCCATCTTCTCCAGCGGCATGTACGGCACAGTGCTGGCGATACTGATCGCCGCCACAATGCGCTTGCTCGCATCACGGATCGGTGCCGCCACACAACGGATCGACGGTTCGTTGTCCTCCAGATCGAACGCGTAGCCACCGACCACATACTCGGTCATCCGTTGTTCAAGCTGTTCCCACGACTGCTGTGGGTGCTGCGGCCAGAACTGACTTTTCCCACCCGCCGGAAGACTGATGTCGTACAGACGCTGCCAATCCTTCGGCGTGTCATCGAGCATCAACGCCTTGCCGATCCCGGTGCGTGCCAGAGGCATGCGATGGCCAACCCGCGACCGCATCTCCGGGCCGTTGCGTCCCGGATTCTTCAGCAGATAAAGCACTTCGTCGCCTTCACGAATCCCCAGGTGAACCGTGTCACCGGTCAGCGCCGACAACTCGTCCAGATACGGCCCAGCCAACGTCACCAGCGGTAACTCTTCGCGTGCCTGGAAACCCAGCTCGATCAGCTTCGGCCCCAGCAGATAACCGATTTGCGGCACCACCCGCAGGTAGCGCTCGTCCACCAGACAACTGGCCAGCCGATGGGTGGTGCTGCGTGTGGTGCCGATCAGCCGGGCGATCTCCTTGAGATCGCGCGCGCCACTGGCCACGGCCTGCACCACACCCAGTCCGCGCAGTAGCGTCTGAGTGCCGGTGGGCGCGGCGTCCTTGGTTTTTTCCGGGGCGTCTTCCTGCATATCCAGCCTTTACCGTTGAGCGAGGGAACGGGCGGCATTATGGTCGCCCGACGCTGAGCACTACAACTCGATACGTTCGACCTTGCCCACCAGCAGCACGTAGGACAAAGCGCCGATCAGTGCGAGAACCGCGATGTAAGTGATCGCCGGGGCAAAGGAATCACCGCTGGCGAGGAAACCGATCACGATCGGCGTGGCAATCGCCGACAGGTTACCGATGAAATTGAATACCCCACCGGTCAAGCCGAGCAGACGCGCCGGTGCCAGTGTCGACACCAGCGACCAGGTGATCGACGCCAACCCATTACCGAAAAACGCCAGCGCCAGAAAGGCAATCACCAGCGGCGTCGACTCAACGAAGTTGGCGCCAATGATCGAGGTGGAAATCAGCAGCCCGCCAATGATCGGCAACTTGCGCGCGAAACCGACGGTGTAACCACGACGGATCAAAAAGTCGGAAAAGAACCCCGAACACAACACGCCGACGAACGCTGCGAGAAACGGCAGCGACGCCAACAGGCCGGATTTGATGAAGTCCATGCCGCGATATTTCACCAGGTAAGTCGGGAACCACGTCAGAAAAAACCACAGCGTCGAGTTGAGGCAGAACTGGCCGAGGTAGATGCCCCACAACTTGCGTTTAGTGAGGACGATGCCGAGATCGGTCCAGCTGAATTTGGCTTTGGCCTTGGCGCTCTCTGCCTGAATATCCACCAACCCGCCGCCCTCGCGGATCAGATCGATTTCTGCATCGTTGACGCCTTTGAAATCACGCGGCTCGCGATACACCGCGTACCAGATCGCCGCCCAGATAATGCCCACCGCGCCCGTGGCGACGAACACCATATGCCAGCCGAATTCGTGTTGAAGCCAGGCTAGCACCGGGGTGAGGAACGCCAATCCGACGAACTGTCCGGACGTGTAGAAACCAATCGCCGTGGCGCGTTCACGCTCGGGAAACCAGGTCGTGACTACGCGGCTATTGATTGGATAGGCCGGTGCTTCCAGCGCACCGACCGCCATGCGCAACACGAACAGCGCAATGAAACTGGCGGCAAAACCGAGCATTACCGTCGCCAGCGACCATAGCAACAGTGCAACGCTATACAGAATGCGCGGCGGCACCCGATCCACCAGCCAGCCGCCGGGGATCTGCATGGCGGCGTAGGTCCAGCCGAACGCCGAGAAAATCAGGCCGACATGAATTGGATCGATGCCCAGCTCACTGGTCAGCGCCGGGGCGGCAATCGACAGGTTACTGCGGTCGAGGTAGTTGATAACCACGGTGATAAACAGCAACACCATGATGAAAAACCGCTTGCGGCTAGGCGTGACTAAAGACGCCTGCCCGGTGAGGGTTTGCGGTTGCATGAGAGATGCCTCTTCTTATGTTTATTTGAGGTCATGACGCAAATCTCCCATCCATGTGGAGATCAAAAACTGTGGGAGCGAGCCTGCTCGCGAAGACGTCGGATCAGTCACATCGATGTCGGATGTGACATAGCATTCGCGAGCAGGCTCGCTCCCACAGGGGGCACAGGTGATTCAGCGACTCACCACTCGGCAAAGCTGCCATCGGCATGACGCCAGATCGGGTTGCGCCAGCGGTGGCCGACGGCCGCACGCTCGATCACGTATTCCTCGTTGATCTCGATGCCCAGTCCTGGCCCGTTCGGAATCTTCACGAAGCCCTTGTCGTAATCGAACACCCGCGGGTCCTTCACGTAGTCGAGCAAGTCGTTGCTCTCGTTGTAATGGATGCCCAGGCTTTGCTCCTGAATAAACGCGTTGTAACAAACCGCGTCGAGTTGCAAACACGCTGCCAGTGCAATCGGCCCCAGCGGGCAATGCAGCGCCAGCGCCACGTCGTAGGCTTCGGCCATGTTGGCGATCTTGCGGGTTTCGGTGATGCCGCCGGCATGGGACGCATCCGGCTGGATGATGTCGACGTAGCCTTCGCTCAACACCCGTTTAAAGTCCCAGCGCGAGAACAGCCGCTCACCGAGAGCAATCGGTGTGCTGGTCAACGGCGCCAGTTCTTTCAGTGCTTCGTAGTTTTCGCTGAGCACCGGCTCTTCGATAAACATCAGTTTGTACGGGTCGAGTTCCTTCATCAGCACCTTGGCCATCGGCTTGTGTACCCGGCCATGGAAGTCGACGCCGATACCGACGTTCGGCCCGACCGCATCACGCACGGCGGCCACGTTGGCCAAGGCGAGGTCGACTTTTTCGAAGGTATCGAGGAACTGCAGTTCTTCGGTACCGTTCATTTTCACCGCGGTGAAGCCACGGCTCACCGCCTCTTTCGCCGCGCGTGCGGTGTCGGCCGGACGGTCGCCGCCGATCCACGAATACACGCGGATCTTGTCGCGCACCTGACCGCCCAGCAGATCACTGACCGAGACACCGAGCGCCTTGCCTTTGATGTCCCACAGCGCCTGGTCGATACCGGCCAGTGCGCTCATGTGAATCGCGCCGCCGCGATAGAAGCCGCCGCGGTACAACACCGTCCAGATATCCTCGATGTTGCGTGGGTCTTTGCCGATCAGATAGTCGGACAATTCTTCAACGGCAGCGGCAACGGTGTGCGCGCGACCTTCGACCACAGGCTCACCCCAACCGGTGACGCCCTCATCGGTTTCGACCTTGAGGAAGCACCAGCGCGGCGGGACGATGAAGGTGGTGAGTTTGGTGATTTTCATCTTTTTGTCTCTCTTATAGATGCAGCGCACGCAGCGCCAAAAGTTCTTAGCGAAGGGCTTTCCAGGCAGCGACGTAGGCCTTGGCATTGACCGCAACCTGCTCCGGCGTCATCCCCGGTTTGAACAGGCCGGAACCGAGTCCGAAGCCTTTCACACCCGCGTCAATAAACGCCTGCATGTTGTCCGGCGTGATCCCGCCGACCGGCGCCAGCACCGTTCCGGACGGCAACACCGCGAGCCAGGCTTTGACGACTGCCGGGCCCATCTGCTCGGCCGGGAACAGCTTGAGAATGTCCGCGCCCTCCTCCAGCGCCGCGAACGCTTCAGTCGGTGTGGCCACACCCGGCGACAGGAACAAACCCGCCGCTTTTGCTGCACGCAAGACCTTCGCATCGCTGTGCGGCATGACGATCACCTGGCCGCCAGCCTCTTTCACTTGTTCGACCTGCTCCGGTGTCAACACCGTGCCGGCGCCGATCAGGCAATCGGCGGGCAACGTCGTGCGCAGGATGCAGATACTTTCGTACGGCGAAGGGGAATTGAGCGGTACTTCGATGACGCGAAATCCGGCGGCATACAGGACTTCTCCGACAGCGGCAGCTTCCTGCGGATGCAGGCCGCGCAGAATCGCGATCAGACCGTTTTGCGCCAATGCTTGCTTGAGCATGTCAGGCCTCCAGTCAGGGTTAACGGGATGAGGAATCGATCAATCCGGCGGCCAGCGCCAGTTGCCACAAGCCACGCTCGGTGGCCTGCTCGGCCAGCGTCACCTTGGCGAAACCGCAGGCATCGAGGGCACGGCTGTAGCGCGCGCAGAGTTGCGCGTTGCCGATAAGGACGATCGAAGGAAGATGCACGCTGTTGCGTCGATGCCGCTGAACCGTGGCGAGTGCCGCCAGTTCATGGCCAATCATCAGGCCGGACAGGTAATCCGCTTGCGCCGTCGGGCTGAGTTCACCGGTCAGGCCCAGCGTTCGCGCACTGAATAAAGTCGAGAGTACGCCGAGTTCACCGTCCGCCGACAACGCAACCTGTACGCCCCGGTCAAACGCCTGACCATCGAACGTCGCGCCTTGCTGTTGGGTACGGCCGAGGATGCTGTGATCACTGAGCACGGCGAACACTTCGCCGGTCATGAAGGTGTCGAAATGGGTGATGCGGCCATCGACCACTTCCACCCATTTCGAATGGCTGCCCGGCAGGCCGATCAACAAGTCGCTGCCCGCCTCGGCCGGAAGATTCTGCAGAACACCGAGGACTTGAGTTTCTTCGCCACGCATCACATTCGGCAGTCGCGAACGCTGAATCACGCCCGGCACGATATGCACCCGCGTGCCGCGAAGACTGACAACTGTTTGTAGGGAATTTCCGAGATTAGCGACGTTCGCCGGCGTCTCGCAGTAGGCCGCTTCGCGCCAGCCCTGTGCACTGCCGACCATACCGCAAGCGATCACCGGCAGATCCGGCTGCGCATCGAGCCAGTCGCCACACGCCTCGTCAAAGGCCAGTTCAAAACCGTCGGCGCATTCGCGACCGTTGATGACTCGCGGGGTCTTCGGCAACTGCATGATCCCGGACGACAGCGCGCGCTGCTCCAGCACCACGCCGCCCGCCGCGAGTTTGTAAGCACGTAATGAGGTCGTCCCCCAATCGAGCGCGATTAATTGCGCCAGCATCGCTTCACCTGTTTTGTTTTTGGCAGTGAGTGCGACGGACTATAGACCTCCCAAACAGTAAATCTCAATATGTAATTTTACATCCCATATTATGGGATAAGATCGATTCGTTGTGTCCAACGCTGAACGACGTCCAGATTCTTGTTAATCAGGATCCTCACCGTTTCGTGCTCACTGGAACCCACCTCAAGTGTGTGGCCTTCGTGGTCAGTTATTCCGGGCTCCTGGCGTCCGTCACCGCGGATGATGGTGTATGCCGCAAAGGGTGCCGGTAATTCCTCTGAACCTGAAACAATCTTCAACTTTGTGTTGTTCGGCGCAAACGAGGCCAGCATGCCGGCATAGGGCACATCGCTACAGAGTCCGAGACTGTCGATCTGGTCATATCCCAGAGCCAGGTCATAGCGCCAGCGCACGATGCACACTGGGGCAAGCGGCAGCAACGACCTGGGTTGGTCGGACTTTTCGAGCCAAATGCGCGCTGGCGCCACTCGAGGATTCTCTATTGCAGCAATGAACCGCGACGCTGGCATGTACATGACTTTCGAGTAATACGCCACGAACGGGAATGCGGTGATCACCACCTTGCACGGAATGTATGCCTGCGGTTTGAGGATCTGCACCAACTCAACCGGCCGGATGTGGTTATGGCCGTCGTTGACGGCATGATTCTCGACGCGGATATTCGCGAACATCTCAAAGCGACGATCGCCTTCTATCAAGCGCATGCCACTGACGATTCCCGAGGCTTCCAGGACGATTTCATGTTCGATGGAAAAGTCTGGATCACCGTTCAAAGAGCAATGGATCCAGGTACCAATCTGGCCTTGCCGGCCGTGGTCCCGGTACAAGTCAATGAGGTTTCGGTCAGACGTGAAGCGCAGGTCGTAAAAATTGGAAACTTCGTGATCGATCGAAACGAACTCAAGCCTGGCCGGTGGAACGTTCAGGTGGAGGCAGGACGAACACGTTAAAAAACCAGCGATCAGTAGTAGCCGGAACCCTCTCAGCTTCATCAATCGCGCTTCCCCTGAATCGCACGCACGATGTCAGCTGCTGGAATGAGCATTGAATTCGAATAATACCCACCGAATGAATAAGCAGAAGTGAACACCTTACAAGAGATGACATTACGCCGACTTAACACCAGCAATAATTCACTGGCAGGCATAAAAATATTTGATACACCCTCATCCTCCTTTTTAAACGAGGACAACCTGGCCACATAAACATGCCCCGCTTTAGTTCCAGATCTATCAAGCTCAACAAAATCCCCCACCAAATACCGATCTAACTTATCAAAATCTTTAAACTCGACATCCTTATCCAGAGAGCAGAATAAAGACTCGCCCAACTGACTTTCTCCGGTCGCATTCTGAAAAAAATTCAACAGATCAGTTTTCGAACCAAACTTAACACTTAAAGATGAGTGATCATCTCCACCACTGACAGAAATCAAACCAACATCGATGACCGGAAGAACCGGTTGCTTAGTGCAAGAACAGCACAGCAGCAGCGTCAGAAAAACAAACAACGACTTCATTTCGAAGATTCCAAATATTGACTCAAACGTTCATACACAATATCGCATGCCGATTTACCACCCTGTAGCGTAGCGCCAAACATGACACCCGCCTGACGATGGTTGGCGTTTACCGCTTCGTTGATAGCTGGCCCAGATGTCATAACCCAACGTTCGCCCATGCTGGCAACGTTATCAGATGAATCCGTCACCGTAGGAGAAGCCAATACATTGACCCAGTAATCTGCCGAGGGCTTAGGTGTCGTAAAGTATATATCTGACACCATCCAGACACCTGTACCACCGCCAACAGGATCAAGTGTTACTAATACCTTTACGGTGTAACCGCGTTCTTTCAAAATCGAAGTCAGATGTGCACCATTCCAACCACCCAAACTATGACCTACAACGACGATGTAGACCGATTTATCACCTTTCAAAGGACGCTCGACGTACTTTTTAATATCTTTTTCACCGCGAACGTCTTTATAACTTATGTACGGCAGATTAACCTCAATTTTCTGCTCGTTAGTAAGACGCTTCTCTAACTGCTTCCATGCATTCATCACGTTATGATGCGGCGGTTCATTTTGATAGTATTCTTCCTTATCCCCAGCACCGCCAATAAAAAACACTGCAACTTTTTTAACTTTAACCGCAGCCTGCTTGACGGTCTGATCAGTCTTGCAGGTCAACTCATGACCAGCCACTTCAGTTTTACAATCGTTGAGTGCGGGATTTTCGACTTCCATTTCGATCACTCTACAAACAATTTAATAGTTTCTGCCAAATGCGAACTGACCATATGGGTAAAGCCCTGTTCATCGGTGATGCCATGCTCAACACGCCCATCGCCTCGCTGAATCGTATAAGGGTGGTCGGGAATAGGTTCCCCCGTGGCTTCGTTTATCACTTGCATCCGATCATTAAAATGCACCGGCATCGGCAACAACCCACTAAACGCCGCCCCTCCGCCGCTCTGGCCAATAATCACCGTCCCGGAGCCGCCGACCACGACATTGCCGTGCCCGCCGGTGCTATCAAGGGTGGCGGCATTCAGGCCGTTGATGAACACAGTGCCGGAGACGGCGCCGGTGATCGGACTGCCACACGCAGATTTATCAGTCATGCGCGCAGCGGCGAGGCCGTCGAAGAAGACGTTCGGCGAGCCGGAGACGATCGGGTTAGTGCCATGGCCCGGCAGTGGGCAGGCGGTCGGGTCGGTGACGCGGGCGGCGGGTTTACCACTCAATTCAAAGCTCCTTGCTTCAGAAGTTCCGGGTGCGGTTGATGGATATCGATGTCGGTCGCAGCGAAGCGCCAGCGGTTGTCGACGGGGTCGAACAGGGCGTGGCAATGCTCACGGCTGTCTGGGGATGCAGCGGTTGGCAGATGTCGCCAGGCTTCATCGACGTACCACGCCAGCTCGGCAGGCGTGGCGTCATCGAGTTCGTTGAGCCAGGCGTTGTAGTTGCTCAGGTGATTCAATTCGTACGTCGATTGCAGCAACTCGGCCATTTGCGCACCGAGGTCCAGATGATGTTCGGCAGTCCACTGGCCAATCTCGGAGTAGACGTACCACCCCATCGGCATCAACGCGCCGTCCTTGAGCAACGAATGATCGGCCGGGGCGACGAAGCCGCAGCAAATGTGCAGCGTCAGCCAGCCTTGTTGGGCGTCGATAAACACTGTGGGATCAAAGCTGCGCAGAGGGATCACGCGATAAGCATCGAGCCCATCGCTGCGCGCCACCAACTCGGCGTCGAGTCGCGACACAAACGCACGGATGGCTTTGCCGCCCGTGCGACTGACGACGCAGAGGATGTCTACCGGTTGACGCTGGGGGTTGTCGCTGGAGCCCGAGTTTCTCACCAGGCCATACAAACGCATTGACGCCCGTAATCCGCTCATCGCCGGTCACTCATTGACGCAGCGAAGGCTCCACGGGCGTGGAGAAATTTTGCCAGAGGCATTGCAGGTGTCGTCCGTGAGCGCGCAAAAATGGCGCGTAGAATGCCGGACTAGAGCGCTGGCGACAATCGAATTAGCACTAGATCGCCATCATTGTGGTTCAGCCCTCGGCGAACTCGCGCAACACCTTGCCATCCATGCGATACCTCACCCATTCTTCCTGCGGTTGCGCGCCAAGGGACTTGTAGAAGTCGATGGCCGGCGTGTTCCACTCCAGCACGCTCCACTCGAAACGGCCGCAGTCGTTGTCGCAGGCGATTTTTGCCAGATGGCGCAGCAGGGTTTTGCCGGCGCCGCCGCCACGTTGCTCGGGAGTGATGTAGAGGTCTTCGAGGTACAGACAATTGCTGCCCAGCCAGGTCGAATAGCTGAAGAAGAACACCGCGAAACCGATCGGTACGCCGTCGCGCAGGCAGATCAGGCCGTGGGCGGTGGCACCTTCACCGAACAGGCTGCGCTCGATGTCGGTGACGCTGGCGATGACTTCGTGGCGGGCCTTTTCGAAATCTGCCAGTTCGGTGATGAACGCGAGGATTTGCGGTGCATCGCTGGGAGTCGCCGGGCGAATCTCGATCGACATGGACGGGCCTTGTTGGAAAATGGAAAGCGCCATACTAAGGCGCCATTACTGTTGTGGCGAGAGAGCATGCTCCCTCGCCGCACAAACCGACCTCAACCGAAAGAGTGTTTATGTCTGCCAGCGCTTTTATTCCTCTGATGCCCCTTGCTGAAGAACTGCTTCCTCACGCCCTCGAACCCTCAGACGACGGTGCCCACGACCTCGCGCACCTGCAACGGGTGTGGCACAACGCGCGTACGTTGCAGGCCGAGGAAGGCGGAGATCTTGAAGTATTGCTCGCGGCCGTGCTGCTGCACGATTGCGTTGCCGTCGAAAAGAACTCGCCGCTGCGCTCGCAAGCCTCGCGCCTGGCAGCGGAAAAAGCTTCGGACGTGTTGACCGAACTGAAGTGGCCCGAAGCCAAAATCAAGACTGTCGCCCACGCCATCGAAGCCCACAGCTTTTCCGCCAACATCACGCCCGTCACCCTCGAAGCGAAAATCGTCCAGGACGCCGACCGTCTCGATTCCCTTGGCATGCTTGGCGTCGCCCGCACCTTCTACGTTGCCGGGCGCATGGGATCTGCTTTGTACGACCCACAGGATCCAGAGGCAAAACATCGCGATTACAACGACACACGGTTCTGCCTCGATCACTTCCAGACCAAACTGCTGCACCTCGCCGACGGGTTCCAGACCGCCGCCGGCCGCCGTCTGGCGCAGATACGTCATCAACGCCTGAAGAGTTTCATGGAGCAGTTCAAGGAAGAGATTGGTATCGCCTGAACGCATTACTCCGGCCCGCAACGATCCTGACTTCACCAAGCTCAGACCTAAGCCTGGCGTCGGGCGTGTTAGATAGATGACGCTCAATGCTCCGGTCAAGGAACCGCGTCAATGTCTCAAGCCACACCCAAGGTGTCGGGCAAGCTGTTCGGCCTGTTCTGCCTCGCCAGTTACTTGCTGTCGCTGTCTTACGGCTCGACGTTTCTGTTGTCGCTGTTGATCGGCTCGCGCGGCGGCAATGAACACGATGCCGGCAGCGTCATTGCTGCGGCGATGTTCAGCACGTTTGCGGCAGTGCTGGTGTCCGGGCACGTGTCGGATCTGCTCGGCGCGGCGCGTTCGATTGCGTTGTTCGGTCTGCTGCTGGTGGCGGCCAGCCTGGGCTTTGCGATGACGCCGGGGTTCGGTCATCTGTTGCTGTTTTTCGGTTTGTTGCTGGGGTTGGGCTGGGGGGTGTTTTACACCTTGGGGCCGATCATCGTCGCCAGTCTGGTGACCCCGGCGCAGCGGGCGAAATATTTTGCCTTGCTGTCGGGGAGCATGATGACCGGAATCGGCAGCGGGCCGTTGCTCGGAAGGGCAGCCAATGCGCTGGGCTTGCCGGTGACGTCGGCGTTCTATCTGGCGGCATTGGCGAGCCTGATCGGCGTGTTGTTGTTCTGGCGGCTCGGTGCTCGCCTGCAAAGCCCCCAAACCATTTCCTCCGCCAGAATCACTTGGCGAGCGACCACTCAAGTGCTCGGTTCCCGCGCGCTGTTCCCGATCATCATGGTCGGTCTCGGCGGTTGCGTGTTCGGTGGCCTGTCGAGCTTCCAGACGACTTATGCCGCTGCCCGCTCGCTGGATTATTCGCTGTTCTTTCTCGGTTTCATGAGCGCGGCGATCAGCAGCCGGATGCTGATCGCAGGCTTCGTGGTCAAGCGTGATCCACTGCGTGCGTCGTGTCTGCTGTCGGGGCTGATGCTCGGCTCGATTGTGCTGTTTGCGTTCGGCGTACACAGCGGTTTCGCTTATCTGCTGGCGGCGGTGATGCTGGGTGTCGGGTACGGACTTACTTATTCGGTGATCAACGGACTGGCCGCCAACGAAGCACCGAATGGCACGACTTCGCAGGCGCTGCTGCTGTTCAGTCTTTCCTATTTCATCGGCGTTTTCGGCTTTCCATTATTGGCCGGGAAAATCATCGTTGAACACGGCATGGCAACGCTGCTGCTCACGGTGTTGGCGGTCGCGCTGCTGAACTGGGCGATCACCCTCGGCCGACTGCTCTGGCGCCGGATCCATGTCAAAACCGCGCAAGCGGTGTAGACCGTTCGTCGGTCATCAGGCACCAATCCAAAACCAGGGCAGACCAACAAAAGGTAAGGATTCCAATCTCTGGAGAAGCCCTATGATTCCGTCAAGGTTGACCGCTCTTGTCTTCACCGTCCTGCTCTGCCCCGCAGCCTTCGCTGCAACCGCGGCAGGTACCGGCCCTACCGATCCGACCCCTCCGCGAGCCCCCGCCATCAACAGTGCCCCCGGCATGAACACCGATGGCTCTGGCGTGCCATTGATCAACCAGCCGCCCGCCACTGGCACCGATCCACGCACTCAAGGCAGTGATCCCGGTCGCCAGGGCGGCATGAACACCACGGATTCCCCTGCAACGCCAGACAACGCCGGCCCCGGCGTCGGCTCGAAAACCACCACCGGTGGCTCGGGTTCCGAAGGGTCCGGTCAGCAGTAGTTCGCCGACGCGAGCGTCCTATTCACATCCATGAAGAGGTAACCATGAACGTCGATAAAAACCTGGAAAAAGAAGTCCTCACCCGCCTGCTGCACGCTCACCCGAGTGGACTGGGCAAGGAAGTGCTGGATAATTACCGGGGCGAGAAAGTCGTGGCCAGCGCCCTCGCCGCTTTGCAGGAACGCGGACTGATTCACCATGGTCATGTGACCTGTAACGAGGCTGGAGAACATTCGTTGCACCTGCCGATCAAGCTCAGCGCCGCGGGCGTTGAAGCGGCGCGCAAACTCGATAGCTGACACCGTTTGAGCCTGTAGGAGCAGCCGAAGGTTGCGATCTTTTGATTTCGACTTTTGAAAGCAAGATCAAAAGATCGCAGCCTTCGGCAGTTCCTACAGGGGGTCGTGCTTGGCACAGCTCCAATGTGGGAGCTGGCTTGCCAGCGATAGCGGCGGTTCAGTCGCCGAAAGTCTCGCTGATCAACGCATCAACCTCAGCACTCCCCGGCGCAGTGGCCGGCCCCCACCGCGTGACCGCCAGTGCCGCCGCCGCATTCGCTCGACGCGCCGCTTCATGCGCGCCCAGCCCCTGCGCCAACCCGGCCACAAACACCCCGGCATGGGCATCCCCGGCACCATTGCTGTCCACCGCTTTGACGGCAAACCCCGGCACATGCCGACGCTCGCCACGCTGATGAATCCAGCAACCCTGCGGCCCGTCGCGCACCACCATCAGCACATCCTTTGGCAGGTGTTCAGCAAGCCGGTCCAGCGCGGTGCCAATATCTTTGGCCCCGGTAAATCGCAGCGCCTCGACACTGTTGCTGGTCCACACATCGATGCGCGGCAGCAATGCTCGCATCAACGGTGAATCCGGCGACTCCACCAGCGGCCCCGGATCGAACACGACGTTGATCGTGGCCGGCAACGCCAGCGTCCAGTCGAGCAACGGCTGAGCCTTGCCTTCATGCAACAGGCTGTAACCGCTGACGTAAACATAGTCTCCGGCCTGCGCCGCGACGCTGTTCAAATCCTCGACCGTCACTTCACCTTCAGCACCGATGTAGGAAATGAAACTGCGCTCGGCCGAAGCATCGGTCAGCGCCACACATAAACCAGTGTCGCTTTGCGCAGGCGTTTTGATGCCTATGTGAATACCTTCTTCATTCATCGCCTGACGCGCCAGATCACCGAAACGCCCGGTGCCATGACGACCGAGATAGACCACCGGCAGGCCGTTACGCACCGCCGCCGCCATCACGTTGAAGCCACCGCCGGCCTCGAAACCGGCAGACTGCGCCAGCACATCGCCGCCGATCTGCGGCAGTTTTTCCACGGCCATGACCAGATCGATGATGACCTGGCCGGTGTGCAACATCTTAGGCATGAGCATTCTCGACTTGCGCGGCGCGGCGATCTTTAGCCCCGCCCAGTAAGAAGTAAATGCCACCGGCGACCACGAACGTCACGATCCAGCCGAGGCCGTTGTGGCCCAGCCACGAGTCGGACAAGAAGCCCTTGAACCAGACATTTTCCGCGGTGGTGCCGATGGTGGTGAAACTGAAACCGAGCACAATCGCAATCGCCCACGCACCGAACGCGCGCCACTCGACGCCGCCGCGATACCAGTAGGCGCTGCTCGGGCTGACATCGAGCAGGTCTTTCGGGCTGTAATAGTGACGGTGAATCAAGTCGACCACGAAGATCCCGACCCATGCGGTGATCGGTACCGCGAGCAGGGAAATGAAGGTAATGAACGGGCCGTAAAAGCTGTCGGCGATCAACATGAAGTAGATCGAACCGGCAAAGATCGCGACGATATCGACCACCACCGCGTAGACGCGTTTGACCTTCAGGCCCAGGGTCAGTGTGGTCAAACCGGCGGAGTACACCGACAGGTTGTTCGACAGCAGCAGACCACCGAACGCGGTGATCAGGTACGGCACGGCCATCCAGGTCGGCAGCATGTCGCGGATTGCCACGATCGGGTCAGTCGCCGACGCAAGGTCGTTGTTGCCCACCGAAAGCAGGCCGCCGAGGGTGATCAGCAGCACCAGCGGAATGCCTGCGCCGAACGCCGCTGAAGCGACCAGGCGCACAGCCTTTACGCTGCGATGTTGATAGCGCGACATATCGGCGCCGGCGTTGGCCCAGCCGATACCGGTGCCGGCGGCCATGGTGCCGATGCCGATGATCATTGCGCTCATCGGCGCAGGTGTAGCGTTGAACACCGCAGTCCAGTCGATGGTCGCGCAAAGGAAGCCGCCGACCAGAATGTTCAATGCGCCGAACACGTAGGTCGCCCACTTTTGGATTACCAGCAAAGTGGCATGGCCGAGGCCAGAGACCGACAGGGTCAGCAGGACGAAAATCGCGATGAAGATCAGCGTCAGCACCGGCGCACTTTTCGCTTCAACCGGCGAGCCGAACAGGATCGAGCACAGCGACAACAAGACGAACGCGGCGGTGGTGGTGTTGACGGTTTCCCAGCCCAGCCGCGACATCAGCGAGACCAGGGTCGGGCCGATGTTGCCGCGCACGCCGAAGATCGCTCGCGACAGGGTCAGGCTCGGCGCTCGACCTCGACGGCCTGCGATGGAGATGATCCCGACCACCGCAAACGAACCGGCAGCGCCGATGATCGCGACGATGATCGCCTGCCAGATCGCCAAGCCGCGAAACGCAACCAGCGTGGCACCCAGCGGCAGACCGAGAATGGAAATGTTAGCCGCGAACCAGACCCAGAACAGTTGCAGCGGATGCCCGTTGCACTCGGCTTCCGGGACCGGCTCGATGCCGCGGGTTTCCAGTTGCCCGGCGCTTTGCCCGGCGGTTGATGAACTCATGAAAGTGCTCCTGTTGCCTTTTTTGTGTTTATGGGCAATTCAATAACCTGCTCATCCCCTGCAGGAGCTGCCGCAGGCTGCGATCTTTTGACCTTGATTTTGTGGCGGGCTGAAGACTGCTGAAGATCAAAAGATCGCAGCCTCCGGCAGCTCCTACACAGGGTTTGCTCAGCGCAGAGTGAGGAGTCCTTGCACCAACGGTTCAAGCTCCAGATCATTGACGGCTTTCACCGTCTCGATCATCGCGACAGGCCAACTCTCAAGACCCAGGCAGGCCCCAAGCATTGCCCCGAGTATCGCGGCGATGGTGTCAGTGTCTCCGCCAAGACTGGCGGCCATGCACAACGCATCAAATGCACTCATCTCACCGACGGCCACTTGCTGCGCCAGCGCGAACGACACCACCACCGACTCCTGCGATGCCACCGATGTGCCGATCACGTTGTAGAGCAGATCCGCGAGCAACGCTTTGTCGCTGTCAACGCTAAGGGTGCGTGCCCAACTGATGCGCGACGCGATGCGCCCACCGGCCACCCAGTGCCCGTGCGACTCCGCTTGCTGAGCAATCTGCTGACCGAGGTTCAACGCCTCGCCCAGATCCATGCCGTTAATGCCGGCGGAAACCACCGCCGCCACCGCCGCCGCGCTGGAAATCCCCAGCGTGGTGTTGTGGGTCACCTGACAGGCCTGCACCACGGCCGCAATAAAGCTCTCGGGATCGACAACGTCCGCCGCAATCCCCACCGGGGTGATGCGCATCGCCGCGCCGTTGGTGGTGCCGTAGCGTCCGGCCTCTTCCGGTGAATGGCCGGCGAGGATCATTTCAATAGCGCGTTTGGTCGATGGGCCAAGCAGATCCTGCGAGCCCTTGGCCTGCATTTCGGCTTCCCACTCGATCAGCCGTTGCGCCAGCACCGCCGGCTCGATCCTGCCCTTGCCTTCGATCAACAATTCGCCGACCAGAATCGCCTGCTCGGTGTCATCGGTGATCGAGCCTTTGGGCATGTTGGCGGCGATCGGTTGCAGCGGGCCGGCATCCTGCAGATCGGTGATCTGGCCGAAGCGGGTCTTGATCGTTTCGCGGTTCAGCGATTGCGTCGGCATGCCCAGCGCATCACCGAGGGCCAGGCCATAGAAAGCGCCCAGGGCACGGTTGAGCGTGGTCATTTCGATTCTCCAAATTGCAGGTGCATGCGGAAATGCACCGGATCGAGCAGGCTTTCGACCTGCTCCATGAAGCGGTTCTGCCGGTCGTAGGTGGTACGCAAGGCTTTGAGGAATACGGTGCCGACCGGACGGCCGAGCAGCTCGGCATTTTCGGCATTCAACGGTTCGGCGCCGATCCACTGATCGCCCCGTTCGCCGATGTAGCCGTAGGCGGCCAAGGTGATGGTGAGGGAATTATCGATCAGACCGACTCGCGGCAGGCTTTCCAGGCCGCCGGTGGCGGGCATCAAAGAGCGTTCGAGGGACACCAGCGTGCCGTCGTTGGAACGGCGACGGCGGTCGAGGGTGATGAATTGGTCGGTGCCGAAACGCGACAGCAGATCAGTGCGGGTCACGGCTTCCAGGCGCAACACTTCGGTATTGACCAGCGCCCCGCTGTCGGCGAGCGCCTGCGCCCAGCCGCTGCGCTGGTCGAGCGCGACACCGTCAAACGTGACGATCGAGCCGACACCGCTTTGCGTGGCGATGTATTTGCGCCGCTTCAGTTCGGCCAGCGCTTCGCGCAGCGTGCCACGGCTGACCTTGAATTCTTGAGCCAACTGATGCTCGCCGGGCAACAGAAAGCCGTCCTCCATGAGGCCGCTTTCGATGCGCCGGACGAGTTCGTCGACCACCCGTTGTTTCTTGTCAAATCGTACCTGTCTAATCATGTACAAAGTGATAACCGAAACCGGCACGGCCGGGCAAGGAAAATTTAAGGGAGGTGACAGAAGGCGCGAAGGCGATGTGATCCCCTGCAGGAGTGAGCCTGCTCGCGATTACATCAGCACATCCAGCTTCAATGTGGCTGGAAGACCGCTATCGCGAGCAGGCTTACTCCTGCAGTTTTTTGCGCTGAACAAGCGTTCAGCGCCGACCGCGAACCCCTCTAGGAATGGGTTCAGCGTTGTTTCAGGCGATCGATGACCACGGCTAACAACAGGATCGAACCTCGAATCACATACTGATAAAACGTATCGATATTCTTCAGGTTCATCGCATTCTCGATGATCGCCAGAATCAACACCCCGGCAATCACATGCCGAATCATGCCGATCCCGCCACTCAGCGACACTCCGCCCAACACGCAAGCGGAGATCACCGTCAGCTCAAAACCCTGGCCGATCATCGGCTGTCCGGAGGTCATGCGCGATGCCAGAATCACCCCGGCCAACGCACCAATCAAGCCATGCACGGCGAAGATGATGATCTTGGTCCGATCAACGTTAACCCCGGCGAGCAACGCCGCTTCCTGGTTGCCACCGATGGCCATGGTATTGCGCCCGTAGGTGGTGTAATTCAGCAGCCAGCCGAAAAACAGGAAGCAGACGATGGTGATCAGGATCGGCACCGGCACGCCGAACAACTGGCCATTGCCGAAGACGAAGAACGATTCCTGCGAAACGCCGACCGCTTTGCCGTTGGCAAAAATGTAGGCCAGACCACGGACAATCTGCATGGTCGCCAACGTGGTGATCAACGCATTGACCCGCAACTTGGCAATCACGATGCCGTTGATCAGGCCTACAATCAGCCCCATCGCCAGCGCCGCACTGACACCGAGGAAGACGCTGTTGGTGTCGCGCATAACCACCGCCGCGACCACACCCGCGCAGGCAATCACCGAGCCCACAGACAAGTCGAAGTGCCCCGATGCCAGGCAATACAACATGGTGCACGCGGCAATCCCGGTGGTGGAAATCGCCAGGCCGAGGCCACGCATGTTCAGCGGCGAGAGAAAGTTGTCGATCAGCAGCGTGCAGGCCACGAAGATGCCGACGGCTGCAAACAGCATGACCCAGTCATCAAGGAAGCGCCGCATATCCAAAGGTTTGCGCTCGGTCGGCAGGGTTTCTTTCTGGGTTGTCATCATAGTCACCTCTCAGTTCGCCACGCCGTCAGCGCGGTGGCGCGGCAAAGCCAGTTGCAGCAGGTTGGATTCATTGGCCTGGTCGCGGCTGACTTCGCCGCGCAGGGCGCCTTCGCACAGCACCAGGATGCGGTCGGAAATGCCCATCACTTCCATCAGGTCGCTGGACACCACGATCACCGAAATGCCGTCAGCGGCCAGGTTATGGATGATCTGGTAGATCTCGGCTTTGGCACCGATGTCGATGCCACGGGTCGGTTCGTCGAGCAGCAGGACTTTCATTGGCATCGACAACCAGCGGCCGAGAATGGCCTTCTGCTGATTGCCACCGGAGAGAAATTTGATCTGCTGACCGGCATGCGGCGTTTTCACTTTCAGCGCCTTGATCTGCTTGTCGGCGTTGGTCTTTTCCCAGAGTCCGCGCAACAGGCAACCGAGACCGGAGTGCGCGCCACGGGCGCTGATATTGATGTTCTCGGCGACACTGGCCAGCGGAATGATCCCTTCCTTTTTACGATCCTCTGGACACAGCAAAATCCCGGCAGCAATCGCATCGCGGGGTGAACGTAACTTCAGCTCGTGACCACGCAGTTCGAGGCGCCCGGCGGTATTGCGTTCCAGGCCACTGAGTAAACGAAACAGCTCGGTGCGCCCTGCCCCGACCAGGCCGAACAGCCCGAGAATCTCGCCTTTGTGCGCCTCGAAACTGATCGGCTCGCGCAGACCCGGGCCCAGCAAGCCGTCGACTTTCAGCGCCACGGCGCCGCGCGGGCGATTGCGGTAATCGTAGATGTCCTGAATGTCGCGCCCGACCATGCAGGTCACCAGTTGATCGTGGGTCAACTGGCTCATGTCCTCGAAAGTACGCACGTAGCGACCGTCCTTGAACACGGTCACCGCGTCGCAGATGCGGAACACTTCTTCCATGCGATGCGAGACGTAGAGCACCACTTTGCCCTCGTCGCGCAGGCGACCGATGATCGCCATCAAACGATCGATCTCGCGGGCCGAGAGGCTGCTGGTCGGCTCGTCGAAGGCGATGACATGGGCGCCGCGCGACAAGGCTTTGGCGATTTCCACCAATTGCCGTTGGCCAAGGGACAAGCGTCCGACCTTGGTCTGCGGATCGATTTCGTCGGCCAGGCCCTTGAGGCAGTTCAACGCTTGCTGACGCAAAACGCCGCGATTGATCAGGCCGAAACTGGCAGGCAAGTGGCCGAGAAACAGGTTCTCGGCCACCGTCATTTCTGGCACCAGATGCAGTTCCTGGTGAATAACTGCCACGCCGCTGCCGATGCTGTCGGCAGTCGATTTAAACGCCATCGTCTGCTCGCCGATCTGCAACTCGCCGCTGCTGGGGATGTAAGCGCCACCGAGGATTTTCAGCAGAGTCGATTTACCGGCGCCGTTCTCGCCCATCAAAGCGTGGACTTGGCCGGGATGGGCGACGAAGCTGATGCCGTCCAGCGCTTTCACGCCGGGAAAGGATTTGCCGATCCCGTTGAAGCGCAGGCTGCCGCCAGCGTTGTGTTGTGTTGTTTGTACTTGCGCGTGCATTTAAGCCACCTCAATCAAACGGCCCGGTTGCCCGGGCCGGCGTTGCCGTCAGTTCCACAAGCCGATTTTTTCCAGCTCTTGCTTGAAGTTCTCGCGGGTGATCAGGGTGACGTCATCCATGGCGGTGTACTTCGGTGGCTCTTTGCCGGTGGTGACCCACTCGTACATCATCTCGGCGGTTTTATAGCCTTCGATATGCGGGCTTGGCAGCATCGAACCGAAAAAGCCGCTGTTGGGCTTTTTCAGCTCGCCGATAGCGTCGGTGCCGTTGATGCCGATACCGATCACGTTGGCCGCAGCGAAACCGGCCGCTTCGGTGGCTCGTACGCCGCCGAGCACGGTGTTGTCGTTCATGCCGCCGATGATCAGGTTCTTCGCCGCGCTCGGCAGTTTCACCAGCGCCGAGTTGGTGGCGTCCATGCTGCCCGGTACGTCGAGGGTTTTCAGGGCGGCGAACAGAATGTGGTCCTTCGGCATGCCGGCCTCTTCAAGGGATTTCACCGAGCCGTCGGTGCGTTTCTTGCCGGTGTCGAGTTCGTTGTAGGTGTTGACCACCGCGTAAGTGTCTTTCCAGTCCCAGTTACGCTTTTTCGCTTCGGCAGCCATCGCGGCGCCCTGCTTCTGGCCGACTTCGAACGCGGCCATGCCGAGGTACGGTACGTCCTCCATGAACTTGCCATTGGCGTCGACGAAACGGTCATCGACAGCGATCACCTTGAGGTCATTGATCTTTGCTTTGGCCATGATTGCCGGGCCGAGGGACACGTCCGGCGGGCAAATCACGAAGCCCTTCGCACCGTTGGCGGCCAGGCTGTCGATGGCCGACAGGGTCTTCTCGCCATCCGGCACGGCTATTTTGATCAGTTCAAATCCCTTGTCCTTGGCGGCTTTCTCGGCGAATGCCCATTCGGTCTGGAACCACGGTTCTTCGGCCTGTTTGACCAGAAAGCCGATTTTCACGGTATCGGCAGCGAGCAGTGCGCTGCTCAGGCTGAATGCGCTGACCGCCAGCGCGGTAGTGCACAGGGTGCGAATCCCGAAACGACGTTTCATAAGCTGACTCCTTGTTATTTTTTTTGAGCAATATTTTTGAAAAGCGTTAAAGCGTTCGAAGCGTGTTACTGCAAAGCCTATCGAAAATAGTCATATCGTATGATGATTGGATTTCAAGCGGACTTATCCGCATGAAACCCGTTCGCTCAGTCGTGGTACATCACCGAGCGACCACCATCGATGGTGATACATGAAGCATTGATGAACGGCGCCTCGTCGCTGGCCAGGAACACTGCCGTCATCGCCACTTCCAGCGGCTGACCGATGCGTTTCGGCGGATGCAGATCGAAGGCTCGCTGACGCTCGGCGTGCGGATCGGCAAAACCGTTCCAGTAATCAACGTTGAGTTGGGTTTCGATATAGCCCGGGGCGATGGCATTGACGCGAATGCCCTTGGCCGCGTATTCGATGCCCAGCGCGCGGGTCAGGCCGAGCAAGCCGTGCTTGGCCACGGGGTACGGGAAGCAACCGGGAATGATGTGTGAAGAATGGGTCGAGGCGATGTTGATGATGCTGCCGACGCCCTGCTCGATCATTTGCGGCAATACCGCTTTGCAACCGAACCAGGCGCCGTCCAGATCAATGGCGAAACAGCGCTGCCAGTCTTCTTCGCTCATCTGCAGCGGATCACGGAACACGTTGACCCCAGCGCAGTTGACCAACACGTCGATGCGCCCGTGCCGTTCGACGGCGAGTTTGGCCATGGCGTGGAGATCCTGCTGGCGCGACACATCAGCCTTGAGCGCCTGCACGTCCGCGCCCTGCTCGCGCCAGTGGGCGGCAACCTTTTCGACCTTTTCGACTTGAATATCGCTGATCAGCAGTTTCGCTTGCTGCGAGGCGAAGGCCGCGACGATGGCTTCACCGATGCCTTGGGCAGCGCCGGTCAGCAGCACGACTTTGTTTTTCAGGCGCTCACCCTTGGGCGGTGCAGGCACCGGCGGCAGGGAAAGAGGTTCAGCCATGAATCAGGACTCCTGTTCGCAAGCGCAAAAAAACCGGGCATCTGACGATGTCCGGTCTGGAAAGCGTTTGAAACAAAACAGGCAGGCGCCCATGACAGCATTGAGCTGTTGCGATACGCCGACTCCGTTGAGGAGTGCGATAGAAATTCGCTGCATCACTTCACCTGTTTTGTTCTTTTTAAGTGTGAGTGCGTGTTACTGCTGGAGCCGACTATAAACCCGACCACCAAATAATCTCAATATATAATTTTACATCCCATATTTTGGGATCTATCCTGCAAAACGCGTACAGAGCTTTCCTGCGACATCGACCCGCAACGACAGCACGGCGCCGTCCAATGCATGGTTGAGCGGACTGTGGGCGCTGGTGATGTACAGGGTTTTCAGATCTTCGCCGCCGAATACGCAACTGGTCGGCCGACTGATCGGTAAATCAATCTTGCGATCGATTTTGCCTTCAGGCGTCAAGCGCAGCAGACAACTGCCGTCCCAACGCGCGTTCCACACATAGCCTTCACTATCCATCGCCGAACCGTCCGGACCGCCCTGTTGATCGGGGCCATACCAGATGTAAGCGGTGTCGAGATTGCCGTCGGTGTGAACGAAATAGCGATAAAGCGTGCTGTCGAGGCTGTCACCGAACAGCAGCGTGCTGCCGTCGTCGCTCCACAGCAGCGTGTTGGGAATTCCCAAACCGCGCAGCAGTGGCGTGACGCGTTTATCCGGATCAACACGGAACAGTCCACCCGAGCGGCGGATGATCGGCAGGTCTTCGCCCTGCTCGCCGATGTTGTTTTGCATGGTGCTGAGCCATAACCGGCCCTGAACATCACAGCGAGCTTCGTTGGCGCGGTTGCCGGGTTGCGGATCAGCGACGCAGAACAGGGTCAGGCGCGGTTCAAGTCCCGGAGAATCGAGATCCAGTCGATAAACGCCACTACTCAGGGTCACCAGCGCATCACCGCTGGCACAAGGAATGAACGCCGACACATGCTCGGGCATTTGCCAGATCTGCACGTTCTGGCCGATCAGGCGCAAGGCTTGCTTGCCAGCAATATCGACCCAGTAAAGCGCTTGCGTCGGTGCGTCCCAGAACGGGCCTTCGCCGAGTTTGGCGCGGTGTTGGGTCAGTGCAGTCCAGGTCATGGCGATCCTTCTTTGTTGTTGTTTTTAGTGTGTGGGTATTTAGCCGGCTTTTTTGTCAGCCATGACTTTCGGGTAAAAGCGTTTGATCGCCAGGTCCGCATTGTCGATCAGCGTCATGCAGGCCCATACGCCCCGCGCGGAATCACGAGCGGCGATGGCGTCGGCCATGTCTTTGTGGATCGGCAGGGTGCGACGCAGCTCATCGGGGTCGGCTGCGGAAACTTCGAACGACACCGCAAGCAAGGCGCCCAGGGCCGGGACCATTTGTTCGATGAACTGATTGTGGCTGGCAGCGAGAATGCATTCGTGGAACGTCTGGTCGGCACGGTTGTAATCGGTGCCACTGTCCACTGCCCGCTCAAGCGCGTTATAGGCCAGTTGCACCGCTTCGATCTGTTCGAGGGTCGCTCGCTCGCAGGCCCAGCGCACGGCCATGGGTTCGATGGTGCGGCGCAGATCAAGCAGGTCATCGACGAAGTTTTCCGGAAGCCCGTTGCGCGACAGCCAACCGACGACTTGCGGATCAAACAGATTCCAGCGCCGCACCGGCAACACGCGAGTACCGACTTTCGGCCCGACTTCAAGCATGCCTTTGGCGACGAGGGTTTTGATGGCTTCGCGGATGACCGTGCGGCTAACCCCGAGCTGTTCGCCCAGATCGGCCTCGACCTTGATGGTCTGCCCCGGTTTCACCTGGCCAGCGGCGATCCAACTGCCGAGCCAGTCGACCGTTGACGCATGAAAGCTGCTGGACATGAACACCTCAAAGCGGATCGCGATGGATGTCTACGCTAATCATCATACGATTAACAGTCAACACAAAATCAATGTAGGAGTGAGCCTGCTCACGATAGCGGTGTATCAGTCGAAATCATGGCACTGACATACCGCTATCGCGAGCAGGCTCACTCCTACACGGTTTTGTGTTCAGGGTTCGAGGCCGATGCGAAAGAACTCGCCGCCGCTCCAAACGCCGAGCCAGCGCTGGCCGCCGATTTCGCGACTGACCGCCAACTCAACCAGTTGATAGAACACATTGCGGTGAATCAGCGCTTCCAGGTTGGTGCGCACATGCACATACGGCGCAGGCTCTTGCGTGGCAGGATCAATCTCGACGCGGATCGGGTGCTCGGGCCCGACCTCTGCGGTTTCGTCGACGTTGGTGGTAAAACGCAGCACCTGCGCCTCGCCCTCGCCTTCAACCTCCACGGCAATCGCTACAAACGGCGCGTCGTCGACTTTGATCCCGACCTTCTCGACCGGGGTAATCAGGAAATAATCATCGCCGTCGCGGCGGATGATCGTGGAGAACAACTTGACCATCGGCTTGCGCCCGATCGGCGTGCCCAGGTAATACCAGGTGCCGTCTCGGGCGATGCGCATGTCGATGTCGCCGCAGAAGTCCGGGTTCCACAAATGCACCGGCGGCAGGCCTTTGGTTTTGGGGATCTGTCCCAACAGGTCATGGGCTTTTTGCGGGCCACTCATGGCGTACTCCTTGGCTTATTGGTCGCCGACCCCCAACAGGCTGCGTGCATATTGAGCAAGCGGCGGGCCGATCAGGTCTTCGGGCTTGTTGTCGTGGAACGTCAGTAAACCGCCACGACTCTTGATCCGTGCAGTATCAATCAAATACTGGGTGCTGGTCTCGATCAACATGATCTGAATCACGCCGCCATCAATGCCCAGGCGATCCACGTATTCCTGATCGAGCCATTCATCGGAGTTACCAATACGGTCGTCGGCCTTGGCGAAACGCGTGTACAGCAGGTAATGAGCACCCGCATCGCGGGCTTCACCCATTGCCTGGTCAAGGCCTTCGGGCGCGCGCGCGCGACGGACCATCGGGAAATACTCGACAAAACCCTTGAAGGCTTCCTCTGCCACCACGTTCGGTCGCGGATACGAACCACCCGGTGGTGCAAAGGCGCCCTGAGCGATGTAGATGAACGAGTCCGGCTGAATGCGGAAGTTGTTCACGCGGCGGCTGTCGCTGTGATCCAGCAGCCCCGCGTCGCTCATGTGGTAGCGAGTACCTTCGGCCATATCGCTGACATTCATGCAGCCGCCAAGCGCCAAAACGGCCAGCAGCAAAACCAGGCTACGCATCCTCATCCTCCAGAAGCCGGTGACGGAAAACCGGCGAATGGCCGTTGAATGCAGCTTTTGCGCCAGCTCGCGGGTATCGCGAATGCGGTTGTTCAGCCGCCGATGATTTTCATGACGGTCGAGCCGCCAGAGAACGCCACTTCCTGCTTGTCACCCAAGGCTTTGACCAGCAGCCTTTGCAGCGCTGGCAACGCTTGATGACGTGGTTTGTCGAGCAGATCGCCGACGTAATGGCGATTGCTCGACGATAGGCAACCGTGCAACCAACCGGTCGACGACAAGCGCAACCGCGAGCAAGTCCGGCAAAACGGCACGCTTTCGTTGGCAATCACGCCGAAGTTACCCAACCCGGGAATAGAGTAACGCACGGCCGTGGCGTCCACGGGAGCATCGGTTTGCGCGTACTCATAACGCTCGCCAATCAGCTCCAGCAACTGTTGCAGACTGACAAACTGTTGCAGGAAGGCATTGGAGTCTTTGGCCAGGTGGCCCATGCGCATCAGCTCGATGAAACGCAGTTCAAATCCACGCTCAAGACAGTAATCAAGCAGCGGCATCACCTGATCGAGATTCTGCCCGCGCAACGGCACCATGTTGACCTTGATCTTCATTCCGGCAGCTGCGGCCTGATCCATGCCGTCGAGCACTGTGGCCAGGTCGCCGCCACGGGCAATACTGCGAAACGCGCTGGCATCGAGAGTATCGAGGGAAACATTGATCCGGCGCAGACCGGCGTCTACCAGCAGCGGGAGCTTTTTGGCGAGCAGTTGGCCATTGGTGGTCAGGCTGATGTCGTCAAGCCCCATCTTGCCGACGGCAGTCATGAACGCTTCGAGTTTGGGGCTGACCAGCGGCTCGCCACCGGTAATACGTAGGCGCTCGATGCCTGCGGCTTCGATCAGATAGGCCACGCCGCGTGCCATGGCTTCGGCCGACAGTTCATCCTGCGCAGCGACCAGCCGCTTGCCGTTGGGCACGCAGTAGGTACAGGCGTAATTGCAGGCTGAGGTCAGACTGATCCGCAAATTGCGAAAACGCCTGCCTTGACGGTCAACGATCATGATCACTCCGGCGATAGAAAATCGAGCCGCTAAAACTTGACTCACAAATCAAGTTTTAGCAAGCCCTATGCCTGAGTATATTCCTGCGATACTGCGCCATGTAGCGAAATAATGGCGCAATAAGGGAAGTGAATGGCTCAGCTGCTCGGCGTTTCCGGGTCGCGCTTGCGCTTGTTGCCCATGCGCACACCGATATCCATCAGGAACTGGAAGAAACCTTCCTGATCTTCCAGCACATTGCTCCAGAACGGCGAGTGATACAGCGCTACTGCGCCGTGCACCAACGCCCAGGAAGCGCAATAGTGGAAGTACGGTGGCACATCTTCCAGCTTGCCTTCGCTGATGCGGCCCTTGATCAGCAAGGTGAGGCGTTCGAAATTCGAGGCACGAATCTTGTGCAGCTCCTCGACCATCTCCGGCACCTGATTGCCCTTGACCACCTTTTCTTCGAGGCGATCAAACAGGCGATAACGCTGAGGGTCACGCATGCGAAATTCGAAGTAGGCGCGGGACAGCGCTTCCTTGTCCTTGTCGACATCGGCGGAGTGCAGCAGCTCGTTCAAATCGCGCTCGTAATCGAGCATCAGGCGCAAATAGATCTCGGCCTTGGACTTGAAGTGCTTGTAAATCGTGCCTTTGCCGATACCCACGGCATCAGCAATCATCTCGACGGTGACACTGTCTTCACCTTGGTCGAGGAACAGCTTGAGCGCGGTATCGAGAATTTCTTGCTCGCGGCGACGAAACTCACGGACCTTACGAGGTTCTTTGTGCATAAGAAAAGGTCTGAAGGGTCAAAATTCGAAGCCGCGTATTATGCCTAACTTGCGCAAAAATGCACGGATCATCCGACCATATCTGTGTTTCCTGTTCGTTTTGGGAACGATTGGGGCGCAATGAGAACTCAACTGAAGCGAACGTATTCCAAATTTGTTTAAAAACCCCGACCGGCTAACTGGACTGCACGCCAGACTGATCAATACTTGAACTGTCGGGCGGCATCTCCCCCAAGTGCCGCGCCGATAAAGGTACCAAAGGATCGCGTGCCTTTGTTTTACTCCTAATGGTCTTAACCCGGATTCACCCCCCAGAACCCGGGTTTTTTTTGCCTGCGATTCAGCCTTTTACATGGGCCAACGGGAACAGCCGCTTGAAGTTCTCGGTGGTCTGTTCGGCAAAACGCTCATAGTTTTCGCCGCGCAGCATCGCCAGAAACTCGGCCACTTCGCGCACATATTGCGGCAGATTCGGTTTACCGCGATAAGGGATCGGCGCCAGATACGGCGAGTCGGTCTCCACCAGCAGGCGATCCGCAGGGACTTTGCTCGCCACATCGCGCAAGGCGTCGGCATTGCGGAACGTAACAATACCCGACAGCGAAATGTAATAACCCATGTCCAGCGCGGCCTTGGCCATGTCCCAGTCTTCGGTGAAGCAATGCAGCACACCGGCCTGGGGCAACGCCGCTTCACGCAAGAGTTCAAGGGTATCGGCGCGGGCGCCACGGGTATGGATGATCACCGGCTTGCCGGTCTGCTGCGCCGCTTGCAGGTGCAGGCGGAAGGACTCCTGTTGCAGCTCGGCGGCTTCCGGCTCGTAGTGGTAGTCCAGACCGGTTTCGCCGATCGCCACCACTTTCGGGTGATCGAGTTCGTGCAACAGCCAGTCCAGCGCTGGCGCCGCACCGGGCTGCACATCCAACGGATGCACGCCGACCGAACAGTCGACGTCTTCGTATCGGTCGGCCAGGGCTTTGACGTCAGCGGCGTTGTCGGCGCTGACGCCGATGCACAGAAAGTGCCCTACCCCGCGCTCGCGAGCTGCATCAAGCGCGGCATCCAGCGAGCCGTCATGGGCGGAGAGGTCGAGGCGATCAAGGTGACAATGGGAATCTACGAGCATAAAAAAGACTACAACTTACATCGTATGAGTGGGACGGTCGGACTTCAGGGCTCCGGCCAGATGGGTTTCGATGCGACTGCGCGCGGTGTTGTCGCCATCGTTGAACTGCACGCCGACACCCGCCGCGCGATTGCCTTGCGCACCTTTTGGGGTAATCCAGGTGACTTTACCGGCCACCGGAATCTTCTCCGCCTCATCCATCAGGTTCAGCAGCATGAACACCTCATCACCCAACTTGTAGCTCTTGTTGGTCGGGATGAACAGGCCACCGTTCTTGATGAACGGCATGTAGGCTGCATAAAGCACCGACTTGTCCTTGATGGTCAGGGACAAAATGCCGTTGCGCGGCCCAGGGCTGATGGGTTCATTCATGTTGACCTCCACTGCTGATGTTCAGAGTCTAGGTACACATTCTTATCTTTGGCCAGGCAATCCTGCCCATTGCACCAACAACGCTTCCAGCAGCAACGCCGGATTAAGGTTGGCCTTGCTCATGACTTTCTGCCGTTGAGCGAGAATCCAGTCCTGAATATCGAGCACTTTACCCTGGGCGCTTTTTTGCGCGAGGTACTGCACCACCTTGCGCATATCGGTCAGACCGAGCCCTGCTTCATCCTGGGTCAGTTGATAGCGCAGGATCAGGCTCGACCAATCGCAGAACCAGTCGAACAGCCGCAGCATCGGAATGCTTTTCCATTCTTCGGCCAGTTGCGTCGGCGATTGCTGCTGCTTGAGCAGTTTCTTCACCCCTTCAACTACCTGCGCACGCTGTTCGCGAACGCCTTGGGACTGAAGGCTGACCGCTGCCAGCGGCGACCCAGCCGCCAACGTCAACAGCTCGACACGTTCCTCTGCGGAACATTCCGGCAGCGCCTGCTCCAGCCATTGCAGGCTCATGGCCTCGCCCGGCAGTGGACAAGCCTGCTGCACGCAACGACTCTTGATCGTCGGCAACAAACGGCTCGGCTGGTGACTGACCAGCAACAGCACGGTATCGCCGGAAGGCTCTTCAAGACTTTTGAGCAAGGCGTTGGCGGCGTTGATGTTCATCGACTCCACCGGTTCGATCAATACGACCTTGCGCCCGCCCAGTTGCGCGGTCTGCACCACGAAACTGACCAGATCGCGCACCTGATCGACCTTGATTGC
Organism: Pseudomonas sp. FP2196; assembly: GCF_030687715.1. GTDB lineage: Bacteria > Pseudomonadota > Gammaproteobacteria > Pseudomonadales > Pseudomonadaceae > Aquipseudomonas. Next base: position 4,431,781 of record NZ_CP117445.1, read on the forward strand.
CTTGTCGGCTTCTTCCGGCTCGAGGATGTAATTGTCCGGGTGGCTACCGGCCTTGAGCAACAGGCAGGATTTGCATTCGCCGCAGGCTTCAGGCGTCGGACGCTGGCACAGCAAGCTGGCCATCAACCGCTCCGCCAATGCCCGTTTACCGATCCCGGCCGGGCCATGCATCAAATAGGCATGTGCGTGCTGCTTACGTCCGGCCAGTTGCTGCCAGAGGCTGTCTTGCCATGGGTAGGCCTCAGCCACGTGCCAGCTCCAGCAAGTTCGGGAGCAAAGTATCCAGCGATTGCTGAACCTTGGCCAATGGCTGACCGGCGTCGATCCGCACGTAGCGCGCAGGATCGGCTTCAGCCCGCTTCAGGAATGCGCTGCGCACCGCTTCAAAAAATGCCCGGCCTTCCAGTTCGAAACGATCAAGACGACCACGAGCGCTGGCGCGAGCCAGACCGATTTCTACCGGCAGGTCGAAAATCAGGGTCAGGTCCGGGCGCAGATCACCTTGCACAAAGGTTTCCAGCGCGGCGATCCGCTCCAGCGACAAACCGCGGCCGCCTCCCTGATAGGCGTAAGTCGAATCAGTGAAACGATCGCACAACACCACCGCACCGCGTGCCAATGCCGGGCGGATCACTTCAGCCAGATGCTGAGCGCGCGCGGCGAATACCAGCAATAGCTCAGTGTCCGGGTTCATGACTTCGTCGGTCGGGGCCAGTAGCACGTCGCGAATCCGCTCGGCCAACGGTGTTCCGCCGGGCTCGCGGGTCAGCACCACTTCGATACCGGCGGCGCGCAGGCGCTCGGCGAGGTATTCGCGGTTGGTGCTTTTACCGGCGCCTTCCGGGCCTTCCAGGGTAATAAACAAGCCAGTCACAGGCAGTCCTTAATCAAAGTCATTGCGTGTTTTGTGGTGCAGCGGCATCCGGGGTCGGCGCGGATTCCTGAGGCGCACCCGGCAGCAGCGACTCAGGCGTGGTGTTCGGTGATGCCGCAGGAATCGCGTCCTCGGTGGCTGTACCCGCTTCAGGCGTCGTCACTGGCGCGGGGCTGGAGCGGTAATCCGCACGTCGCTTTAGCTGGAACTCACGCACTGCATTGTTATGTGCATCGAGGTCGTCTGAGAAGACATGGCTGCCGTCACCCCGCGCGACGAAGTACAGGCTGCTACCTGCCACCGGGTTCAGCGCGGCATGAATCGCTTCGCGCCCGACCATTGCAATCGGCGTAGGCGGCAAGCCAGGAATAACGTAGGTGTTATACGGCGTCGGCTCCTTGAGATGAGCGCGGGTCAACTTGCCGGTGTAGCGATCACCCAAGCCATAAATCACCGTCGGATCGGTCTGCAACTGCATGCCCAACGCCATCCGCCGCACGAAGACGCCGGCAATCTCACCGCGCTCCTGCGGCACACCGGTCTCCTTTTCGACCAGCGAAGCCATGATCAACGCTTGATACGGCTCGCTGTACGGTGCATCGGCAGAACGCTTTTCCCATTCCTTGGCGAGCACTTCGTCGAGACGATCAAAAGCCTTTTTCAGCAGTTCGGTATCCGACACGCCGCGCACGAAGCGGTAGGTATCGGGGAAGAAGCGGCCTTCCGGGAACAGCCCCTTGTGGCCAAGCTTTGCCATCACATCGCTGTCGCTCAAACCCTTGAGGGTCTGCTCGATTTTTTCATCTTTGGCCAGAGCGGCGCGTACCTGATGGAAATTCCAGCCTTCAACCAGCGTCAGACTGTACTGAACCACATCGCCACGCTTCCACGAGTCGATCAGGCCATTGACGGTCATGCCTGGCTGCATGCGGTATTCACCAGTGTGGATTGGCGTACCGGCAAGATTGAAACGCCAATAGACCCGAAGCCAGAAAGCGTCCTTGATGACGCCATCGGTTTCGAGCTCGAGAAAAGTACGGGTCGGTGTGGAGCCTTTTGGCACATCCAGCAGTTCTTCCTGCGTGATGTTCAGGGGCTGTTCCAATGCGGAATGGATCTTCCAGGCGCTGGCGCCCAACAGCAGCCCTGCCAGAACCAGTCCGGTTTCCAGCAGCAGCAAAAGTTTACGTCTCACGAATCAGGCATCCAGTAGGGCGCGGGAAATGGTTTGCAGTTTACGGGTGAGCGGGCCAACCGGCCAGCTCAGTGCAGCGTAGGCGCGCACCGGCCAGACGCCATACACGCTGTTGCAGACAAACACTTCATCGGCCCATTGCAGTTGATCAAGGCTGATGTCGGCGATTTGAGTGGGGATGGCCAATGACTCGGCCTGAAACAATATTTCTGCGCGCATCACACCAGCGACACCGCAACGCTTCAGATCGGGCGTGACCAATACCCCGTCTCGCACCAGAAACAGATTGCTGGAAACACCTTCAATGACCCGACCAGCCTGATCGAGCATCAAGCCTTCGGCGTGTTCGCTGTCTTGCCATTCGGCGCGAGCGAGCACTTGTTCCAGTCGATTGAGGTGTTTGAGTCCAGCCAGCAAAGGTTGTTTGGACAACCGCGTGCTGCACGGAAACAGGCGAACGCCCTGTTCGGAATGGACGGCGGGATAAGCGGCGGGTGGGTTGCCTTGCAGAATGCGTCGGCCCGGCGCCGCAGGATCGGGCGCATAACCGCGCAAACCGTCGCCACGGGTGAGGATGAGCTTGAGCACGCCCTCGCTCATCGCTGCCGCGTAGCTCAGCAGCTCCTGGCGAATCAGTTCGATATCGGCCGCGATGGCCAGACGCGTGCAGCCATCGGCCAATCGCATCAGGTGTCGATCCAGCAATAACGGTTGGCCGCCACGCACGGAGATGGTCTCGAACAGACCATCGCCGTAAGCCAGGCCGCGATCTTTCAGCGACAGCGCGTCAGCCGGTTGACCGTCGACCCAGCTGTCCATCAGCCTGCGAACCGGCGGAACGCCAAGGTACCGTTGGTGCCACCAAAGCCGAAGGAGTTGGACAGCACCACATCAATGTCCATATTGCGCGCGGTGTGCGGCACAAAATCGAGGTCGCAGCCTTCGTCCGGCTCATCAAGGTTGATGGTCGGTGGTGCCACTTGGCTGTTGATTGCAAGCACGCTGAAGATCGCTTCAACCGCGCCCGCCGCACCCAAAAGGTGACCGGTCATGGATTTGGTGGAGCTGACCGCCAGTTTGTAGGCGTGATCGCCGAAAACCGACTTGATGGCGTTGGCTTCGGCAAGGTCGCCGGCCGACGTCGAGGTGCCGTGGGCGTTGATGTATTGCACTTGATCGGCGTTGATTTTTGCATCGCGCAGCGCATTGGTGATGCAACGGGCCGCACCGGCACCATCGGCGGGAGGCGACGTCATGTGGAACGCATCGCCACTGGTGCCGAAACCAATCAGCTCAGCGTAAATAGTCGCGCCACGAGCCTTGGCGTGCTCGAGTTCTTCCAGAACCAGTGCACCGGCACCGTCGGACAACACAAAGCCGTCACGACCCTTGTCCCACGGACGACTGGCGCGAGTTGGCTCGTCGTTGCGGGTCGACAACGCACGAGAGGCGCCGAAGCCACCCATACCCAGACCGCACGCGGCCATTTCGGCACCGCCGGCGATCATCACGTCGGCTTCGTCGTACATGATGTTGCGCGCTGCCATGCCGATGCAGTGCGTACCCGTGGTACACGCTGTGGCGATGGCGTAGTTAGGCCCCTGTGCACCCAGATGGATGGACAGGAAACCGGAAATCATATTGATGATCGAGCCTGGCACGAAGAATGGAGAAATTCGACGCGGGCCCGTCTCATGCAGAGTACGGCTGGTTTCTTCGATGTTGGTCAGACCGCCGATCCCCGAACCCATGGCCACGCCAATGCGTTCACGGTTGGCGTCAGTGACTTCCAGACCGGCATTGCGTACGGCTTGAAAGCCTGCCGCGAGACCGTACTGAATAAACAGATCGAGCTTGCGCGCTTCCTTGACCGACAGGTATTCCTCGACATTGAAGCCCTTCACCGAACCGCCAAAGCGGGTGGAATAGGCAGAAAGGTCGGTGTGTTCGATCAGACCAATGCCACTGCGGCCAGCCAGAATGCCCTGCCAACTGCTCGGCACATCCGTACCCAGTGGCGACAACATACCCATACCGGTGACTACGACGCGTCTACGCGACACAGCACTCTCCTTTTTCAAATGACGATTTTGCATCAGGCCTAAAGAAAAAACCGCACGCCATGATGGCAGTGCGGTTTTTCCATGACAGCAAGCAACGATTACAAGCTATTAAGCCTGGTGGTTAGTAACGTAATCGATTGCAGCTTGTACAGTAGTGATCTTCTCAGCTTCTTCGTCAGGGATTTCGGTCTCGAACTCCTCTTCCAGAGCCATCACCAGCTCAACGGTGTCAAGGGAGTCGGCACCCAGGTCTTCTACGAAGGAAGCGGTGTTGACCACTTCTTCTTCTTTAACACCCAGTTGCTCGGCAACGATTTTCTTGACGCGCTCTTCGATGGTGCTCATACCTTGTTTTCACTCCTAATGGACAAATTCAGGCAGCTGGCCAGTGGGTAAGTGTATAGAAAGACTTTTCAGCTTTTCAACTGAAAGCTTCACTCCTCAAACCCTGCGACCCTCTGCCTATAAATAGATTGCAGCTTTATAACGGATTTTAGACAGCTCGTATGACATTTTTTTGAAGCAATCCGTCACATTTTACTTACATGTACATCCCACCGTTCACCGGGATTGTAGCCCCAGTAACGTATGCCGCACCGTCGGATGCAAGAAAAGCGACCACAGACGCGATCTCTTGAGCTTGTCCCAGACGACCCAGCGGAATCTGCGTCTGCAAGGCTTCACGCTGTGCTTCAGGCAGCTCGCGGGTCATATCGGTATCGATAAACCCTGGGGTTACCGAGTTGACCGTAATCGAACGCGAACCGACTTCACGCGCCATTGCACGGCTGAAACCTTCCAGACCGGCCTTGGCGGCTGCATAGTTTACTTGGCCTGCGTTGCCCATGGCACCCACCACCGAGCCAATACTGATAATTCGACCCCAACGCGCCTTGGTCATGCCGCGCAGAACGCCCTTGGACAAGCGATATAGACTGTTCAGGTTGGTATCGATCACGTCGTACCATTCATCGTCTTTCATGCGCATCATCAGGTTATCGCGGGTGATACCGGCATTATTGACCAGAATCGCCGGCGCACCGAACTGCTCCTGAATGCTCGCGATCACTTTGCTGACCGACTCGTCACTGGTCACGTTCAGTTCCAGACCGGTACCCTGAATGCCGTGCTCTTTCAGAGTGGCAGCAATCGCTTCGGCACCCTTGGCGGAGGTCGCAGTGCCAACAACGATGGCGCCCTGACGACCCAGTTCCAGTGCGATAGCCTGACCGATACCGCGGCTTGCACCGGTTACCAGCGCAACTTTACCTTGCAGACTCATGCAAGCTTCTCCTGATTCAGGCTTGCGCTGCGCGAGCGGCAGCGAAAGCGTCTGGGGTATTGAGGTTGGAAGTCGAAACGCCTTCGGCGCAACGTTTGTTCAGACCGGCCAGTACTTTGCCCGGGCCGCATTCGACCAGATTGGTCGCGCCCTTCGCGGCCAGAGTCTGTACCGACTCGACCCAGCGAACCGGCTTGTACAGTTGTTCGAGCAGATCACGCTTGAGGGTTTCCAGATCGGCCGGCACTTGCGCGCTGACGTTCTGCACCACCGGGATCTGCGGCACCTGCCAGTCGATGGCGGCGATGGATTCGGCAAAGCGCTCGGCAGCCGGACGCATCAGTTCGCAGTGCGACGGCACGCTCACCGGCAGCGGCATAGCGCGCTTGGCGCCACGGGCCTTGCAACCTTCGATGGCACGCTCAACGGCAGCCTTGGCACCAGCAATCACGACCTGACCAGGCGAGTTGAAGTTGACGGCACTGACCACTTCGCCATGCGCCGCTTCGGCGCAGGCAGCCAGCACGTCGGCATCTTCCAGGCCGAGGATGGCAGCCATGCCGCCCTGCCCGGCCGGAACCGCTTCCTGCATCAGTTGACCACGGCGCTCGACGAGTTTCACCGCGTCAGCAAGCGTCAGACTGCCAGCAGCGACCAGGGCGCTGTATTCACCCAGGCTGTGACCGGCAACAAAGGCCGGACGCGCACCACCTTCAGCCAGCCACAGACGCCACAGGGCGACCGAGGCGGTCAGAATGGCCGGCTGGGTTTTATCGGTTTGATTGAGCAGATCTTCCGGACCCTGCTGGGTCAGTGCCCACAGGTCATAGCCCAGAGCATCGGATGCTTCTTTGAAAGTTTCGAGGATCAACGGATGTTGCGCGCCCAGCTCGGCCAGCATGCCGAGGGACTGCGAACCCTGTCCTGGAAAGACGAATGCGAGGGAAGCAGACATGTAACAAGCCCCTAATGATCTTGTCGTCGGATAATGACGCCCCGCTTGGGGACGCAAGAAACTGACAGTTGGATGGCCCTTTGAACCGGGCGGTCACATTTAAGCATTGTCCGACGAAAACGCCTAAGACAACAAATCCTCCAGACGACCGTGGAGGCGCTCGGGAAGATTCTCCTGAATCTCGATCAGGGCACGGGAAATCGCACTCTGAAACCCCTGAACCCCGGCCGAACCGTGACTTTTCACCACGATACCCTGCAAGCCGAGGAAGCTTGCGCCGTTATGTCGCGCTGGCGCCAGATCAGCCTGCAAACGCTTCATCAGTGGCAACGCCAGGGCACCGACAGCGCGGGAGGCAAAATTCTTTTTGAACAGCGCCTCGATGCGCGCAGCAATCATCGTCGCCAGGCCTTCACTGGACTTGAGCAGGATATTCCCGACAAATCCATCGCAGACCACGACGTCCGCTTCGCCACGATACAACCCGTCACCTTCGACGAAACCGATGTAATTGATGCCTCGGGCAGCCTGCAGCAGAGTCGCAGCCAGCTTGACCTGCTGATTGCCTTTGATGTCTTCGGTGCCGATATTCAGCAACGCCACGCGTGGACGGGCAATGCCGAGTGTCTGCGCGGCCACCGAACCCATCACCGCAAACTGCAAGAGGTGCTCTGCACTGCAATCTACGTTGGCGCCCAAGTCGAGTAACTGGCAATAACCCTTCTGAGTGGGGATAGCAGCAACCATCGCTGGCCGGTCGATGCCGGGCAACGTCTTGAGTACAAATCGCGACAAAGCCATCAGCGCACCGGTATTGCCGGCACTGACGCAGGCCTGGGCCTTGCCATCGCGCACCAGCTCAAGGGCGACACGCATCGACGAATCGGGCTTGCCACGCAAGGCCTGAGTCGGCTTTTCGTCCATGGTGATGACCTCGGACGCCGGAACAATCGTCAGGCGCGCGCGATCGGCAGCCGATTGGCCGTTGATCAGTTCTTCAAGAAGGGAGGGTTGACCGACAAGGGTCAGGTGCAGCGAGGGCGTAGCAGACAGACAAGCAAGGCTGGCCTGAACAATGCTGCGGGGACCGAAGTCCCCGCCCATTGCGTCAATCGCGATGACTTGAGCGGACAAGTGATTACTCGTCAGCGCCCTTGTCGATCACTTTACGACCACGGTATACGCCTTCTGGCGATACGTGGTGACGCAGGTGAACTTCACCAGTGGTTTTTTCTACAGACAGGGTGCTAGCCTCGAGAGCGTCGTGCGAACGGCGCATGTCACGGGCAGAGCGGGATTTTTTGTTCTGCTGAACAGCCATAATTGATTAACTCCTAAACGTTTGGGTCACGCTTTAACTGCGCCAATACACTGAACGGGTTGGACCGCGTTACCTCGTCCTCGCTCGGTTCGGGCTCATCTGCTCCCGCCGGCTGCTGGCATTCTTCCGGATGATGAGCAGGCACGATAGGCAAGGCGAGCAAAAGCTCCTCCTCGACCAGTGACTGCAGATCCAATGGATCTTCGCCCAGTTCCAGCACGTCATAACCTTTCGGTAACGACTGGGTATTCGCACCCTCCTTCACTACAGCGTAACTGCATTCGCTGTGGATCGGCAGGGTGACCAGCTCAAGACAACGCTGGCAAACCATTTTGACTTCGGTGTCGATAAAGCTGTGGATTACCACAGATTTACGTTCATCTCTTTCAAAAACGAATTTCGCCTGCACCGTACCGACATTGTCGGAAAGCGGGTCGCAGAGTCTCTTCAAATCGGCCAGCAGCAGTTCACCTTGAAGGGTGGTGCCACGGTCAGCCAATTTGCGCGGGTCAACGTGAGGTGGAATCGGGTCATTCAACATAGGCGCAGCATTATAGGGATGCACCCACCCATGTCAAAGGAAATTGTGCCCTGTCCGTCACTTGCGCGCCTCCGCTAGAATTCTCACCCACCTCAGGAGACGCGAATGCTGCCTTTATTACTCGCTTCAAGCTCGACCTATCGTCGGGAATTGCTCGCCCGCCTGCACCTGCCGTTCGTCTGCAGCTCGCCGGATATCGATGAAAGCCACCGTCCAGGAGAATCGGCAGTTGAGCTGGTCAAACGCCTCGCCGAACAGAAAGCCAGGGCACTGGCCGACAGCCATCCCGCTCATCTGATTATCGGCTCCGACCAAGTTGCCGTCCTCAGCGAACAGATCATTGGCAAGCCGCACACCTTCGAGAAGGCCCGCGACCAACTGATGGCCGCCAGCGGCGCAAGCGTGACCTTCCTCACAGGCCTCGCCCTGCTCAACAGCCAAACCGGTGAATGCCAGGTCGACTGCGTGCCATTCACCGTACACATGCGCCAACTCGATCAGGCGCGCATCGAGCGCTACCTGCGTATCGAACAACCTTATGACTGCGCAGGCAGCTTCAAGGCTGAAGGACTCGGCGTGAGCCTGTTCCGGTCCACAGAGGGCCCGGATGCCACCAGCCTGATCGGCCTGCCACTGATTCGCCTGATCGACATGCTGATCGTCGAGGGCGTACAAATCCCCTGACCACAAAAAACCGGCCATCAAGGCCGGTTTCTTTATGCATCGACAACTCAGCGCAACGAAGGCCCGTGGAAACCCATCCACATCGCCAACTGCTCAGCCACGCTGGCACCAAGCTTCTTCGAGAAACGGTCGAACGGCGATTCCTGAACGGTGAAATCCACCAGTTCTTTTTCGCCGATCACATCACGCGCCACCGAACTGGCATTACCCAAGCCATCAATCAGCCCAAGCGGCAGTGCCTGCTCGCCCGACCAGACCAGCCCGGAGAACAACTCCGGATGCTCCTTATCCTTCAGACGGTCGCCACGTCCCTGCTTGACGCTATTGATGAACTGCTTGTGCGTAGTGTCCAGTACGCTTTGCCAGAATGCAGTTTCATCAGGCTTCTGCGGCTGGAACGGATCGAGAAAAGACTTGTGCTCGCCGGATGTGTACGTACGACGCTCGACACCGAGCTTCTCCATGGTGCCGACAAAGCCATAACCTGCAGCCGTCACACCAATGGAGCCAACCAGACTCGCTTTGTCGGCATAGATCTGATCCGCCGCACTGGCGATGTAATACGCACCCGACGCGCCGAGATCGGAGATCACCGCATACAACTTGGTATCCGGATGCAGGCCTCGCAGGCGCTTGATCTCGTCATACACATAACCCGACTGCACCGGACTGCCGCCCGGGCTGTTGATCCGCAGGATTACGCCCTTGACCTTCTTGTCTTCGAATGCAGCACGCAGGCTACCGACAATATTGTCGGCACTGGCCGGTTCCTTGTCGGCAATCACGCCAGTGACATCGATCAAAGCGGTGTAGTTGGTGCCGCGCGTGGCGCTCTTTTCCATGTCCATCAGCGGCGTGAACAGGATCAGCGCAACAAACAGATAAACAAACGTCAGCAACTTGAAGAAAATCCCCCAACGCCGCGAACGCCGCTGCTCCTGCACACCCGCCAGAAGGGTCTTCTCCAACAGCTTCCAGCTTTTCTCGTCACCGTCGTCGGCACTTGCCTTGGCCGGTGCTTTCCATTCGTCGGTCATGCGATCCACCCCAGCAAAAACGTATTAAGCCTGCTGCCCCAGCCAGGCATGCAATTCGGAAAAACGGTCGATCGACAGGCGCGGCTCAAACTGTTGCAGCGACTCGATCGATTGCGCACCGTAACTGACCGCCACTGAGTCCATCCCCGCGTTGCGTGCCATCAACAGATCGAAGGACGAATCACCGACCATCAGCGCCTGCTCCGCACGTACACCGCAATGAGCAAGGATCTGCTCCAGCATCAGAGGGTGCGGCTTGCTCGCAGTTTCATCGGCGGCGCGAGTGATATCGAAATACTCTTCCCAGCCATTGGCTTTGAGCACCCGATCCAGTCCGCGACGATTCTTGCCGGTCGCGACAGCCAAGTGATAACCCTGCTCGCGAAAGGACGCCATCGACTCGACGACGCCTTCGAACAACGGCGAAGGCACCGCTTCTGCGGCGATGTAGTGGTCCGCGTAATACTCGCGAAACAAGGTCATTTCGGCGTCGCTGATTTCCGGATACAAGGTGCGGATCGCCTCGGGCAGGCCCAGGCCGATGATGCCTTTGACGGCAAAGTCATCGCGCAATTCGAAACCGGAGCGCCCGGATGCGGAGTGCATCGCCTCGACGATCCGATGAATGGAGTCGGCCAGCGTGCCGTCCCAATCAAAAATCAGTAGCTTGTAATCAGGGTGCTGCACTCAGGCGCTCCACAGTCTTGGCCCACATTTCGTCTACCGGCGCCTGCAAGGTCAGCTTGCCGCCATCAGGCAGCGGCACGGTCAGCATGTAAGCGTGCAGGAACAGGCGTTTGCCCCCCAGATCGCGGATTTCCTTGGTGAAATCGTCATCGCCATATTTGCTGTCGCCAGCGATGCAATGCCCGGCATGCAGGGTGTGGACGCGAATCTGGTGGGTACGACCGGTGACAGGCTTGGCCTCGACCATGGTGGCGAAATCGCCGAAGCGGCGCAGCACCTTGAACACGGTCAGGGCTTCTTTGCCTTCGTCGTTGACTTCGACCATGCGCTCGCCGGAACGCAGGTTGCTCTTGAGCAACGGCGCACTGACCTGTTTGATCGAGGTCGCCCAGTTACCGCGAACCAGCGCCATGTAGCGTTTATCGACGCCATCGCCACGCAGTTTTTCGTGCAAGTGACGCAGCATGCTGCGCTTCTTGGCGATCATCAGCAGGCCGGAGGTGTCACGGTCGAGACGGTGAACGAGCTCCAATTCCTTGGCATCCGGACGCAACTGACGAAAGGCTTCGATTACGCCGAAATTCAAGCCGCTGCCGCCGTGAACCGCAATGCCGGCGGGCTTGTTGATCACGATCAGGGCTTTGTCTTCGTAGACAATCGAGGCTTCCAGGCGCTGCAACAGGCCTTGGGCCAGAGGCACCGGCTCATCACGCTCAGGCACGCGAACCGGCGGCACGCGCACGATATCACCGGCCTGCAGCTTGTATTCGGGCTTGATCCGACCTTTGTTCACCCTCACTTCGCCTTTGCGCAAAATGCGGTAAATCAAGGTCTTGGGCACGCCTTTGAGCCGGGCGAGGAGGAAATTGTCGATTCGTTGGCCGGCATACTCCGGCGAGACTTCAAGCAATTGAACGCCTGGAGTCGAAGGGGCAGTAGTTGTCATGGCGCGGATGATAACAATTTTTATGGAATTGAAGCACTTAATCATTGCTGCTATAGTCGCGAACGCCGCCAAAAGCGGCCTGGACAGCGGCACCACGGTCAAAAACCGGCCCTGACCAACGCAATTCACCAGGACGCGAGGCCGTCCTACGGGGTTTTCGCTACGTAACGGTGGAGTTTGCAGTTGTAACAAGCGCAGGTGACATGAGGCCTGAATCACACCGCCGAGCAGAGTTTTAACTCGCCTGGCAGGCAAACATTCAAGGCCAGTTCACAAAGTGCAGTCAACTGCGAATGACCTCGAGCGAACGCCTCGGAAACACTGCCTAAATTAGCCATGATGCGTGACCTCCCCTTTCGGAGCTCACGGTAAATGCCAACCCGCTGCGGATTCTGCGCGCGGCAGCACCCGAATTATCAGGGATACGTGTAGGGTGGAGATGCACAACCGCTGGACTGTGTAGCAATAGGCTTTATCAAGACGCTTCATCTCGTCCACAGCCGCTGGTTGATTCCTCCTCCTGACTGAGTGCTTAAGTAGCCACAGCAAGCAGGACGCGTACGTCGCGGTATCGGCCCAATTGGTCGCACATCGCTGGACACGGGAATGGCCAACCACTCCCGACGCACCTGACACCGACCGTGAGAAGTCGTGTGTGCCGAACGCCGTTTCCGGCAGCCCGGAAACCGACGGTACTACATGAAAAGAATGCTGATTAACGCAACTCAACCCGAAGAGTTGCGTGTTGCACTGGTAGATGGCCAACGCCTCTACGACCTGGACATCGAATCCGGTGCACGCGAGCAGAAGAAGGCCAACATCTATAAAGGCCGCATCACTCGCATCGAACCAAGCCTTGAGGCTGCCTTTGTCGATTTCGGCTCCGAGCGCCACGGCTTCCTGCCACTCAAAGAAATCTCCCGCGAATACTTCAAGAAAGCTCCTGAAGGCCGCGTCAACATCAAGGACGTCCTGAGCGAAGGTCAGGAAGTCATCGTTCAGGTGGAAAAAGAAGAACGTGGCAACAAGGGCGCAGCCCTGACCACCTTCATCAGCCTGGCCGGTCGCTACCTCGTACTGATGCCGAACAACCCGCGTGCCGGCGGTATCTCCCGTCGCATCGAAGGTGAAGAGCGCAACGAACTGCGTGAAGCGCTGAACGGTCTGGTTGCACCGGCCGACATGGGTTTGATCGTGCGCACTGCCGGCCTTGGCCGCAGCAGCGAAGAAATGCAGTGGGACCTCGACTACCTGCTGCAACTGTGGACCGCCATCAAAGAAGCCTCGCTGGATCGCTCCGCGCCGTTCCTGATCTATCAGGAAAGCAACGTGATCATCCGCGCCATCCGTGATTACCTGCGCCAGGACATCGGCGAAGTGCTGATCGACAGCGTTGAAGCCCAGGACGAAGCCCTGACCTTCATCCGCCAGGTGATGCCGCAGTACGCCAGCAAGATCAAGCTGTACGAAGACAGCGTTCCGCTGTTCAACCGTTTCCAGATCGAAAGCCAGATCGAGACCGCTTTCCAGCGCGTCGTTGAACTGCCTTCCGGCGGCTCCATCGTTATCGATCCGACCGAAGCACTGGTGTCCATCGACATCAACTCGGCGCGCGCCACCAAAGGCAGCGACATCGAAGAAACCGCACTGCAGACCAACCTTGAAGCCGCCGAAGAAATCGCCCGTCAGTTGCGCCTGCGCGACATCGGCGGCCTGATTGTCATCGACTTCATCGACATGACCCCTGCCAAGAACCAGCGTGCCGTGGAAGAGAAAGTCCGCGAATGCCTGGAAGCCGACCGCGCTCGTGTGCAGATCGGCCGCATCTCGCGCTTTGGCCTGCTGGAAATGTCCCGTCAGCGCCTGCGTCCATCGCTGGGCGAAAGCAGCGGCATCGTCTGCCCGCGTTGCAACGGCACCGGCATCATCCGTGACGTTGAATCGCTGTCGCTGGCGATCCTGCGCCTGATCGAAGAAGAAGCCCTGAAAGACCGCACTGCCGAAGTTCGCGCACAGGTGCCGATCCCGGTTGCAGCGTTCCTGCTCAACGAAAAACGCAACTCGATCACCAAGATCGAACTGCGCACCCGTGCCCGTATCGTCATTCTGCCGAACGATCACCTCGAAACGCCGCACTTCGAAGTTCAGCGCCTGCGTGATGACAGCCCGGAAGCCGCGACCAACCAGTCCAGCTACGAAATCGCTGCGGCCGCTGCCGAAGTCGAAGAAGTCCAGCCAGCCGCTGCGACCCGCACCCTGGTACGCCAGGAAGCCGCGGTCAAGACTGCTCCGGCCCGCGCCAATGCTCCGGTTCCGACCGAAGCTGCAGCCCCTGCGGCACCAGCGCCTGCTCCAGTTGCCGCACCAGAGCCTAGCCTGTTCAAAGGCCTGGTGAAGTCGCTGGTCAGCCTGTTCGCAACTAAAGAAGAGCCAGTCGCTCCGGTCGTGGTTGAAAAACCGGCTACCGAACGTCCGGCCCGCAACGAAGAGCGTCGCAACGGCCGTCAGCAGAGCCGCAACCGTAACGGTCGCCGCGATGAAGAACGCAAGCCGCGCGAAGAACGTGCACCGCGTGAAGAGCGCGCACCACGTGAGCCGCGTGAAGAGCGTCAGCCACGTGAAGCCCTAGAAGTCCGCGAGCCGCGTGAAGCCCGCACTGAAGCCCCAGCAGCCCGCGAAGAACGCGCACCACGCGCCCCTCGTGAAGAACGTGCACCACGTGCACCACGTGCCCCGCGCGAAGACCGCAAGCCACGTGGCGAGCGTGAAGAACGCGTGCGTGAACTGCGCGAGCCTCTGGACGCCGCTCCAGTTGCTGCGGCCGCTGCCGACGTGACCGCTGAAGAGCGTCCGGCCCGTCAGCCACGTGAAGAACGCGCACCGCGCCCTCCGCGTGAAGAGCGTCAACCGCGCGCCGAACAGGCCGCAGCAGCCGTCGCTGAAGAAGAAGTCATCAGCAACGAAGAGCAACTGCAGGAAGATGGTTCGGAGAACGCCGAAGGCGATCGTCCACGTCGTCGTTCCCGCGGCCAGCGTCGTCGCAGCAACCGTCGCGAGCGTCAGCGTGATGCCAACGGCAACGTAATCGAAGGTTCGGAAGAGTCCGAGTCCGGCGAAAACGCTGAAGCGCCAAGCACTGCCGATCTGGCTGCTGGCCTGGCTGTAACTGCCGCCGTCGCCAGTACTGTGATCAGCGCTCCGGCCGAAGCACAAGCCCATGAGCAAGCCGAACGCGCCACCGCCGCTACTCTGGAAACCGCTCCAGTCGAAGCACCGGTTGTTGAAGCAACGACTCCGGTAGAAGTGACTGCTGCTCCGGAAGTCGAAGTTGCACCGGTTCGCGAAGCTCAGCCGCAGTTCGAAGCTTTTGCTGAACCTGCTACTGAACCTGCAGTAGTCGCCGAAGCGCCAGTCGTTGTTGCAGAGCCGGTTGTCGAAACCGTCGCTGAAACCGTGACCGAAACCGTGCGTGAAGTTCGCGAAGAGCAGACCGCATTCAACTGGGTTGCCGAGCCTGCCGTCGCTGAAACACCAGCGCCTGCATACGAAGCGCCAGTGGTTGAAGAAGCCAAGGCTGCCGAACCTGCTCCAGCGCCTGTCGTTGAAGCACCGGTCGTCGAAGCGCCAGTAGTTGCCGAAGCAGCTGCTCCGGTCGTTGAAGCGGCTCCGGTCAGCGCTCTGGCGCCAAACGGTCGCGCGCCAAACGACCCACGTGAAGTGCGTCGTCGCAAGCGTGAAGAAGAGCGTCTGGCGAAGGAAGCCGAACTGGCCGCCGCTGCTGCTCCGGTTGTTGCCCAGCCAGTGGTTGCTGAAGTGGTCGAGGCAGCGCCTGCCCCGGTTGCTGAAGAAACCGTGGTTGAATCGGTGATCGCTGAAGCGCCACGCTCCGTTCAGGACGCGGTCGAGCACAACGAAGAGGCCCAGGAAAAAGAACACGAGCCTAAACCGCTCGTCTGATTCCTTAAGCCAATAAAAAGCCCCGCCTGATGATTCAGGCGGGGCTTTTTTATGCCTTTGAGAAGATCAAAAGATCGCAGCCTTCGGCAGCTCCTTCAGTTGGAACGCGCGCCCCCTGCAGGAGCTGCCGAAGGCTGCGATCTTTTGATCTTGCTGTTACTTGAACACCAAAGCCTCAGGCACATCGATATCCCACAACACCCCAGGATCATCCACCACCACTTCCACCACCCTTCCCCGCCCGAACAACGGCCTGGCACCGCGATCCCCGCTTAACGCCAGCAACCCCGGACCGAACGAGCGACCAAACCCCACCGGATGCCCAAATTCGCCATCCTGCACCGGCACACTGACCGCATCATCGGCTATGGCCGCCACCACCCTTTCAATGGTCGACGGCAAGATGAACGGCATGTCTCCCAGCACAATCAACCAGCCATCGGCACCCGGGCACTCCGCGACGCCAGCGGCAATGCTGTCCCCCATCCCGGTCGACTCGATCGAAACCACATCACAGCCATAAGCCTGCGCCATGCGCATAGCCTGCGGTCGAGCCTCAGTGGTCACCAGCACGCGCTTGTCGAGGCTGGTCGGCAGGTTCGCCAACACCTGCTCGATTACCGAACGCACCGCACCATCACGCCCGGTGCAATCGGCCAGCAACTTGTCCTTGTCAGCGCCCGCCACTTGGCGAAAGCGACTACCCTCGCCTGCCGCCAGCACAATCACACCGATGGATCGACTCATGCGCCCTCCAGTGACTTCTTCTGTTTAAGTTCGACGCCGTTCTTGATCGCGACAATTTCCGCCAACAAGGACAAAGCGATTTCCGCCGGCGAATGACTGCCGATATGCAAACCAATCGGCCCGTGCAACCGAGCGATGGCCTGGTCCGACAAGCCTAGCTGAGCCAGATTCTCCCGACGCTTCTGACTGTTGACCCGTGAACCCAGCGCGCCGACATAAAAAGCCGGCGAGTCGAGGGCGGTCAGCAATGCCATGTCATCCAGGCGCGGATCATGAGTCAGCGCAACGATCGCCGTGCGCTCATCGGTCTGGATGCTCAAGACCGCGTCATCCGGCATCCCCGGGACAAAACGACCGTGATGCTCTTCCCAGCCGTAGACGAACTCGGTGCGCGGATCGCAGATCAGCACTTCGAAATCCAGCAGCCGCGCGATGTCCGCCACGTACCGCGACAGCTGCCCGGCGCCGATCAACAGCAGACGCCAGCGCGGGCCATAAATGGCGCGCAGGACCTTGCCGTCGAAGACCAAAGAATCTGACTTGCTGGCACCAGTCAAAACCACTTCACCGGTTTCAATGTCCAGCTCACGGGCAACAATTTCGTGGGCTTCGCAACGCGCGAGCAGTTCGGCAACCCATGATGGATCACCGACACGCTCCTCGGTCAGACGCAGCGTACCGCCGCAAGGCAGGCCAAACCGCGCCGCCTCTTCGCGGGTAACGCCGTAGGTGATCAATTGCACCGGTGGCCCGTCGGTAGCGATGCGCCCGTCATGCAGGCGGGCGATCAAGTCATCCTCGACACACCCGCCCGACACCGAGCCGATCACCACGCCATCCTCACGCAATGCCAACATGGCGCCGGGTGACCGGGGCGCGGTGCCCCAGGTCTGCACCACGCTGAACAGCACCACCCGCTGCCCGGCGCGGCGCCATTCGAGCACGCTGCGCAGGACGTTGAGGTCGACGCTGTCCATTACGCCTGCGCCTTCTGCCAGCCCTGCAACTGATAACGCACTGGCAGGTTGCGGATGCGTTGGCCGGTGGCAGCGAAAATCGCATTGCACAGCGCCGGGGCAATCGGCGGCACACCCGGTTCACCGACACCACCCAACGGTACGTCGCCCGGTGGTGTTACCAGATGCACCGCGACTTC
This sequence comes from Pseudomonas sp. FP2196, assembly GCF_030687715.1. Classification (GTDB taxonomy): domain Bacteria; phylum Pseudomonadota; class Gammaproteobacteria; order Pseudomonadales; family Pseudomonadaceae; genus Aquipseudomonas. The sequence goes on from NZ_CP117445.1 coordinate 4,449,226, forward strand.
CTTCGGCGCCAGCGACATGCGCGCGACCTCGTACATATGGAAGTTGTCCTGCTGCACCTTGCCGTCCTTGAAGCTGATTTCACCCAGCACCGCGTTGCCGAGGCCCATGACGCAGGCGCCCTCGAACTGCGAACGGATGCGCTCTGGGTTGATCTGCGGCCCGCAATCGACGGCGATGTCAGCCTTGTGCACGATCAGCGTGCCATCGTCCTTGACCTCGACTTCGATTACCGCCGCCACATAGGTGACGAAGCTGTAATGCACCGCCAGCCCCAGGCCACGCCCCTTGGGTAACTTGCGCCCCCAACCGGCAGCCTTGGCCGCGGTTTCCAACACGGCACGCATGCGCCCGGTGTCGATCGGATAGCGCTCTGGGGATTCGCCATAGTTCCACTCTTCACTCAAGGTGCGCGGATCGATCTGCCGATCCGGTCCAAGCAACTTGACCTGGTACTCGAGCGGATCAACACCGGCCTTGTGCGCCAGTTCATCGACAAAGCTCTGGATCGCGAACCCATGGGGAATGTTCGACACAGAGCGATACCAGCCAACCCGCGTATGCACCATGGCTTCGGGGTTTTCCAGGCGCACATTGGGAATGGCATAAGCCATGTTGGTGAACCCCATGCCCAGCTCGAACGCCGCTTCATGGTTCATACCGGGAGCGAACAACGCAGTGATGCTCGGTGCTACGGTGCGGTGCAACCAACCGGAGGGCATGCCGTCCTTGCCGACACCGGCCTTCAGGTATTCGGCGGACACGGTGTGGAAATACGAGTTGTGGATATCGTCCTCGCGCGTCCATTGCACCCGCACAGCTTTGCCGGGGAATTCTTTGGCGAGAATCGCGGCTTCAACGACGAAGTCCGGTTTTGACTTACGACCGAAACCACCGCCCAGCAGCGTCACATTGAACGTGACGTTATCGAACGGCAGACCGAGGCGCTCAGCGATTCGCTCGCGAGTCACCTGCGGTGCCTGACTCGGTGCCCAGGCTTCGCAGACACCGTCCTTGAAACGGGCGATGGCAACCATCGGCTCCATCGGGGCCTGCGCCAGATGCGGCAAATAATAAGAAGCTTCGAGGGTGCTGGCGGCGCCGCTCAGGGCTTTGTCGATATCACCGGTATTGCGCACCACTTTGCCGGATTTCAACGAAGCGGCTTCCAGCTCTTTGCGATAGGCAATCGAGTCGTAACTGGCGTTAGGGCCGTCGTCCCACTCGATTTTCAGCGCTTCGCGGCCCTTGATGGCCGCCCAGGTGTTACTGGCGATGACTGCCACACCGCCCAACGGCTGGAACTCCGAAGGTAGCGGACGACTTTCGATCTGGACGACTTTAAGCACACCAGGGACTTTCAGCGCAGCACTGTCATCCAGCGATTTGACCTTGCCGCCGTACACCGCCGGACGGGCGATGGTCGCATACAGCATGCCGTCGAAATGCACATCGGCACCGTACACCGCGCGGCCATTGACGATGTCGTCACCGTCAATGGCCTTGGTGCCTTCCTTGCCGATGTAGCGAAACTCCGACGACTGCTTGAGGCGCAGGCTGTCACGTGCCGGGACTGCCAACGCACTGGCGGCAGCGGCGAGTTCGCCATAGCCCAACTCGCGGCCGGACGGTTTGTGCGTGACTTTGTGCAATTGCGCGTGACATTCGCCGACCGGCACTTTCCATTGGTCGGCCGCAGCCTGTTCCAGCATGGTCCGAGCCGCAGCGCCGCAACGACGCATCGGCTCGTACCAGTGACGCATGCTGCGCGAACCGTCGGTGTCCTGGTTGCCGAAGCGCACTTCATCGCCCGGCGCCTGATGCACTTTCACCTTGGCCCAATCCGCTTCCAACTCATCGGCGACAACCATGGTCAGGCTGGTGCGCACACCCTGGCCCATCTCGGAACGGTTGCACACCACGGTCACCGTGCCATCAGCCGCGATGCTGACGTACACCTTCGGATCATCGATCCAGCCGTTAGGCATGCCATCGGCACCGAATTTCTTCGGTTTGTCCTCGGCCAACGCATCCTGCCAACCCCAACTTGCCGCCAGCACCAGCGCGCCGGTTGCACCGACGCCTTTGAGAAAACCACGGCGACTGAGGTTGCTCAGGGCGAAATCATTCGGTAAGCGACTCATGCCTTGGCCTCCTTCAGGTGGGTGGAAGCCTGGCGGATCGCGGTTTTGATCCGGTTGTAGGTGCCGCAGCGGCAGATGTTGCCGACCATCGCTTCTTCGATCTGCTGGTCGCTCGGGTTCGGGTTGGTTTTCAGCAATGCGGTGGCAGACATGATCTGCCCGCCCTGGCAGAAACCACACTGGGCTACGGCGCTGTCGAGCCAGGCTTGCTGGACGACTTGCCCGACGGGGTCGGCGTGCAAATTGTCGATGGTGGTTACGTTCTGCCCGACCACGGAGCCGATCGGCGTGATGCAACTGCGCGCCGGCAAGCCATCGATATGAATGGTGCAGGCGCCGCACAGGCCCATGCCGCAACCGAATTTGGTGCCGTTGTAACCGGCGACGTCACGAATGGCCCACAGCAGCGGCATGTCTTCAGTGACATCGAGGGAATGGTCTTGACCGTTGAGTTTCAGGGTAATCATGGGCACGCCCGCATATTTTTGGAGGTTATGGGGTCGAGCAATCTGCCGCCGGAAACATCAGCGGTGGGTTCGCAGATCGACTCAGGCTAATCAGGCTCTCTTGCGCCGACGAAAAAGTCTGCACCGGGCCTTTGGTGGAGCAAACGGCTGGTATCGTTAGCTCGCTAAGTTAACCCAGCATTAACAAAAAAGCCCTGCACTTTTTATCAGTGCAGGGCTTTGTATTGCGCCTGGAAAGCGTAGCCTCAATAACGGTTGGGCTCCATTTCCAGTTCGACATTGAAACGCTCGGAAATATCTTTCTGGATACGTTGCGCCAGATCGAGCAATTGCAGCCCGGTTGCCGCGCCGTAGTTGACCAGCACCAGCGCCTGCAACTTGTGCACGCCAGCATCGGCTTCACGGAACCCCTTCCACCCGGCGCGCTCGATCAGCCAACCGGCGGCCAGTTTCATCTGCCCGTCGGGCTGCGCATAGGCCACCAGATCCGGGTGTTGAGCCTTGATCTGCTCAACCAGCGCCGCCGACACCAGCGGGTTCTTGAAGAAGCTGCCGGCATTGCCGAGCACCGCCGGGTCGGGCAGTTTTTCGCTGCGGATACTGCAAATTGCGCGGCTGACGTCGGTGGGCGTCGGTTGCTCGATGCCCTGCTCGGTCAGGCGCTGACGTACCGGGCCGTATTCCAGATGCAGATGCGCAGCGCGGTCGAGCTTGAAGCGTACCCGCAGGATCAACCAACGTCCCGGCTGCTGCTTGAACAGGCTGTCGCGGTAGGCGAAGTTGCATTCCTCCAGGCTGAAATCGCGCAGTTCACCAGTCTGGCGATCCAGCGCCGTGAGCCCGGCGAACACATCCTTGATCTCGACACCGTAGGCACCGATGTTCTGCATCGGCGCAGCCCCTACGGTGCCGGGGATCAGACTGAGGTTTTCCAGCCCGGAAAAACCCTGCGCCAAGGTGTGTTGCACGAACGGATGCCACGGCTCGCCGGCTTCGGCTTCGATCACCACGCGGTTGCCGTCATCGCTGATCACGCGAATACCGCGAGTGGCCATGCGCAACACAAGCGCCGGGATATCAGCGGTCAGCAGCAAGTTGCTGCCACCACCGATCACCAGCAATGGCACATCGTGGGACTCGGCATACGCCAGGGCTTCGCGTACATCAGCATCGTTGTGGGCTTCGGCAAACAGCTGTGCACGAACCTCCACACCAAAACTGTTGAACGGTTTCAGGGAAACCTGCGGTTGTACCAACAAACTCATAACCGCCCCTTCACTTCGATCAACAGTTGGTCACAGGCTGCTTCGATCAGATCCAGCACCTGCTCGAACCCCTGATCGCCGTCGTAATACGGATCAGGTACTTCATCGACCAACCCGGCATAACGGCGCAGGAACAGATCCAGTTCGGCCTTGCCGGTGGACGGTTGCAACGCCTTGAGATTGCGCAGATTGCTGTTGTCCATGGCCAGGATCAGGTCATAACTGGCGAAGTCGGCACGGCTGACCTGCTGCGCGCGTTGCGCCGACAGGTCATAACCGCGCACTTTGGCTGCGGCCTGGCTGCGTTTGTCCGGCGGATTGCCGACGTGCCAGTCACCTGTGCCGGCGGAGGCCACTTCGACCTGATCCGCCAGCCCCGCTTCACGCAGTTTTTGGCGCAACACGCCTTCCGCGGTGGGTGACCGGCAGATGTTGCCCAGGCACACAAACAAAACCCGCATCAGGCCTCCAGCAGGCGACGAACGCGCTCGAGGTCTTCGACGGTATCGACACCGGTTGGCGGCGCGATCAGCGCATCGGCGACATGAATCCGCACGCCGTGCCACAGGGCGCGCAGTTGCTCCAGGGATTCAGTATTTTCCAGCCAGCACGGGCCCCAGCTCACGAAGTCCTGCAGGAAACCGGCGCGATAGGCATAAATGCCGATGTGGCGACGGTACGGCACGCCTTCTGGCAATTGCTCACGGCTCTTGGCGAATGCATCGCGGGCCCACGGCAAGGTTGCGCGGCTGAAAGTCAGCGCCAGACCGTTAACGTCGCTGACAACTTTGACCACGTTCGGGTTGAACAAAGTTTCCACGTCTTCGATCGGCTCGGCCAAGGTGGCCATGCGCGCCTCGGTGTGGGCGGCAAGGTTGGCGGCGACCTGATCGATCACGCTCGGCGGGATCAGCGGTTCGTCGCCCTGCACATTGACCACGATCGCGTCGGCCTCAAGGCCCAGTTTCGCCGCGACTTCGGCCAGACGGTCGGTGCCGGAATTGTGATCTTCACGGGTCAGCACCACTTCGGCACCAAAGCCCTTGCAGGCCTCGACGATACGCGCATCGTCGGTCGCCACCACCACCCGGGAGGCGCTGCTTTTGCTCGCCTGTTCCCAGACGTGCTGGATCATCGGCTTGCCGGCGATATCCAGCAGCGGCTTGCCCGGCAAGCGGGTCGAGGCGAAACGCGACGGGATGACAACGGTGAAGGCTGTGGTCATTTATCCAGGCGCTCGTCAGTGGTCAGGGTGCGGGCTTCGGTTTCGAGCATCACCGGGATGCCGTCGCGGATCGGATAGGCCAGACCGGCGCCCTTACTGATCAGCTCGGTCTTGTCGGCGCTGAGCTTGAGCGGGCCTTTGCAGATAGGGCACGCGAGGATATCGAGCAGTTTGGTGTCCATGAACATTCCCTGGAATAAAGAGTTAAGGCAAAAGCCGATCCGGTAACAGACGCATCAGCTGGATGTCGAACCAGGCCACAAAGGCCGGCGACGGCACCGCATCGACCGCCAGGTACCACCAATCGGCAGCAGCGAAGGCACGGCACTTCACCGCGTCCTTTTCGGTCATCACCAACGGCAATGACGGCGTGAAATTCAAGGCCTGCACGCTGTACTCGGCGTGGTCGGCAAACGCATGGGGGACTGGGCGCCAGTCTAGCGCTTCGAGGGTATTGAAGAAACGTTGCGGATTGCCAATCCCGGCGACCGCATGCACGCTTTGACCGGCAGAAAAATGATCGAGCGGCTTACGCTCGCCACTGCGCAGATTGACCAGCGCGGTGGGTTGCAGGCGGAAGGCGAACCCGTCCTCGCGATCAGCCGTCGCGCCGTTGAACAGCACGCCGTCGACGCTTTGCAAACGTTCGATCGGCTCGCGCAACGGCCCTGCGGGTAAACAACGCTTGTTGCCCAGTCCCCGGGCGGCGTCGATCAACACCAGCTCCAGATCCCGGGCCAGACGGTAATGCTGCATACCGTCGTCGGACAGGATCAGATCCAGCGGTTCGCTGGCGAGCAAGGCTCTGACCGCAGCACTGCGATCAGGATCAATCATCAGCGGCACGCCGGTGCGCTGGACGATCAGCAATGGCTCGTCGCCTGCAATGTCAGCGCTTTGCTCCACCTCGACCCGCCACGGCAGTTGCGGCGGTTTGGCGCCGTAGCCACGACTGACCACGCCGACGCGCAAACCACGGCGCCGGCAATGTTCGATCAGCCAGAGGATCATTGGCGTCTTGCCGGTGCCGCCGACAGTGATATTGCCCACCACAATCAACGGCACTGGCGGCTGATAGATTTCTCCCTCGCCATCGAGAAAGCGCTGACGCTTGCCGACGACGACACGGCGATAGAGCATTTCCAGCGGCCGCAGCAGCGTCAGGGCCGGGTGCCCCTGGTACCACGCGGCGAGCAAACGATCAGACAGGCTCATCAGGATTTGGGCGCCGCCTCGACCGTGGTCATGCGCAAATGGCTAAAACCGAGCTTGCCGGCCGCGTCCATGGCGGTGATCACCGATTGATGCTGAGTCTTGCCATCAGCGCTGATCGACAACGGCATATTGGTGTCACCGTTGGATTCCTTCTGCATGGCTTCCATCAACGTCGCCAGATCGTTTTTCGGCAGAATCTTGTTGTTCACCGAAAACACACCCTCGGCGCTGATGGCGACGTCGATCTGCTTGACCTGCTGATCTTCGGCCGGCGAACCACTGACCGCTTCGGGCAGATCGACTCGCAACTGGGTCTCGCGGGTAAACGTAGTGGTCACGACGAAAAACAGCAGCAGGATGAACACCACGTCGATCAGCGATGCGAGGTTGATGTCCACGGTTTCCCGGGGCTTGCGACGGAATTTCACGCGCGGCCCTCGGCCAGGTCGACGTCACGGTCGCCCTGCACCACTTCAACCAGTTTGATTGCTTCCTGCTCCATGCCCACCACCAACTCATCGATGCGGCGCTGCAGGAACCGGTGGAAGAACACCGCCGGAATACCGACCATCAGGCCTGCCGCAGTGGTGATCAGCGCTTTGGAAATACCGCCGGCCAGCACCGACGCATTAGTGGTCATGCCTGAACCGGTAAAAGCACTGAAAATATCGATCATGCCCAACACTGTTCCCAACAGACCCAGCAACGGCGCCATGGCAGCGATGGTGCCGAGTGCATTGACGTAGCGCTCGAGCTCATGGATCACCCGGCCTGCGGCTTCTTCGATGCACTCTTTCATGATCTCGCGACCATGCTTGGAGTTGGCCAGGCCCGCCGCGAGGATTTCACCCAGCGGCGAATTGGCGCGTAATTCCTTGAGTTTTTCTTTATTGAGCTGTTTGTCCTTGATCCAGACCCAGACCTGGCCCAGCAGATGCTCGGGGGTAACGCGGCTGGCGCGCAGGGTCCACAGGCGCTCGGCGACAATCGCCATGGCCACGATGGAACTCAGAATGATCGGCAACATCATCCAGCCGCCGGATTTGACCAATTCCCACACAGTGACAGTCCCCTCGAAAAAGTGCGCCACTTTACCATACCGGTTCGCGATTAAGACCCGCCGCTCCGACGACCGTGATGCCGCCTTCGTGCGCGCCCCGATCAACGGGCAAAAGCAGGCGGATCACGCCAGAAGCGTCGCTGTTGGCGCATTGTTCCGGGCGGTTTGAAGGTACCGAGTTGCAGATGAATGGCGCCATGCACCGCACTGTCGTAGATGCGCAGACCCTGTTTGCGATAGCGGGCGAGCACGGTGGGGTGCGGATGCCCGAAGGAATTGCCCTGGCCCCGAGAAATCAGCACAGCGTCGGGGCTCAAGGCTTTGAGCAAGGCCATTGAAGAGGAACTGCGACTGCCGTGGTGCGGCGCTTGCAGCCATTGCGTAGGCACCGCCAATGGACTTTCCAGCAACACGCGCTCGGCATGGGTGTCGATATCACCGGTCAACAGCAGGCGCTCACCATTTGCCTCGATCTGCAATACGCAGGAGCGCTGATTACTGTCATGGGCATCCGACCATTGCCAGAGCTGAAAACTGACGCCATCCCAGTGCCACTGGCGTCCGCTTTCGCATGCTTCGGCATTCAGTTCGGCGGGCAATCCCGGTGGGTCACCACTGATGACTCGATCCACCTTCAAGCTGCGCGCCACTGCCAGGGCCCCACCGGCATGATCGGCGTCCGCGTGGCTGAGCAACATCAAATCAAGTTTCTCGACGCTCAATTTGCGCAAGGCCGGCAGCACAACACGCTCACCGAGATCGAAATCACCGAAACGCGGGCCGGCGTCATAAAGCAATGCGTGATGCCGAGTGCGGATCAGAATCGCCAGCCCTTGGCCGACATCGAGTTGCCAGATGTCGGCCAATCCTGCGTCCAGTCGCTCCCGTGGTGGCACGACCAGAACCAGCAGCAAGGGCCAACCCAGAGGACGCAGCGGTACCCCGCTCGGCAACAGCAGCAGCACGGCACCGATACTGCCGATGGCCAACGCCCACGCGGGAATCGACGGTGCAATCCATGCCGGCCATTGCCCGGCGATCATGGCCAGGCCTCGAAACAGCCAGTCGATCAAACCGCCGGACAACCACAACAGCCCCTCACCGACATACGGCACCGGCAGCAATAGCGTTCCGAGCAATGCCGGTGGCAATACCACCAGGCTGACCCAGGGGACCGCGAGCAAATTCGCCAACGGCCCACTGAGACTGATCGGCAGGTTCAGCGCCATCAGCACCGGACACAAACCGATCGCAATCAGCCATTGCGCCCGCGTCCACGTCTGCCACCAGCGCCACGCCCCGAGGCGACCGCCAAAAGTGAAGACAAGCACCGCCACCGCCGCGAAGGACAGCCAAAAACCGGGCCGCAAACTGGCCAGCGGATCGAGCAACAGCACGCAGTTGAACGCCAACAACAGCGGCCACCACGCGCCGAGATGGAGAAAGCGCAGACGCCACAACAAGACCAGCCCGACCATTACGCAGGCCCGGCGCACCGGCACATCAAATCCGGCGAGCAGCCCGTAACCGAGCGCGGCAGCGAATGCCAGAGCACAGGCCCACGGCAGCCACGGCCAACGCAAGGGCCACAGCCCATATCGGGCCAACCCGGCGACCAGCAAGTACATCACCGCCGCCAACATGCCGATGTGCTGGCCGGAGATAACCAGCAAATGCACGGTGCCGGTGTCCTGCAGGATCTGCCAATCCTCGCGACTGAGCCCTGAGCCATCGCCCAGTACCAAGGCCGCCAACGCGCCTGCCCGCCCCTGGGCGTCCACCTCAAGCAAACGCTGACGAATGCTGTCCCGCCACGCCCATCGCGCTTCGCTCAGGCGCTGGCCATCCTTGATCGTACCGGTCGCGCCGATGCGTTGCGCCAGCAACCAGGCTTCATAATCGAAGGCATCAGCATTGAGTAAACCGCCAGGACGCTTCAGCTTGACCGCCAGGCGCCAGCGCTCGCCACTGCTGACCGGCGGCCCGGCGTACCAGGCCAGACGCATCAGCGGCGGCAGTTTGCCGTGACGCGAGCGCGCATCAGCCAATTCGAAACGCACCACACCGTCGCTGATTTGCGGCAGGCCGACCACTCGCCCCTCGAGCCAGCGGGTTTCACCATCCAGCTCAACTGGCAATCGATCATTCAATGCCCATTGCGCACCGACACAGGCCCAAGTGAAACCAAACAGCACAAAAGCCAATGGATAGCTGCGAAACGGCAGCAGCATCAAACCAGCGATCGGCAACAACAGCATCAACCAGACCGGCGGTAGCGCCGGCATAAAAACAGAGGCAAGCAGACCGACTGCCAGCGCCATCATCCCTGTGCGCATAAGCCCGTCCTTGAGAGTCCCGCCCTTAGGCATAGCCGGTGTCGGGCACGACCGTCGTCAACAATTGTCACAAAGTCTGAATGGGCGCTTCGTAGAATCCAGACATACTTGCCGCCTTAACCGACCGAGAAGCCTTATGCCCCGGCGCTTATTCAAACGTTACATGCCCGACCCGACGAGCATCAGGGAACACAAATCCTTACGCTTTCTCGGCAAGTTGCTGCATGACCCGAACCTCTGGCACCTCAATCGTCACTCGGTGGCTCGCGCGATGGCGGTCGGGCTGTTTGCTGCGTTTCTGCCGATTCCGGCGCAGATGCTGGTTGCAGCAGCGCTGGCCATCATCGTGCGTGGCAACATGCCGATTGCCGTCAGCCTGGTCTGGCTGACCAATCCGATCACCATGCCCGCGGTGTTTTTCTGCACATATCAGGCAGGGGCATGGTTGATGGATGTGCCGGCACGGCATCTGCCGGATGAGTTGACGTGGGAATGGATCAGCGGTGAGCTGTCGACGTTGTGGCAACCGTTTTTGCTGGGCTCGGTGGTGGTAGGGCTGGTGCTTGGTGCCCTCGCCTATTTCGTGGTGATGATGTATTGGCGCTGGTGGGTGGCGCGGCAATGGGCGCGGCGCAAGAAGAAACGCATGTCTTGAATGCAAAACGGCCTCCGCAATGGAGGCCGTTTTGTTTTGGTGACGGTGATACTTGCAGGAGCTGCCGCAGGCTGCGATCTTTTGATTTTGCCTCCTGAAAAACAAGATCAAAAGATCGCAGCCTGCGGCAGCTCCTACAGGGGTAGTGCGTTCTTTCAGGTACGCATCCCGCGCCCACTCACCAACAACCGCGCGCAACCGAAATACAGCACCACAGTCGCCACCAGCATGAAGGTGATCGCGATACCGATACGGATATCCGACACCCCGAGAATGCCGTAGCGGAAGGCGTTGACCATGTGCAGCACCGGGTTGGCCAGCGATACGGTCTGCCAGAACGGCGGCAGCAGAGTGATCGAGTAGAACACGCCTCCAAGGTACGTCAGCGGGGTCAGCACGAAGGTCGGGATGATCGAAATGTCATCGAAGTTGCGTGCAAACACGGCGTTGATGAAACCCAACAACGAGAAGATTGTTGCCGTCAGTACTACCACCAGAATGGTCACACCCAGGTGATGCACCTGCAAATGGGTGAAGAACAGCGACAGGATGGTCACGATGACGCCGACCATCAAACCCCGCAGCACGCCACCACAGGTGTAGCCGATCAGAATCGTGTGCGGCGACACCGGCGAGACCATCAACTCTTCGATGGAACGCTGGAATTTGCTGCCGAAGAAACTCGACACCACGTTGCCGTAGGAGTTGGTGATCACCGACATCATGATCAACCCCGGCACGATGTACTCCATGTAGGTGAAGCCACCCATGTCGCCGATCTGCCGACCGATCAGGTTGCCGAAGATCACGAAGTACAGAACCATGGTGATCGCCGGCGGCAGCAACGTCTGCGGCCAGATCCGTGTAAAGCGTTTGACCTCGCGGTAAACGATGGTCTGGAGTGCGACGAGGTTGGGACGGAATTCGGAACTCATACCGCCACCTTCGACAGATTTTTCTCCACCAGGGACACGAACAGCTCCTCGAGGCGATTGGTTTTGTTACGCAGGCTCAGCACTTCGATGTTCTGCAGGGCCAGTTGGCCGAACAGCGCGGTGATGCCCATGGACTTGTCGACCTGGACTTCCAGGGTATGGCTGTCGATCAACCGGGCGGGATAGCCAATCAATTGCGGCGCGACGCTCAAGTCGTTTTTCAAGTCCAGCAGGAAGGTTTCAACGTGCAGCTGGCCCAGCAGTTGTTTCATGCTGGTGTTCTCGACGATGGTGCCGTGGTCGATGATGCCGATGTTGCGGCACAACTGCTCAGCCTCTTCCAGATAGTGCGTGGTGAGGATGATGGTGATGCCTTTCTGATTCAGTTCAGTGAGGAACGTCCACATCGAACGGCGCAGCTCGATGTCGACCCCGGCAGTCGGTTCGTCGAGGATCAGCAGGCGCGGTTCATGCACCAGCGCACGGGCAATCATCAAGCGACGCTTCATGCCGCCGGACAGCGAACGCGACGGCACATCGCGTTTGTCCCACAGGCCGAGCTGGGTCAGGTACTGCTCGGCGCGTTCCTTGGCGATCTTCGCCGGAATGCCGTAGTAACCGGCCTGGGTCACGACGATGTCGAAAGTTTTTTCGAACTGGTTGAAGTTGAATTCCTGGGGCACCACGCCGATCGAGCGCTTGAGCGCTGCCGGGTTCTTGTCCAGGTCATTGCCAAAGATATTCACCGTGCCGCTGGTCTTGTTCACCAGGGTCGAGAGAATGCCGATGGTCGTGGATTTGCCGGCGCCGTTGGGCCCGAGCAAGGCGAAGAAGTCACCTTCGGCGACGTCCAGATCGATACCACTCAAGGCCTGGAACCCGTTGCCGTAGGTTTTGGTTAGCTGCCGGATGGACAGAGCGGAACTCATATCTGATTTACGCACCATGGTGAAGGGAAGAAAGACATAGATAAGGGCGGGCGGCGAGGGATACAACCGCGGCGCACGAGCGCAATGGTGCTTGCCGTCGCCGCACAAGTACAGTCAAGTGTGTCGATAGTAGGTATTAAGTCAACGCGGTCATGACTGCTTTCTGATACGCCGGACGCTGTTTCAGGCGCTCGTACCAGGCTTGCAGATTCGGTTGTGGCGCGCGTTCGATAGGCATCTCGAACCAGGCATAAATGAAACTGCCCAGCGGAATATCGCCCATGCCGATTTCGTTGCCGGACAAGTACGGTTGGCTGGCAAGTGCCTGCTCGGCCATGCTCAGCAACTCATTACATTCTTTAATCGCCGCGTTGATGGCGGGCCAGTCCTGTTTGTCCGCCGGGGTACGCAAAACGCCCCAGAACACTGTGCGAAACGGCCCGGCAAAACTTGAGGTGGTCCAGTCCATCCACTTGTCGGCGGTGGCCCGAGCCTGCGCATCCGCCGGATACCACGCGCTATCGGGCGCATGTTTGGCCAGCAGATAGCGGATGATGGCGTTGGATTCCCACAGCACGAAGCCGTCATCCTCAATCACCGGCACCCGACCGTTCGGGTTCATCGCGCGGTACTCGGGCGTGTCGACCACGCCGAACGCACCACCGGCATCAATCGCCTCGTAAGCCAGGCCCAATTCCTCGGCAGCCCACAGTGGCTTCCTGACATTCGATGAATTTTTCCGTCCCCAGATCTTCAGCATGACCGCCTCTTTGCAAATGAGTGGGCAGGCAGCATACGCCGGATCAGACGCGTCTGACATCGCTGTGCATATCACCCAACAGTTGCGGCTGATGATCGCCGAACAGGTGCGGATAGCATTTTTCCAGATGCTCGAAAAAGAAGGTTTCCGGCACATCGGCGAACTGGCCGTGATCAACCAGATACTCCATCAGTTGCGCCCCGTCACGATTGAACGGGTGGAAAACGCTATCGTTGATACCGTCGAATTCCAACGGCGCCACATTGAACAATTCGCAGAGTTTCTGATTGAACGCCGGGGTCGCCTTGACCCAACGACCATCGAGAAACAGCTCGGTGTAGCCGTGCATGGCGAACCTGTCGCTTTTCAGAAGCTCGAGCAGACGCGGGGTCGACAGATGATTGCGGACATCCGCCAGACCGATGCGCGCCGGGATTCCACAATGCCGAGCACACCCGGCGAGCAGCGTGGCTTTCGGCACGCAGTAGCTTTCCCCTGTTGCCAGCGCATAGCTGCCGCAGAGGGTCTGTGGATCGCGGCTGAAGGTGTAGGGGTTGTAGCGCACCACCTCACGCACGGCGTAATAAAGACTGATCGCCTGCGCGAGTGGATCGCGGCTGGCACCACGATGCTTTTCGGCGAACTCCACCACTGCCGGGTGGTCACTATCGATGAAGCGGCCGGAACTCAGATACTCGTGCATGACGACAGATCTCCTGGGTAAGTCCCGAGTCTAGCGACAGCTCAAGCACAGAGATAACGACGTTTCGGCCAAACTTGGACGCAAAGACGCGGGACTGGCGAACGATTTCCCACACGCGTTGCCCACCGAACCTACGAAAACCGTCCGGGGTTTCCCACGATTTCAATCACCTTGCTCTGACCACCCGCTTTTGCAGATGCCGTCTAAGCTCTGGAGGGTCGATTTGCCTTGGTTCACGGAGGACTGAAATATGCTGTTGTTGTGGATACTGGTTTTGATCGTTGGCGTGGCGTATCTCGCCCACCGGCGCATCGCCCCGCTGCCCGCGTTGGGCATCGTTGCCGTCTACCTGCTGGCCATGGGGATCTTCAGTCACGCGCCGGGCTGGCTGCTGCTGGTGTTCTGGGTCGTCCTGGCGGTGGTTGCCGCGCCACTTTTGCTGCCCGACCTGCGTCGTAAACACTTCACTGCGCCGCTGTTCAACTGGTTCCAGAAAACCCTGCCGCCGATGTCGCAGACCGAACGCGACGCGATCGATGCCGGCACGGTCTGGTGGGACGGTGAACTGTTCAGCGGCCGTCCGGACTGGGACAAACTGCTGTCCTATCCCAAGGTGCAATTGAGCGAAGAAGAGCAGGCCTTTATCGACGGCCCGACCGAAGAACTCTGTGCGATGGTCACTGACTGGCAGATCGGCCAGTCGATGGATCTGCCCCCAGAAGCGTGGACGCACATCAAGGAACACGGCTTCTTCGCCCTGATCATTCCCAAGGAATTCGGTGGTAAAGGCTTCTCTGCCTACGCCCACTCGCAAGTAGCGATGAAACTCGCCACCCGCAGCGGCGATCTCGCTTCCACAGTCATGGTGCCCAACTCGCTAGGCCCGGCCGAGTTGCTGTTGCACTACGGCACCGACGAGCAACGCAATCACTATCTGCCGCGGCTGGCCCGTGGCGATGACATCCCGTGCTTCGCCCTCACCGGCCCGCTCGCGGGTTCCGACGCCGGCGCGATGCCCGACACAGGGATCATCTGCAAAGGTCAGTGGGAGGGTCAGGAAGTCCTCGGTCTGCGCCTGAACTGGGAAAAGCGCTACATCACCCTCGGCCCGGTGGCCACCCTGCTCGGCCTGGCCTTCAAAGCGTATGACCCGGATCACCTGCTGGGCGACAAGGAAGACCTCGGCATCAGCCTGGCGCTGATTCCGACCGATACCGCGGACGTGGAAATCGGCCGTCGGCACCTGCCGCTGGGCGCCGCGTTCATGAACGGCCCGAACTCGGGCAAAGACGTGTTCATCCCGCTGGACTACCTCATCGGTGGCCAGGAGATGCTCGGCAAAGGCTGGATGATGCTGATGAACTGCCTGTCGGTCGGGCGTTCGATCTCGCTCCCGGCGGTCGGCACTGGCGCAGCCAAGTTCACCAGCCTGGTGACCGGGCAATATGCGCAGATTCGCGAGCAGTTCAATGTGCCGCTGTCGGCGTTCGAAGGTATTCAGGAGGCGATGGCGCGCATTGGCGGCAACGCCTGGATGATGGACGCCGCACGGATGCTCACCGCCAACGCGGTGGATCTGGGCGAGAAACCGTCGGTGCTGTCGGCAATCCTCAAGTACCACCTCACCGAACGCGGTCGCGAGTGCATCAGCCACGCCATGGATGTGCACGGTGGCAAGGCGATCATCATGGGCCCGAATAACTACCTTGGGCGCAGCTGGAACGGTGCGCCGATTTTCATCACCGTGGAAGGTGCGAACATTCTGTCGCGCAACCTGATGATCTTCGGTCAGGGCGCCATTCGCTGTCATCCGTTCGTGCTCAAGGAAATGGCCCTCGCCGGTCGCGAGGACAAGGATCAGGCGCTGAAAGAGTTCGACGGCTTGCTGCTTAAGCACATCGGCTTCGCCGTGGGTAATGCCGCCAGTACGCTGGTGTTGAACCTTGGGTTCGGCCATTTCGAGCACGCACCGGGCGACAAAATCAGCCAAGGCTATTTCCGTGCTCTCAACCGTCAAGCCGCGGCGTTCGCCATGCTGGCCGACTTCAGCATGATGCTGCTGGGTGGCGAATTGAAACGCCGCGAACGCCTGTCGGCACGTCTGGGCGATGTGCTGAGCAACCTGTATCTGGCCTCGGCCGCGCTCAAGCGTTATCACGATCTGGATTCGCCGGCGTACATGGAGCCGCTGTTCCGCTGGGCCATGGAAGAAAGCCTCGGCCAGTCGGAACGGGCACTGGATGAGCTGCTGAGCAATTTCCCGAACAAAGTCTTCGGTTGTGCGCTGCGGGTTATCGTGTTCCCGTTCGGTCGTCGTCACAAAGGCCCATCGGACAAACTCGGTGCCGAGGTCGCAGGTGTCATTGGCCGTGCCAAGGGTGATCCGGCCCTGGAAGAACTGCTTGCCGGCTGCTATCGCCCGCAATCAGCAGACGATGCAGTGGGCGCCTTGCAACACGCCAGCGACTTGCTGAACGCTGCGCAACCGCTGCATAAAAAACTGCATACCGCGCTGAAAAGCGGTCAGGTCAAACCGGCCGCCGGCGAACACGCCATCGATGCGGCTTTGGAGGCAGGGGTGCTGCAACCGCTGGAAGCACAGAGCCTGCGTGATGCCGAAGCGGCGCGGCGCAAGGTGATCGATGTCGATGATTTCGACAAAGAGGAGTTGGCGCTGGCGGAAGGCAAAGTCCGCTGATCCTGATAGCCGTATAGCTGTTTATTTGTGAAAAATGGGCGCGGGCGCTTTATACTCCCGCGCCCGTTTTGCTCTTGAGGACTTATCTCGTGTCCAACGTCGTTGCCGATCATCTCGTTTTGCTCGACCACCTGCGCAGTATCCTGGTCGCCGTAGGTGAGGCCGAACAGGTTCCCGAAGAAAGCCATGCCTTGTTCCTGGAGCGCTTCGACGAACTGCTGGCGTCATTGCCGATCGATCCGATCGAAAGCCAATACCTGGGCCAGGACATCCTGACTCAAGTGATTACCCGTTACCCGCAAATTGCCCACTTGATCCCGCGGGATCTGCTGTGGTTCTTCGCCGGCGACTGCCTGCACTACCTGGCCGATGAAGAAATCGACATGTATCAGGCGCTGGAAGAACGTCGTTTTGAAGCTGAACAGAACGATGAACCGTTCGATTGGAATCAGGAAAAGCAGTTGTTGGCGATGTCCGCTCAGGACAGCAAACACTGATACTCACCGAGTAATGAAAAGGCCCGCATGATTATTCATGCGGGCCTTTTTTTGGTCTTTGGCTTTTAAAGCAAACCCTCGCTCTCCGGCAGTTCGTACGCCATCGCGGCATTACTCGTATTACCTGCCTTCCCTGGTTTGCTCAAGGTCGGCTCTTTCTCCAGACACTCCACCAGATAGTCGATAAACACTCGCAGCTTCGGCGGTAGATAGCGCGTCGGTGAATGCAACAGCCACAGCCCGCCGTAGTAGGAAGCCAGGAACGTCCAGTCCGGCAACACCTGCACCACCCGCTTTTGCTCCAGCGCATAGCGCGCAGTGAAATACGGCAAGCTACCAATGCCGATGTGTTGCAACACTGCCCCCAGACGCACGCCGGTATGGTTGGCGGCATATCGACCACGCACCCCCACAGTCACCGCCTTGCTGCCTTTCTTGAATTTCCAGCGAGCATCGCTCGGGGTTTCACCCAGATAAATGCAGCTGTGATTGAGCAAATCGTGAGGATGGGTCGGCGTGCCGTGTTCGGCCAGGTATTGCGGCGTGGCGCAGAGCAAATGATCAATGGTCAGCAATTGCCGCCCGACCAATCCCGCTGGCGGCCGATCAGTAATTCGAATGGCCAGATCGACATGGTCGTCAATCAAATCGACCTGCCGATCTTCCAGCAGCAACTCCACATCGACCTTGGGATAACGCCGCAAAAACTCCGGCATGTGTGGATGAATGACGAAACGTCCAACCGCTTTCGGCACGCTGACCCGCACCAGGCCCTCGGCTTCATGGGTGAATTGGCCGCTGATTTCCATCACTGACTTGGCAGCGCTGACCATCTCCTGACAGCGCTTGAAAACCTCTTCCCCGCCATCACTCAGACGTAACTTGCGCGTAGTGCGCTGCAACAAGCGCGTGGCCAAGGCCTTTTCCAGTCGCGAAATACTGCGACTGACTGCCGACGGCGACGAACCCAGTTGGCGAGCCGCTTCAGAGAAGCTGCCGGTCTCCACGACTTTGACGAAAATCGCCATTTCGCCCAGCAGTGGCAAGGGAAGATTGATGCTCACAGCGCACAAGTCCTTTGATGTTTGAACGGATTATCACGTTATTGCACGATTCATATAATAAAAATAGAAACTTTAATAAGGGCATGGAATATGACGCTTCGCCTCTTTTTCCATAGTGATGACCTCAAGGCCAATGTGGAAGTCCTCGACTGCACGCCCTACGAGAACGAATTTGCCGTGGTGCTGCGCGCCACCCTGTTTCATCCGCAAGGTGGCGGCCAACCCTGCGACACCGGCTGGATTGGCGAAAGCCAGGTGCTGCGCGTTGTACAAGAGCCGGATCGGATCATTCATTTCGTCGACCGACCGGTAGAGCCAGGCATGACCATGATCCGCGTCGATGAAGAACGCCGCTGCTTCAACACCCGCATGCATTCGGCCGGGCACCTGATCGGGCATTTCATCCAGGCCATGGGCTGGATGCCGATCAAGGCGCACCACTGGCCGGACGAAGGTCGGGTGCAATTCAAGCCGGGCGATGCGGCTCAAGAAGTTGATGCACAAACCGTTCAACACGGCATCGACCAGTGGATCGAACACGATCTGCCGCGCCTGATCTCGCTACGCGAAGGCGCGCGGGAAATCGGTTTTGGTGAGCTTCCAGCCTATGGCTGTGGCGGCACCCATGTACGCAGCCTGAAGGATTTGGGCACAGTCACGATCGCGTCCCTTTCGCAGAAGAAGGGCACGTTGTCCGTCCACTACCGCGTGGATTGAGCATTTCGGACGCCGCCCTGCGCGGCGTCCGGCGCCGGGGAACCGCGCTCGCCGGTTCCGTTGACTATCGATAGATGGACCTAAAAAAATGATGCTAGACGTCGAGCGTCTCGATGAGACGTGCATAAAAAAACTGGCCAACGAAGAAGTCCTCGCCATCCGCGTCAAAGGCTTTTTGCCCCAGCCGCTGGCAATCCAGATTGGCGACAAGATTCTCGCTCCAGGCTTTGAGGGCTACATCAACGCACCGAGTATCGGCCGCATCGGCATGGCGTTTTATGAAGCGGAGAACCAGCCGCTGCTGATCGAGGATTACTTCGAACGCGCCACCAGCAATATCGCCGAATTGCGTAATCGCTGTGCGCCCTACTCCTCGCCGGTGGACACCCTGCGCTGCATGCTCGATGAATCCTGGCCGGCCGGCGCGCATCTGGAAAACCTTTATGGCCGCAAGATGTATGTCGGTCTGTCACGCGTCGTCAAACCCGGCGTGTGCTTCCTCGCGCATCACGACATTTTCGCCAAGGACGCACCGGAGAGCTTTCAGGCCCGCAGCCTCGAAGCACAATTTGCCTGCAACGTGTACCTGAACATGCCGACCGAGGGCGGCGCCTTGCAAATGTGGGACGACGATATTTCTCCGGATCAGTTCGACGAGATGCGAGGTGACAGTTACGGCATCGATCCGGAACTCCTCGGCCCGCCGACCCTTGAAATACGCCCCGAACCCGGTGACTTCATCATGTTCAATTCGCGCTGCATGCACTCGGTGACCCCGGGCGTGGCGGATCCGCGCTTGAGCCTTTCCTTTTTTGTCGGCTATCGCGGCAATGCTTCACCCCTGACCTTCTGGAGCTGAGATGTTATCGAACTACCTGGGCGAGTTTCTGGCGCTGGCCACCATTCACTTTCTGGCCGTGGTCGCCCCCGGACCGGATTTCGCGGTCACCATTCGCCAGAGTGTACGGTTTGGCCGATTGGTGGGCATTTGCACGGCGCTGGGCATCGGCGCGGGCATTTCCGTGCACGTGCTCTACACCCTGCTTGGCGTCGGAGCTCTGATGCATACAACGCCTTGGTTGTTAACTGTCGCCAAGGTGATTGGCGGCGCTTATATCTTGTACCTGGGTGTCAGCCTGCTGCGCAGCAAACCGAAATCGACGCTCGAGGGCGACAAAACCAAGGACGAACCGGTCGCTGAGCAAACCCTTTTCAAAGCCTTCAGTACCGGTTTTCTGACCAATGCCACCAACCCTAAAGCCACACTGTTTTTTCTGGCGATCTTCACCACGATCATCAGCGCCAGCACGCCGCTGCAAATACAGGCGCTTTATGGCTTGTGGATGTGTTTTGTAAACGCGTTGTGGTTCGTGATCGTTGCATTGTTTTTCTCCAGCAACAAAGTGCGCTTGCTGTTCATGCGCATGGGCCATTGGTTCGAACGCACCATGGGCGTCGTACTGATTCTGTTTGCCGGTCGACTAATGCTGTCCTGGTAACTTTCCTGCAACGCAAAAGGCCCGCCGATTCTCATCGGCGGGCCTTTTATATTGAATCGATCAGCAAATCAAAAAACAGACGCATACAAAAACGCCGCTCATGACTGAGCGGCGTTTTTGTGAAATTGGAGCGGGAAACGAGACTCGAACTCGCGACCCCGACCTTGGCAAGGTCGTGCTCTACCAACTGAGCTATTCCCGCAATGGCGTCCCCTAGGGGACTCGAACCCCTGTTACCGCCGTGAAAGGGCGGTGTCCTAGGCCACTAGACGAAGGGGACACGCTACCCGGAACACATGGTGTGTGTTTCGGTGTCCAGATCCGCATCCGAAGACTTGATTCTGGTTTCACTCAGCCCCGCCCGAAAGCAGTGCTGTTTAAAAATGGAGCGGGAAACGAGACTCGAACTCGCGACCCCGACCTTGGCAAGGTCGTGCTCTACCAACTGAGCTATTCCCGCATTGGCGTCCCCTAGGGGACTCGAACCCCTGTTACCGCCGTGAAAGGGCGGTGTCCTAGGCCACTAGACGAAGGGGACACACTACAACATTCACTCCCTACCGCGTTTCGCTGTGTGCTTTACGCTGTAAGTGGCGCGCATTCTATGGATGGATTGAGAGGTCGTCAACCCCCTGATATAAATTTATTTAAATCAATGACTTCGACCTGCTTTACAGGAGCAATCGGGCTTTTCCGTCGCCCGACGATTGACGCCTATATTCCGGCAGTCACCAAGGCGTTATAGTCCACCCCGGCGTGATGGCAATCTGCATATCAAGCGCCAGCATTCATATAAGCAGCAAGCAGCCGATACAGATTGAACAAGCCGATTCAACTCGTCGAGCGGCGCTAGGCGCATAAATGCCCAGCCACTACACTCGCATGCGAACCCTATAAAGAGGTCTTACCGGTGACACCACTCATGATCACCCTGCTTGTCATAGCCGGGATCGCAATTCTGATCGCCATTGGCTACATGAACCATGTGGTGGAAAACAACAAGGTAGAGAAGATCCGTACCAAGGTCGAACTCAACGACCGCCTGCGCCGCTGCGGCGAACTGACCGAGACCTTCCCCGGCCAGTTCATGACCCCGGCACTCAAGCTACTGTTGACCCGCCTGGAACTGAATGTCTGCCAGCGTCTGTTGAACCTTGAGAAAACCAGCGCGACCACCAAGGCACGCATCAGCGAACTGAACACACTGGTAGCCCAGGGCGAATCGATCCCGGTCAACAACCCGCCGGCACCGATACTGACCGAAGCCAAAGCCAAAGACGTACGCTTCCTCCTCGAAGCCCTCCACGGCCAGATCACCCGCGCCGCCCACGACGGCTTCCTGCCACCGAACGAAGCCAAGCACTGGGTGCGTGAAGTCCGCCACATTCTGGTCCTGCTGCACATCGAGTTCTTCAACAACCTCGGCCAGCAGTCCCTGCAACAAAACCAGCCCGGCCAGGCCCGCCTCGCCTTCGAACGCGGCGTGCAATACCTGCGCAAACAGCAGGACCCGCAAATCTACTCCGAACAACTGCAATACCTGGAAAAACTGCTGGCCCGCGCCAACGCCCAGGTCATGGACAAAATTGCACCGGTTGAAGGTGAAGAAAACCAACTGACTGCAGGGCTCAAAGATGTTGAAGCCGATGCAGACTGGAAGAAGAAAGCGATCTACGACTGATTGCAGATGCTCAAAGAGAAGCCACCGAGAGGTGGCTTTTTTGTAGCGGGTGATTGGAGAAGACTGAAAGAGGTGGGTTGTTTGACAGTCCGCCATCGCTCGCAAGCCAGCTCCCACAAGGAAATGAGTACACCCCACACGCGGCGCATGCCGCCACACTCGACACAATGAGCGTCAGCTCGAGTAACGCTCTTGATCTAGAGCGCCCGTGGGCAGGATGAGCGGAGGGATTGATCCGGGGGTGGGAGCACAGCGGCCGTTCGACGAAGTCGAACACACCGAGAGGAGGTGCAGCGAAGCAAACCGGAAGCGATGTAAGAGCGGCAGCACCCGAAGCAACGGATATGCCCCCCCTACCAACCACAGCATGTGTCGACCCACAGGCCGCCAAGGCTCAATCAAAGCCGAAAATGCCCAACCATCCCCCGCAACTCCCCCCCCAACTGCGCCAGCTCAATACTCGAAGCCGCATTACCGCGCATCGCAATCGAAGACTGATCCGCACTCGCGCGAATACTCGTCACACTGCGATTGATCTCCTCGGCCACCGAACTCTGCTCCTCGGCAGCCGCCGCAATCTGCTGATTCATCTGCTGAATCAACGAAACCGCCGCCGCAATACTCCCCAACGCACTTTCCGTCTGCAACGCATCACTCACCGCCAACTTCACCAACTCACCACTGCTCTGAATCTGCTGCACCGACGAATGCGCCGCTGAGCGCAAGGCACTGACCAATCGCTCGATCTCCTCGGTCGATTGCTGCGTGCGTCTGGCCAGCGCACGAACCTCATCCGCCACCACCGCAAAGCCCCTGCCCTGCTCCCCCGCCCGCGCCGCCTCGATCGCCGCATTCAACGCCAACAGATTGGTCTGCTCGGCCACGCTTTTGATCACCTCCAGCACCGTACCGATATTCTGGATTTCAGCACTGAGACTCTCGATGCTCGAACTGGCCGACGTCGCCGAGTCCGCCAGCTGTTCGATCCGCGCCATGCTCTGGCGCACCACCTGCTGACCGCTCTCGACCTTGTCGTCCGCGGTCTGCGCCGCCAACGCCGCCTCTTCAGCGTTGCGCGCAACATCATGAACGGTGGCGGTCATCTGATTCATCGCCGTCGCCACCTGATCGGTTTCCTCCTTCTGACTGCTGACCTCAAGATTGGTCTGTTCGGTCACTGCCGACAGTGATTGCGCAGAACTGGCCAGTTGTTCGATACCGGCCTGCAAGCCGCTGACAATAGTGCTGAGGCCTGCGCCCATCTGCTGCATAGCCAACATCAACTGGCCAATCTCGTCACGCCGGGTCACCTCGACAGTCGCGCTCAGATCCCCGGCCGCAATCCGCTGCGCAACAGTGATCACACTGCGCAACGGTGCGACGATCAATCGAGTAATCACCCACGCCGCAATCAACCCGACCAGCAGTGCCAGCGCCGAAGAGCCCACAATCAACACAGAATTCTTTTTCAGTTCCGCCTGCATGGCGGCGTCTTCGGCAACGTAAGCCTGATCGACCCTCTTCACTACTTGCGCAGCACGCTGGTGCAATTGTTCGTACACCGTCTTTTCCTGATCCAGCAACCCGGTGTACTCGGCCAGTTTGTCGTTGAAGCCGGCGATGTGCCCGGAGACCTCATTAAGCACCGTCAGATAACCCTCATCCTTGACCGTGGATTTCAACTCTTCGGCTTGAGTCTGTGCCTGGGCGGCCTGTTCGATATTGCCCTTGCCCGCACTGTCGGCATCGCCCTTGCGGCTTTGATCCAGACGAACCCGCGCCTCATTCATCGCTTGCAGCATCAACCTCGACACCTGACTGACCTGATTGGCCTGCTCGATGAACTGCGCACCGTCCTTGCCCTCGCTGTCCTTCAAGGTATACGCACCGTCATCGGCCAACCCGGCCTGCAACACGTCGAGGTTGTTGGCCACACTGGAGACCGACCAACTGGCCATTTCCAAAGCCAGTTCCTTGGCCTGGGTCAACGAGACGAACTCATCGAACGACTTGCGATAGGCACTCAGCGATTGCTCGACATCGGTCATTACCGGCACGTTGGCCGGCGATTGCGCCTTGAGCGCGTTGGCCTGAGCCATCAAACCATCCACACCTTCGCGCAAGGCATCGGCTGTTTTCGGGTTACCGCGCAAGGCGTATTCCTGCTCAAGCAGGCGAACCTTGAGCAGGCTGCTATTGAGCGAGGACATCTGTTTCAGCCCGTCGAAGCGCAGACTGATGGTTTGCAGGGACCAGACGCCAATGGCCGCCACCAGCGCGGTCAGCAGCAAAACCAGTACAAACCCGATTCCCAGTTTTTTCGCCATACCGAGGTTGGCAAAACGTCCTTGCACGGCTGAAATCATTGCGCGTAGTCCCCTGCCAAAGTCTGTTGACGAAGAGTCGCAATGGCCATGAACCAGCACAAGTCTCTGGCGTCGGAATAATGGCAAAAAGCTACGCCTGCGTCGTTTTCAGAACACTTGAGGTCGATCCGAACGGGTATTGCGAAAAAACTGTCGGGCACGCGGATCGCAGGCGTAAGCCACGTTGATGCGCAGCCAATCGCCGGCCTCGCCATTGGGACTGAAGGCATCAGGGGTCGACAGCAATACGCCGCAACGTTGAGCCAGCCGATACACCTGTGCCTGATCGGTCATTCGTGAACGAGCCCAGATGAACAGCCCGCCAGTCGGCTTGCCGAATACTTCCCAGTCGGCGTCCTCCAACGCCTGCAGCGCGGCGGCGCGATCGGCATTCAGGCGCTGCCGCTGACGCTGTACGAGTTTACGGTAAGCACCAGTCGCCAACAGGCTGGTCAACACCGCCTCGGAAAACCTCGAGCCTCCCAGGCCACTGATCATCTTCACCTGAGCCAGCCGTTCAATCAGCTTACTGTCGGCCTTCACAAAACCGACCCGCAACGAACTACTCAGTGTCTTGGAAAAACTGCCCACATAGATAACCCGCCCGTCGTCATCCAGCGCGGCCAGCCGCGTACCGTTACCAGTGTGCAGGTCAGCGTAGACATCGTCTTCGATCAGGTGCACATCGTAGAGTTTGCTCAGTTGCATGACCCGCTGAGCCACCGCCGGCGTCAGGCAACTGCCGGTGGGATTGTGATGATGGCTGTTGATGAAGAATGCGCCGGGCTGAAACTGCTGCAGCAAAACCTCGAGCGCTTCGAGATCCGGCCCGCTGGGCGTACGACGCACTTCGAGCATGCGCACGCCATGCAAGCGCAAAAGGTCGAACAGCGGCGCATAACCGGGCGTCTCGACCACCACGCAGTCGCCGGCCTTGAACAACGTACGGACGATCAGATCCAGCGCGTGACTGGCACCACATGTGCTCAACAACTGCGTGCTGCGGGCCTCGATACTGAAGAGGTTGAGGCGTTTGACAATCTGCTCGCGCAACGCCGCGAGGCCCAATGGCGTGCTGTAGTTAAACAGACTGGCCATGTCGGTACGCGCCACTTCACGCAATGCGTAGCTGAGATCGTCGGGCTCGCGCCAGCTCTGCGGCAATCCACCACCGCCGAGTTTCAAGCCGCTTGTTGTGCCGCACACCGCATCGCACCAGGCATGTCGCCCCTCGATTGACAGCAACTCGTCCTCCGCACCCTCCCTGAAAGGCGACGCTGCCACGATAAAACCAGCACCCTGACGTGTGCTCAGAACACCCTGCGACACCAACCGCTCACAAGCCTCAACAACACACGACTGGCTGAGCAGGTTGCCCCGGGCGATTTGCCGAACGGAGGGCAAACGGGTGGCCGGGGGTACTCCGCTTTGCAGTATCCAGTCAGTCAGTCCGTCAACAATCTGCTGCACGACCGGCACCATTGCCTGTCGATCAATTCTCAATTCCATGAGCAAGCAAACTCCTGTCCGTTTTGCTGGCGGCAGTAAATCACAGCCACGTCGCACAGGCTGTGCGACAACGCCGCCAAAAGCGACCGATCTAATCCTTTGATACACATTGTTTAGCCGTTTAAGGGAACTGAAAGCGGCGCAAAAAAAAGCCCGTACGAATGCGGGCTCTTTCAAGCAAAAACTTTCAGAACGCAGTCACGCCGCCATCCACCGCCAGCGAATGACCGGTGGTGAATGCCGCGCCGTCGCTGCACAGGTACAACACTGCACTGGCAATTTCCTCGACCTTGCCGATGCGGCCTACCGGGTGCATGGCGTTGGCGAACTCGCCCTTCTTCGGGTCGGCCTCATAGGCACGGCGGAACATATCGGTGTCGATCACGGCCGGGCACACCGCATTGACGCGGATTTTCTTTTTCGCGTACTCGATGGCGGCCGACTTGGTCAGACCGATCACCGCGTGTTTCGACGCCGCGTAAATGCTCATCTTCGGCGCCGCCCCGAGCCCCGCCACCGATGCGGTGTTGACGATAGCCCCGCCGCCCTGCACCAGCAACAGCGGCAATTGATACTTCATGCACAGCCAGACGCCTTTGACGTTGACGCCCATGATGGCGTCGAACTCATCCATCGAGCTTTCGGCCAGTTTGCCTTTCTCGATTTCGATACCGGCATTGTTGAAGGCATAGTCGAGACGGCCGTAGGTGTTGATCACCTCGTCCATCAGATTTTTTACTTCGCTTTCGACGGTAACGTTGCAACGCACGAAAGTCGCTTCGCCACCGGCTGTACGAATCAGCGCCACCGTACCCTCGCCCCCGGCCGCGTCGAGATCCGCCACCACCACTTTCAAGCCTTCGGCGGCGAACGCCTGGGCGGTCGCACGGCCGATGCCGTTGGCAGCTCCGGTGACTACGGCAACCTGACCGGAAAACGTCATGCTCATTGTTATGTCCTCGAAGGGAATGATGCAGGGAGAGAGTTTGAGACTTGCAGCATAGCCATTGGGTTTGGACGGACGTCAGCACTATCAGAAGACTGTTTATGCCCCCATGCGTCGCAGTGATAGAACCCCACCAACAACTATCACCGCACTGGATTGGAATGCATTCGCCGCATCAGCCAACCTTGCGACATCGCCGCTGAAGGTCTATCAACAAGGCTTCATTCACATCGAGTGCCTGCCATGACCAACCAGACCAATCGCCAGTTCCTGCTCGCCAAACGCCCGGTGGGCGCTGCGACCCGCGAGACTTTCACTTATCAGGAAGTACCGGTGGGCGAACCGGCGGCGGGACAGATTCTGGTCAAGAACGAATACCTGTCCCTCGACCCGGCCATGCGTGGCTGGATGAATGAGGGCAAGTCCTACATCCCGCCGGTCGGCATCGGCGAAGTCATGCGCGCACTGGGCGTAGGCAAAGTCGTCGCTTCGAACAATCCTGGGTTCGCGGTCGGGGACTACGTCAACGGCGCGATCGGCGTACAGGATTATTTCCTCGGCGAGCCGCGAGGTTTCTACAAAGTCGATCCGAAACTGGCGCCGCTTCCGGTGTATTTGTCCGCGCTGGGCATGACCGGCATGACCGCCTACTTCGCCTTGCTCGACGTCGGTGCACCAAAGGCTGGTGACACCGTGGTGCTTTCCGGCGCGGCCGGTGCGGTGGGCAGTATTGCCGGGCAGATCGCCAAGATCAAAGGCTGCCGGGTGGTCGGCATTGCCGGCGGTGCCGACAAGAGCAAATACCTGATAGATGAACTGGGCTTTGACGGCGCCATCGACTACAAAAACGAAGACGTGCTGGCCGGGCTCAAGCGTGAATGTCCCAAAGGTGTGGACGTGTATTTCGATAACGTCGGCGGCGACATTCTCGATGCGGTGCTGAGTCGCCTGGCCCCGAAAGCCCGGGTGGTGATCTGCGGCGCCATCAGCCAGTACAACAATAAAGAGGCGGTGAAAGGCCCGGCCAACTATTTGTCGTTGCTGGTCAATCGTGCGCGCATGGAAGGTTTTGTGGTGATGGACTATGCGGCGCAGTACGCCAGTGCCGCGCAGGAAATGGCCGGCTGGATGGCCAAGGGGCAACTCAAGAGCAAGGAAGACATCGTTGAAGGACTGGAGACATTCCCGGAGACGCTGATGAAACTGTTCAGCGGTGAGAACTTTGGGAAGTTGGTGCTGAAGGTCTAAAGCCACCGCAAAACAAATGCGGGAGTGAGCCTGCTCGCGATAGCGGTGTGTCAGTCAACATCATCGTCGATTGATACACCGCTATCGCGAGCAGGCTCACTCCTGCAGGTTTGCGGTGTTCGGTCAGGCGATCTCGGCCACAACCGAGGCCAACGCCTTGGCCGGATCCGCCGCCTGACTGATCGGACGGCCGATCACCAGGTAATCGGAACCGGCATCCAGCGCCTGACGCGGGGTCAGAATGCGACGCTGGTCGTCCTGCGCGCTGCCCGCCGGACGAATCCCCGGGGTCACCAGTTGCAGCGACGGATGTGCGGTTTTCAGGGCCTGGGCTTCCAGTGCCGAGCACACCAGTCCGTCCATCCCAGCCTTCTCGGCCAGTGCCGCCAGACGCAAAACCTGCTCTTGCGGTTCGATATCCAGACCGATACCGGCCAGATCCTCGCGCTCCATGCTGGTCAGCACCGTCACGCCGATCAGCAGCGGCTGTGGGCCACTGCGCTTGTCCAGCTCTTCACGGCAGGCTGCCATCATGCGCATGCCACCGGAGCAATGCACGTTGACCATCCACACCCCCATCTCGGCAGCGGCTTTGACGGCCATCGCAGTGGTGTTCGGGATGTCGTGGAATTTCAGGTCGAGAAACACTTCAAAACCCTTGTCACGCAGGGTGCCGACGATTTCCGCGGCGCAACTGGTGAACAGTTCCTTGCCCACTTTGACCCGGCACAGTTTCGGGTCCAACTGGTCGGCCAGCTTCAGTGCGGCGTCACGGGTGGGGAAATCCAGGGCGACGATGATAGGAGTCTGGCAGACGGACATGGATGGGCTCTCAGGCAGGTCGAAATCGGCGCGCATTGTAGCGGAACCGGCGGCGGCGCGGCACCCGATGATCGGTAAATCGTCGCGCCAACCGTGATCAGCATAGCGCTCGCTGATATTGTGTCGACTCCGATACACAACCGACACGCCACCAACAAGCACCCGCGCTAGCCTCGCCAGCCGCAACACGTCCTTACATCAGCACTTCCCGCCTCACCGCCGGACGCCTATGCTGAAACTACCACCTCGCAGCCCATCTTTGTGGTTGGCGGCCTACTGGCAGATAAACAGCCCCATGCACAACAACCAAACCACCGTGAATGATGAGCAAAAAGACGACAAGCGCTGGAGCATCCGGGCCCTGATCGTCGACGATGACGTGCCAATCCGCGAGTTGATGATCGACTACCTCGCGCGTTTCAACATTCACGCCAGCGGCGTCACCGACGGCGCAGCGATGCGCCAGGCAATGCAGGCCGAGCATTTCGATGTGGTGGTGCTGGATCTGATGCTGCCAGGCGAAGACGGCTTGTCGCTCTGCCGTTGGCTACGCGCCGAATCGGACATCCCGATCCTGATGCTCACGGCCCGTTGCGAACCCACTGACCGCATCATCGGCCTGGAACTGGGCGCTGATGACTACATGGCCAAACCATTTGAACCGCGCGAACTGGTGGCGCGGATTCAAACCATCCTGCGCCGCGTACGCGATGATCGCACCGAACAGCGGGCGAACATTCGTTTCGACAACTGGCGCCTGAACAGCGTCCTGCGCCAACTGATCGCCGACAATGGCCTTGTGGTGCCCCTGTCCAACGCCGAATTCCGCTTGCTTTGGGTTTTCATCGAACGCCCGCGCCGAGTGCTCAGCCGCGAACAATTGCTCGACGCCGCCCGCGGGCGCTCGATCGAAGCGTTCGACCGCAGTATCGACCTGCTGGTCTCGCGCCTGCGACAGAAACTCGGCGACGATCCAAAAGCCCCGCAGTTGATCAAGACCGTTCGCGGTGAGGGTTACCTGTTCGACGCCAGGGACATCGGCTGATGCGAGCGCGCTTCGACACGCTGTTCGGCCGCCTGTTTGGCATGCTGTTCGCGGCGATCGTCCTGGCGCACCTGCTGGCGTTTACCTGGTTTCGCCTCTACGGCCCGCCACCACCTCCGCCGCCACCGGAATTTTCCCAGAACGCCGAGGGGCAACGCCCGCCCCAGGATCCGCGATACCCGCCACGCCCGCCTCGCCCGTGGTTTGGCGGGCCGATCGTGCCGCTGACGTTTCAGTTTGTCTCGCTGATAATTGCCGCGTGGTACGGCGCCAAACTGCTGAGTCGGCCGATCCAGCGCTTGAGCAACGCCGCCGAACGCCTCAGCGAAGACCTCGACAGCCCACCGCTCGACGAATCCGGGCCGCGCGAAGCCAGGCAAGCGGCGCACACCTTCAACCTGATGCAGCAGCGCATTCGCGAACAGGTTCAACAGCGCGCACGCATGCTCGGCGCCGTCTCCCACGATCTGCGCACACCGCTGTCACGCCTGAAACTGCGTCTGGAAAACATCAGCGACGACAAGTTGCAAAGCCAGATGCGTCAGGATCTGAACGACATGATCGGCATGCTCGACGCCACCCTCACCTACCTGCACGAACAACGTACCAGCGAAGCGCTGCAACTGATGGACGTGCAGGCGCTGGTCGAATCGTTGTGCGAAAACGCTCAGGATCAAGGCGCTGACGCGCAAGTCAACGGCCATTGCGCACCGATGCAGGTGCAGCCGATGGCGCTGCGTTCGTGCATCAACAACCTGATGGACAATGCCCTGCGCTATGCCGGGCAGGCGCGCATTGAATTGCAGGATCAGCGCGAGCAACTGCTGATCCGCGTGATCGACCACGGGCCGGGGATTGCCGAGGACAAGCGCGAGGCGGTGTTCGAACCGTTCTATCGCCTGGAAGGTTCGCGCAACCGCAATTCCGGTGGCGTGGGCTTGGGCATGACCATCGCCCGCGAGGCAGCGCAGCGCTTGGGCGGGCAATTGAACCTGGAAGAAACACCGGGTGGCGGCCTGACGGCAATTATCCGTTTGCCCCGCCCCTGAGAACCCATCTGTGTACCAATCGGTACAAACACCACATACCCACGACAACTTACGCCTTGAGGCTGCATAAGCCGGTACACCCACCGGCTTTCCATTCCAGGGAGTGAGTCCGATGATCGGTAGCGTCAGCAACTACACGAGCTATACCAGCACCAGCAGCACCACCACGCAAAACGCCCGCAGCCAGCAACTGCAAAAAGAACTGTTCGCCAAACTCGACAGCAACGGCGACGGCGCGGTGGATCAGGACGAACTGAACAGCGCCCTGTCTCAAAAGTCCGACGACGGCCTGCTGGTCAACCTGAGCAAACAGTTCGGCGATCTGGACAGCGACGGCAGCGGCAGCCTGAGCGCAGAAGAAATGACCGCCATGGCGCCCCCACCGCCACGCGATCAAGCGCCCAACACCGACCTGGCCGACGCACTGATCAGCGCACTCGACACCGACGGCGACGGTGCCATCAGCAGCGACGAACTGAGCACCGGCCTGACCAGCGCCGGCAGCACCGCCGACAGCAACGAAATCTTCTCGGCGCTGGACAAGAACGAAGACGGCGTCGTCAGCCAGGACGAACTCACCGCCAGCCTGACCCCGCCGCCACCGCCTCCGCCACAAGTGAACAGCGATGAACTGTTCAGCCAGCTTGATGCCGATGGTGACGGCAGCGTAACCGCGACCGAACTCAGCAGCGTGTTGCAGGCCAGCGACAGCACCTCGACAGCCAGCACCGACACCAGCGCCGCACTGCTCAAGGTTCTGGATAGCGACAGCAGCGGTGACGTCAGCAGCGATGAATTGAAAGCGGCTCTGCAGGCGGGGCGTGAACGTCCTGACGAAGAGCAGACCGCCAGTGCCCAGACCAGCTCTGAAGCGTTGAACCGCATGATTGCCAACTTGAGCAAGCAGTACTCGCTCGACAATGCGGCGCCGGTGGGCAAGTACCTCAACATCGCTACGTAACCCGCCTACTGTAGGAGCTGTCGAGTGGAACGAGGCTGCGATCTTTTGATTTTGCTTTTTGAATTATTAGCAAGATCAACAGATCGTGGCGTTTGGCGGTTCTTGCATGTGTGTGAGGGGGGGTTGGGGGGGGCATATCCGTTGCTGCGGTAACGGCTGCTTAGGGTTCCGCCCTTACGGCGGGTCACTTTTTCCAGACGCCCGGAATGCCGGCCCAGAAAAAAGTAACCAAAAAGGCTGCCCCACTCAACACAATGAGCGCAAGCTCGAGTACCGCTCTTGATCTTGATCTCGGAGCCCGTCGGCAGGCTGAGTGGAGGGATTGATCCGGGGGTGGGAGCGCAGCGACCGTTTGGCGAAGCCAAACACATCGAGAGGAGGTGCAGCGCAGCAAACCGGAGGCGATGCCCCCGGATCAATCCCGCAGCGAAGGAACCCGAGCCACGGCGAGGGCCGAACGTCAGGGTAAAGACCTTTGGTTACTTTGGGGCGTTTGCCAAAGTGACCCGCCGTAAGGGCGGAACCGCCAGCCGCAACACCCGCAACAACGGATATGCTCCCAATCAAAAACCCTAACGGCGATCCTCAACCCGAGCCTGACTCTTACTCCAATCCGTCAACAAACTATAAGCAACAGCCAAAAGCGTAGGCCCGATAAACAACCCGATAAACCCAAACGCAAGCAACCCGCCAAACACCCCAAGCAACACAATCACCAACGGCAAATTCCCGCCACGACTGATCAGATAAGGCTTCAGCACGTTATCCACACCACTGATGATGAACGTCCCCCAGATCCCGAGAAACACCGCCATCCCATACTCACCCTTCCACGCCAGCCATGCCGTTGCCGGTACCCAGACCAACGGTGGCCCCATCGGAATCAGACTCAGGAGAAAGGTCACAATCCCCAACACCAATGCACCCGGCACCCCGGCAATCAAAAACCCGATCAACGCCAAAACCGCCTGCGCCGCCGCCGTACCAATCACCCCGTTGACCACCCGCTGCACCGTTCCGGCAACCAACTCGATGTAGTACCCGGCACGATCGCCGATCAAACGCTCCAGCAGACCGTGCACGAACGCCGCCAGACGCGGCCCGTCGCGATAGAAAAAGAACACAAAGACAATGCTCAGCGTCAGTTCAAGGATGCCGCCGCCGATCTGTGCACTGCGTGCCAGCAACCAGTTACCGACCTGCCCCAGATAAGGCTTGATCGACACCATCAACGCCGCGCCCTGCTGATCGATGCTGTTCCAGATCCCGACCAGCCGCCCACCTACAAGCGGCACACCGCCCAGCCAGGCTGGCGCCTCCGGCAGACCATCAACCTGCACATCCTTGATAAAGGCCGTGGCATCGCGCACATGATCGGCCAGATTGAACCCCAGCCAGACCAGCGGCGCCGCCACCAGCAACATCCAACCCAACGTCAGAATCGCGGCAGCCAGCGACTCACGACCATTGAGCAGCCGGGTCAAAAGACGCATCAGCGGCCAACTGGCAAACGCCAGCACCGCCCCCCAGAAAAGCGCCGACCAGAACGGCGCCATCACCCACAGGCTGGCGCCAAACAGCACCAGCAGCAGGATCTGCACCAGCAGTCGATCGTTATTGAGCATGTAAGGTCTCGAAAGTCATTCAGGCCAAGAATAGGCGAACATGCCGCGCATGCTCGCCCGCCAGAGCTTATCGCAACAGATCAATGCGCAGGCCAACGCCGTCGACATTGCCGGTTTCCATCCGCGCCGCGCGTACGCCCTGATTGATCAGCGCCTGGCGCCAGGCCTCGGCTTTAGGGCCGGACAGCGTGACTCGCTGCGTGGTATCGAGGTTCAAGCCACGGGAAATCAAGCGCAGCCAGGTGTCATCCGGATCATTGACGAGTTTGGGGAAATCCAGCTCGCCGGTGCTTTTGAGCTGGCGCAACAAGGTCGCCGAAGTCGGCAGCAACTCGCCCAATGGCGCACCCGCATCGAACTGTTCGACATGCAGATAGGCTTTGCGATTGCCGCGCGTGATGCTGTAGAGCGCCACCAGTGTGTTGTCCTTCGGTGCCGCCAACCTCAGCAACAGATAGGCCTGTTGCTCGTCGGAGCCATACAGCTTGGCATTACCGAACACCTCATTAGCCCACAGACTGCTTTCGCCACAGTCGCGCGCCTGACACCAGAACAGCAACTCGGCATCCTGCTTTTGCAGGGCCTCGCGGGCGGCGGTGAAGGCTTCGGTGGCGGAATGTTCGGCCGGCAACTCGTAAGTGACCGAGGTAGTCTGGCCACGGGCAGTGACTTGACCGTCAAAGCGCAACTGGCCGCTGATCTTGCGAATCGAGCCCAGCGGGTAGATTCGCTCCAGCTCCACGGGTGGGCGATAGTCGACGATTTGCGCATCGGCCAGACGCGGCACGATCTGCAGATCCTGACTGCCGGGCACATCGGCGGCGAACGAAATGGAACTGAAACAGCACAGCGCCAACAGACTGAGTGACCGCATAGTCAGGCTCATCGGATCGGCATGACTTGGCTATTCGGGGTCGCAGCGGTATAGAAATCCATCGTGGTTGTCTCCCATTTCAACCCGCCCAGCCTCGACAGTTGCCCGCTGCAAGTCAAGGAATGGCGAAGAAGCGATTGAAACAGTCTGCGACAAGGTCGGCACCGGCCTCGTCGTTGAGGTGCAAATGGTGCCCGCCCGGCAGCTGCTCACGGGTAAAGGGTAGACGCTCCAGCAGCTCCGGATGTTTGGCCAGCATGCCGTCAGCCGCGACCACCAATTGCGCCGGGCAACTGATGCGCTGCACGAAGGCCATGGCCTGCTCCTGAGTCAGGCGCAACGGCGAAGGCAGGGTCAGGCGATTGTCGGTGCGCCAGGTGTAACCACCGGGCACCGGCATCAAGCCGCGCTGAGCCAACAGTTCTGCGGCCTCACGACTGACCGCCACCAGGCCTTTCATCCGCGCTTCGATGGCACGGTCGAGGGTGTTGTAGACCGGTTTGCGCTTCTCGCGCAGATCCAGTTGTGCTTGCAGGGCCATGCCCATGCGCTCGGCAGCGTTTTCGCCCTTGTCCGTAGGAGGAATCACCCCGTCGATCAGCGCCAGATGGGTGATACGCTCCGGCAATGAGCCCGCCAGCACCAGCGAAACGATGGCGCCCATCGAATGCCCGAGCAGGCCGAAACGTTTCCAGCCCAGTTGTTCGGCAACTTGCAGCACATCATGGGCGTAGTCCCAAAGCGCATAACCGGCGCCCTTCGGTCGATGCCCGGAATGCCCATGCCCAGCCATGTCCAGCGCAATAATGCGCAGGCCTTTGAGCTTGGGCGCCAGGCGCGCGAAGCTGTTGGCGTTGTCGAGCCAGCCATGCAGGGCGATCACCGGCAACCCTTCCTCAGGGCCGAACAAATGCGCTGCCAGCTCGATATGCGGCAGACTCAGGCGCACCTCTTCGACTGTCTGGCTCATGCGCAATCCTTGTCCTGACGGCCTTCCCAGCGAGTAAACAGATTCTTCAGCAGCCGCGCGGTGTCTTGCGGTCGCTCAAGGGGAAACATATGGCCACCGGGCATGCTCAGTGCCTCTCCCTGGGCAAGGCGTGAAACAAAGCGGGTGTGATGGCGCATCACCACGCGACTCTTGTGCCCACGCACCACCGCCAACGGCACCTGCAACTGGCGAGTGCGGCCGGGGCTGGTGTGCGGCACGCCGCGATAAATGCTGATCTCGGTGGCCGGATCGAAGCGCAGACGCAGCTTGTCGCCGACCATGTGCAGGCCATGTTGCAGGTAAGCGTCGAAGCATTCCGGGTCAAAGCCACGAAACAGGCTCTTGCCGGCAAAGTAACTGCGCGCGCTGTCGAGGTCGGCAAACTCTTCGCGGCGGCCAAGGGTACGGCCGGCCGGGGTCAGTTTGTCGATGAAGCCGAAGCGCTTGGCGGCGCGGATCACCCATCGATCAGTGCGGGTCAGCACCGGTGAATCGAGCATCACCACGCCGCGGTACAACTCAGGGCAACGCAGTGCCGCGTGCAGATGCAGTACACCGCCGAAAGAATGGCCAACGCCCCACACCGGCTGGTCTTGTTGCTGCAGGTGATGGATCAGCTCATCGACGAGGTTGTACCAGTTGTCATCCGCCGGGAAACGCGGGTCATGGGCATGCTGCTCCAGATGCGCGACCCGATACTCGGGCGCCAGCGCCGCGAACAACTTGCCATAGGTGCCCGAAGGGAAACCGTTGGCGTGGGCGAAAAAGATCGGTTGCGACATGCGGGTACATCCATGGGCGAGAAACGTGGCGTTGATTGTCCGTAAGACCGAGGCCGGCGGCAATGACTGTAACTGCCAGGAATGATGACAGTCCGGTCAGTGTGATGGTGGGGTCAGAGAGATCGCTCCACCCCTCACCCCAGCGCTCTCCCTCCGGGTGGTCCGACGTTTCGGGAGGGCTAGGGTGAGGGGCTTACTCGACATCACCGCGCCGGCGGCTGCTCACCCAACGGCACCACCGCCATGGTCAATCGCGACACACAACTGGCCTTGCCTTCATCGCTGGTCAAACGGATATCCCAAACATGGGTCGTACGGCCGATATGAATCGGCTTGGCCACTGCCGTCACCCGACCACTGCGCAACCCACGCAAATGGTTGGCGTTGATCTCCAGCCCCACGCAATAAAACTTGCTCGCATCGATGCACAAATAGCTGGCCATCGAACCGACGGTTTCCGCCAGCACCACCGATGCCCCGCCATGCAGCAAGCCGTAAGGCTGGTGAGTGCGATGGTCGATGACCATGCTCGCCGTCAGCGATTGTTCATCGAACGCTTCGAAGCGGATATCGAGCACTTCGCCGATGGTGTTTTTCTGGATTGCGTTCAACTGCTCGATGTCGGGATTGGTACGCCACAAGCTCATCGCAGACTTCCTTTGTTGTTTTTAGTGGTCGCTCAATCCTGCCACAGCACCGCCTCGCTACGCTCGCTCCATTCTTCGAAGCGGGCACCGTAAGTGTCTTCGATGACGTTGCGCTTGATCTTCAGAGTCGGCGTGAGGAAGCCGTTTTCCACTGCCCAACTGTCCTTGACCACCACCAACCTGCGCAGGCGCTCGTGCTTGTCGAGCACGGCGTTGACTTCCTCCAGCAGTTTTTCCAGGCTCGAATGCAGGCTCGCACGTGGCTCCTCCTGATTGACGCTTGAGAGCACGCACAACCCCAGCGGTGCACTCAGGCCGTCACCGACCACGCATACCTGTTCGATGCGTGAATGCACGGCCAGGCGGTTTTCGATCGGTGCCGGAGCGACGTATTTGCCCTTGCTGGTCTTGAAAATCTCCTTCAACCGCCCGGTTAATCGCAGACGTCCCTCGGCATCCTGCTCGCCCTTGTCGCCAGTACGCAGGAAGCCATCTTCTGTGAGGGTTTCAGCGGTTTTCTGCGGTTCCTTGAAATAGCCGAGCATGTTCGCCCGACTGCGCACCTGCACCTCGCCTGACTCATCGATGCGCACCTCGACATCCGGGCACGGTTTGCCAATCCAGCCCTGTTTGTACTGGCCCGGCAGACAGATGTGCGAGTAGCCGCAACTCTCGGTCATGCCATAGACCTCCAGCACGTCGAGCCCGAGCTTCTGATACCAGGTGAGCAAAGTCTGCGGCACCGGTGCTGCGCCGGACAGAGCAACGCGCAAGGCATCAAGCCCCAGGCCGACGAGCACTTTGTGCCCTACCCGCTTGCCAATGAACGGCAGGCCGAGGAGAAAATCGAGTCGCTTCGCAGGGATCTTGCTGTAGACGCCCATCTGGAATTTGGTCCAGATCCGCGGCACGCCGAACATCGCCGTCGGCCGCGCACGCTTGAGGTCAGTGATAAAGGTGTCGAGGCTTTCAGCAAAGAATACGGTCTGCCCGGTGTAGATCGAAGCCAGTTCAACGAACATGCGCTCGGCGACGTGGCATAGCGGCAGGTACGACAGCAGTCGGTCATTCTCGTTGAGCCCGAACAACTGCGTGCCGCGGGTCGTCGCGAACCCGAGATTGGCAAAGCTGTGCATCACGCCTTTGGGCAGGCCGGTGGTGCCGGAGGTGTAGATGATGGTCGCCAGTTGCTCGGCGGCGGGACGCGGGTCGTCCTGAATCGGTGAACTGCGCTGCAGGTCATCCCAACTGAAATCGAAGTCAGCGGGTGGATGCAGTGGCAGGCTGATGGTCGGCAGATCAGCCGGCACGCCTTGGGACATGCCCGGCCAGTCATCGAGTTTGCCGATGAACGCCAGCACGCTTTCCGAGTGTTTGAGCACCTGGGCCACGGAGTCGGCGGTGAGGTTGGGATACAGCGGCACCGAAACATGTCCGGCCATCCAGATCGCCAGGTCGGCAATGATCCAGTGTGCGCAGTTTTTCGAGATCAGGGCGATGTGGCTGCCTTGCGGCAATTCCCGGGCACGCAGCCAGTGCGCAGCGCAGCGGGCCTGATGGCCGACGTCGGCCCAGGTCAGGGTCTCGACCTGGCCGCCACCGATGGGCTGCACGAGGAAGCGCTGGCGCGGGTGCCGGGCCTCGCGTTCGTAAAACACGTCCAGCGGCAAACGGAATGCGGCAGACATGCGACTCGCTCCTGTTTTTTTGGTCTGGAGCAAGCGTAGTCAACCAAGCAAGTGCTTGGTTGGAAAATTCAAACAAATAATTTCTGGTGTACGCGCTACCTGTAGGAGTAAGCCTGCTCGCGATTGCGGTTTATCAGGCGGTATTTATGTCGACTGACACGGCCTCATCGCGAGCAGGCGCACTCCTACAGGGTCGGTGTCCACAACTTCAGGGATGCTTGAGGCTGTTGAGGGTCATCGAGCCAATCAGCAGTTCAGGGCTCTCAAGCTCAGCCAAACCCGCCGTACTGACCTTCTCCGGCGGATACCCGGCACCGTGCTGCAAATAGCTCAGCAAATTCCCCACCAGCGGGTTGTGGCTGACCAGCAGCACGTTGCTCACCGACACCAGTTGATCGGTCACCTTGTCCGAATCAACCTCCGGCGTCAGCCACTCCACCGTGCGAATTTCCGGTTCAAAACCCAGCGCCTCGCGGACAATCTGCGCGGTCTGCTGCGCGCGCAAATAAGGGCTGGCGTAGATCGCGGTCAGCGGCTGGCCGATCAAATGGGCGGCGCTGCTCAAGGCTTCTTTGCGACCGTGCTCGGTCAGTTCCCGTTCGGAATCGGGGCACGAGCCATAAGGCACGGCCTCACCGTGACGCAATACCCAGAGTTTCATAGCTTGGGTTCCTCATCTCGGGCCGGATGCGGTGCTGGCGGCACGGCGTGCGGCGCTTCGCCTTCCGGGGTACGCGGCGTTGGCCAGTCGGCGAACGGCCAGGGTTTCTGGTCGCTGTGAAAGGTGCCGAAGCGACCGATCTGCGCCAGAAACTGGCTCAGGCTGTCGCCGAAATTCATCAGGCTGGCGCTCGGGGCGCCATAGATCAAACGATAGATCAGCTGCACCAGCACCACCGCGCCGAGGATGAACTGCGCCACTTGCCAGACCAGCACGTAGACGATCATCCACAACACCCGCAGAAGGATGGATTCGTACTTGGCTTCGGTTTTCGGATCGTTCATATGTCGTTCCCTGTGAATCAGTTGAAACCACTGGTGGAAATAAAGTCGACGTCGGTTTTCGGCTCGGCCCGCATCAGTAGACCGATCACCTGCTCCAGCGTGCGTCCTTCGAACAGAATGGCGTGCAGCCCGGCGACCAGCGGCATGTAGACGCCAACCTCCTGGGATTTGGCTTTGAGCACCTTCAGGGTGTTCACCCCTTCGGCGACTTCACCGAGGCGCGATACTGCCTCTTCAAGGCTCAGGCCCTGACCGAGGGCGAATCCGACCTGATAGTTGCGGCTCTTGGGCGACGAGCAAGTGACGATAAGATCGCCGACGCCGGCCAAGCCAAGGAAGGTCATCGGGTTGGCGCCCTGATTCGCCGCAAACCGGGTCATCTCGGCCAAGGCGCGCGTGATCAGCATGCTCTTGGTGTTCTCGCCCATTTCCAGCGCCACCGCCATGCCGGCGATGATCGCGTAAACGTTTTTCAAGGCCCCGCCCAACTCCACACCGAAACGGTCGGCGCTGGCATAAACGCGGAACGTGCGGCCATGCAGCGCAGCTTGCACCTGTTTGCAAAGCTCTTCGTCTTCACTGGCGACCACCGTGGCGGTCAGCGCGTGTTCGGCGATTTCCCGCGCCAGGTTCGGCCCGGACAACACGCCGATGCGCGCCTGCGGGGCGATCTCTTCGAGGATCTGGCTCATCAGTTTGAAGGTGTG
This sequence comes from Pseudomonas sp. FP2196, assembly GCF_030687715.1. Lineage (GTDB taxonomy): Bacteria > Pseudomonadota > Gammaproteobacteria > Pseudomonadales > Pseudomonadaceae > Aquipseudomonas. The sequence goes on from NZ_CP117445.1 coordinate 4,489,339, forward strand.
GGCTTCGATGCCTTTGGTCAGGCTGACCAGCATTTTGCCGCTCAGCCGCTCGGCGTGAGCCGCCAGCACCGTGCGCAACGCGCTGGACGGCAGCGCGACAAAGCACAGGTCGCAGGCGTCGAGGGTGGCTTGCAGGTCAGTGACCGCAGTCACGCCCGGCAGAATCTTGATGCCTTTGAGGTAACGCGGGTTTTCGCGATTGACCCGGATGGCCTCGGCCTGCTCGGGGTCTCGCATCCACTGCAAGACTTGATGGCCGTTCTCGGCCAGTAGATTGGCCACGGCGGTACCAAAACTTCCGCCTCCCAGGACCGCAATCGGGCGCTGTTCAGTCATATGCAATCCGTTAATCCATACCAGTGACGATGGCGGCATTATACGGGGCGACCCGGTCGCGGCCAGCCCCCACGTCAATTACCGACACTTGTAGGAAGAAGACCAATAAAACCTAGGAAAATGCCTGCAACGTGACTGGAAAAGTCGCAGCCCTCGGTTAACATGCGCGCCAATTATTCACTCTATAGGCTGTGTCGTGTTTTCTGGCCCTCCCCCATCCCGTTCCTCTCTGCTGCTGGCGCTGCTGTTCAGCCCTTTGTTGCAGGCGGACGATCTGTTCATGGACAGCGAAGCGCTGCCACAGGTACTGACGGCCACTCGGCTGAAACAGACGCCTGCGGAAGTGCCGGGGAGCATGACCGTGCTCGACAGCGAATTGATCACCGCCAGCGGCGCCCGTGACATCAGTGAACTGCTGCGTCTGGTGCCGGGGATGATGGTCGGCAACATCAGCGGCAATCAGGCAGCGGTCAATTATCACGGCACCAACGCCAGCGAAGCACGGCGTATGCAGGTGTTGATCGATGGCCGTTCGGTGTACCGCGCAGGCCTGGCCACGGTGGACTGGAGCGATATTGCGGTGGCCATCGAGGACATCGAGCGCATCGAAGTCTTTCGTGGCCCTAACACCGTCAGTTACGGTGCCAACGCGTTGATGGCGGTGGTCAACATCATCACCCGCAACCCGGCGGACAGCCACGGCACGCGGCTGAAGATTACTCGCGGCCAGCGCGGCATCAATGACTTCTATGCCAGCCAGGGCACGGGGTGGAATGGCGGCGACCTGCGTCTGTCGCTGTCCGGCCAGGAAGACGATGGGTTCGATAGCGATCGAAACGGCACCGATTACCGTGACATTCGTCGCTTGAACCGTTTCAGTCTCGCCGTCAGCCAAACCCTCAGTGACAACCAGAGTATCGACTGGCAGGTCAATGCAAAGGACGGCACCAACCAGCGGCCCTACACCTACCGCCCGGTGTTCTCGGGGATTACTGACGCCGGGAATAATTCCGACGTGGTGGCCAAGGATTACGCCGGTTCGGTGCGCTGGAACCTCGACATCAATCCCGAACACAGCCTCTATATCCAGGGCTCGGCGCAGCACTGGGATCGCCAGCAAACCTGGCGCGCTTGCGACGCCGAAGTGTCGTTCAGCCCCGAGTTGACGCAACTGTGGCAAATCGACCCGAATTACACTGAACGCCTTGCGCGCAATATCACCCGTTTCCTCGGGCCGGGCCCAGAGTCCGGTACGCCGCAGCAAATGGCGCTGGCCAATCGCGTGCTCGATCAGTGGCGCAACGGCGCCAGTCAAACCCTGTGCGGCGATATCGATCAGAGTGCCCGCGAGTCGCGCTACGACCTCGAACTGCAAGACACCCTCAGCCTGTCCGACAGCCTGCGTCTGGTCAGCGGCATGAACTATCGTTACGACCGGGCCGATTCCGAGACCTACTTCAACGGCACGCTGGACGACACCACTTGGCGCGCGTTCGGCCAACTGGAATGGCGCGCCACTGAACACTGGTTGTTGCAGGGCGGAGCGATGTTCGAAGACACCCAACTGATCGGCAGTTCGCTGACCCCGCGCTTCGCCGTCAATTACTTGATCAATCCGCGCCACGGCCTGCGGGCGGTGTACTCGGAGGCCATTCGCTCGCCGGACATGTTCGAGAACAACGTCAACTGGAGCTATCAGGTGACCAAGCTGCGTCCTTCGGCCTACGGCCAGTCGTCGGCGCGCTATTTCGTCAAGACTCGCGGCCCCGGCGATCTCGACCAGGAACACATGCGCTCGCGTGAGCTGGGCTACAACGGCTATTTCCCCGAGCAAGGCCTGGCGCTGGATGTGAAGCTGTTCTACGACGAAATCACCGGCATGATCAGTGAGCCACTGCGCAACAACCAATACATCGCCAGCAACGCCAACAGCTCACGGTTTCGCGGCAGCGAAGCACAACTCGACTGGCGCGTGAGCAGGGTCGACCGCTTGCGTTTCACTTACGCCTACGTCGACGCCGAGGCGAGCAATCCGCTGGACCAGCAATTCACCGCGAGCAACAGCGGGTCCGCCGGCTGGCTGCGCGATTGGGGCCACGGCTGGAACAGCGCCCTCTTCTATTACGGCGATAACGCACTCAACGGCTACCGCTTCGAACGGGTCGACACGAGAATCGCCAAACGCATCGCGCTGGGCAAGGCGCAACTGCAATTGGCCGGCGTGCTGCAACAGCGCCTCGACCACGAGCCGACCACGTTCGTCGACAACAACTACGACGAACGCCGCGTGATGTACTTCAGCGCCGAGCTGGAGTTCTAGAATGCGCTACGGCCTGTCACGGAAGACGCCGAACCTTGGCCACTGGCTGGCCGGGCTGTGCCTGTTTTTGACCGCATGGCTGAATGGCGTGGGGGTGCAGGCTGCCGACATTCTATTGACCGGCGCCGAAGAAAGTCCCGGGGTGCAGGCGTTCGTCCAGGCACTGAGTGAGTTGCGCCCGACCGATAATGTGCGCTTCCAGCCACTGGCCAGTCTGCCAGCGCCGGGCAAGCTGCCCTCCAGTCTGCGCCTGATTCTGCTCGACCTGCCGAGCCTCGACTGGCGTCTGCAAGAGTCGCAAGGCCCGGCGACGCTCGTCTTGCGCATCAGTCGCTTGCAAGCCCGGCAACGTCTCGGCTTGAGCCAACCGCCCCACTTGAGTTTGCTCTGGAGCGATCCACCGCTGGGCCGGCAGTTGCAACTGATCCGGCGGATTCTGCCTCAGGCCCGACGGGTTGGCGTGCTGTTCGATCAGCACAGCGAGTTCCTCCTTAAAGAACTGCAACTGGCAGCTCGCCCCTTGAACCTGGAAATCGTCAGCCAACGCTGGGACAACACCCACGACAGCCGCCCCCTGCAAGAGGTGCTGAAAAACAGCGACGTGCTGCTGGGCCTCGACGACCCGGATCTGTACAACCCGAAAACCGCGAAAAACCTGCTGCTCAGCAGTTACTCAAGGCAATTGGCGCTGGTCGGCCCCAACGCCGCGTTTGTCCGTGCTGGCAGCCTGACGAGCACTTACAGCGATCAGCACGACTGGCTGAATGTGCTCGACCATTTGCTCGACCAAGCTCCGGCCAATTGGCCGAGAACGCTCTATCCCGCACACTTTAAAGTCTCAAGTAATGCGCAGGTGGCTCGTTCCTTAGGGATCGAACCGCTTGATGACGCGTCTATGGCCAGCGCTTTGGCTGAAGGAGAACGCCGCCCATGAGTTTCCGTCGCCGTTGGGACATCAACACCCGCACTCAGCTGATAAGCCTGGGTCCGGCGCTGTTACTGACCTTGTTGCTCATCAGTTTCTTCACCTTCGTGCGCATTCAGGATTTGCGTCAGGAGCTGAACCACACCGGCCAGTTGATCGCCAACCAACTGGCGCCCGCCACTGAATACGGGGTGATTTCCGGCAATAACGACGTGCTGGAAAGCCTGCTCAAAGCCACACTGGCGACGCCCAACGTGCGTTTTCTGGAAGTGCAGGACAGCGCCAACCGGATTCTGGCGTACGTCGAACAACCGGCGGATGCACACCGTCGCCCGCATCAGGTCGAAGTGTTCCAGGCGCCGGTGCGGTTGCAACGAATCGCGTTGAACAATGATTTTTTTCAGGACGCAAAAGCCAGCAGTGGTGCGGCCAACGAGGATTATCTGGGGCGTGTGATCGTCGGTCTGTCCAACGATGCCTTCAGTCAGCGTCAGCAGGAAATCCTCCTCAAGGCCGGGATTCTCGCGCTGTTCGCCCTGCTCTTCACTTTCGTTGTGGCGCGGCGCCTGGCCGGCAGCCTGTCGCAGCCGATCCGCGATATCGGCCATGCGGTCAAGGCGATTCAGGACGGCGACTTCAAAACGCCGCTGCCGATTGTCGACGACACCGAACTGGGCGCCCTGTCGCAGCACATCAATAACCTCGCTCAAGCGCTGGAGCAGGCCAGTCGTGAACAGCAGCAGGCCATGGCGCAATTGATCCAGACCCGCGAGGAAGCGGAAAAGGCCAACAACGCCAAATCCGATTTTCTGGCGATGATGAGCCATGAACTGCGCACGCCAATGAATGGCGTGCTGGGCATGCTGCAACTGCTTGAAACAACAGAGATGACCGAGGAGCAAATCGAATACGCCGCGCTCGCCTCGGAATCCACCGAGCACTTGCTCAAGGTGATCAACGACATCCTCGACTTTTCGCGCATCGAACGTTCCGAGCTTGAGCTGGAACACATTCCGTTCAATCTCGCTGAAGTCATCGGGGCCTGCGCGCAGTCGTTCCAGCACAGCGCGGTGCAGCGTGGTCTGGCGCTTAATCTGCGAATTCCAGAGGACATGCGCGGCTTGCAGGTGCAGGGCGACCCGACGCGGATTCGGCAGATTCTGGTGAACCTGGTCGGCAATGCCCTGAAGTTCACCGAACAGGGCCGGGTCAGTATCGAAGCGCAGTGGCAATCGCTGGATCACGAACTGCTGTGGTTCACCTGCTCGGTACGCGACAGTGGCATCGGCATTTCGTCCGAAAGCCTGGAGCTGATGTTCAACGCGTTCCAGCAGGCCGACAGTTCGATCTCGCGACGCTACGGCGGCACCGGCCTCGGCCTGCCGATCGCCCGCACCCTCGCCGAACGCATGGGCGGCACCTTGCGTGCGCAGAGCGAAGAAGGTCGAGGCTCGGTGTTCACCCTGGAAATTCCACTGGCCCTATATAAGCAGGCGTTACCACAACTGGCCGCACCACGAGCACTGAATGGCAACGACCATGGCGAGGGGCGCAAAGTATTGTTGGTGGAAGATAATCCGGTCAACCAGACCGTGATTGAAGCGATGCTGCGCAGTCTGGGCTTTACTGTCAGTGTCGCCACTGATGGCGCGCAAGCGGTGCGCAGTGCCGAGAGCAATGATTTCGAAGTGATCCTGATGGACTGTCGCCTGCCGATCATCGATGGCTACGAGGCGACCCGGCAGATTCGTTGTCTGCACGGACGCAGCGATGTACCGATCATCGCATTGACGGCAAATGCTTTGCAGGGTGACCGGGAAACCTGCCTGTCGGCGGGCATGAACGATTATCTGGCCAAGCCGTTCAAACGCAATGACTTGCAGCAGATTCTGCAGCGGTGGGTGTCGTAGTGACGGCTTTTCGACCATCTGCGACTGGCGTGAAAAGCGAAAGTGCGGCAGTCTTAGGCACCCGAACGAGCCTCAAAAGGGGCTTGAATAAAAATTTCAGTGCACAAGTGTACATTCATGTCCTTGGTGCTGTGACTTTCACCACAACGCAATAGTCTATGAGTAGGCTGCCGGTTCGAGGCATGAACGCTTCGAACGGTCGGGAAGATTTGCCCCACCTGCCGCATGGGATTATTGAGGAGCTCGCATGACCAAACAAAACGCCTTTACTCGGGAAGATCTGCTGCGCTGCAGTCGCGGTGAGCTGTTCGGCCCAGGTAACGCGCAACTGCCCGCCCCGAACATGCTGATGGTCGATCGCATCACTCTGATCAGTGAAGAAGGCGGCAAGTACGGCAAAGGTGAATTGGTCGCCGAACTGGATATCAACCCTGACCTGTGGTTCTTCGCTTGCCACTTCGAAGGCGATCCGGTGATGCCGGGCTGCCTGGGTCTGGATGCCATGTGGCAACTGGTCGGCTTCTTCCTGGGCTGGCAAGGCCTGCCGGGCCGCGGCCGTGCGCTGGGTTCGGGCGAAGTGAAATTCTTCGGCCAGGTCCTGCCGACCGCCAAGAAAGTCACCTATAACATTCATATCAAACGCGTCCTCAAAGGCAAGCTGAACCTGGCCATCGCCGATGGTTCGGTGACTGTCGACGGTCGCGAAATCTACACCGCCGAAGGCCTTCGCGTCGGCGTGTTCACCTCCACTGACAACTTCTAAGGGTTATTCGCATGCGCCGCGTCGTTATCACTGGTCTGGGCATTGTTTCGTGCCTGGGCAATGACAAAGAGACCGTCTCCGCTAACCTGCGTGCAAGCCGCCCTGGCATCCGGTTCAACCCGGAATATGCCGAAATGGGTCTGCGTAGCCAGGTTTCCGGCTCCATCGACCTCAACCTTGAAGAGCTGATCGATCGCAAGATCTATCGCTTCGTCGGCCACGCAGCGGCTTACGCCTACCTGGCCATGAAAGACGCCATTGCTGACTCCGGCCTGACCGAAGAGCAAGTGTCCAACCCGCGTACCGGCCTGGTTGCCGGCTCCGGTGGTGCTTCCACGCTGAACCAGATGGAAGCACTGGACATCCTGCGCGAGAAAGGCGTCAAGCGCGTAGGCCCCTACCGCGTAACGCGGACAATGAGCAGCACCGTTTCCGCTTGCCTGGCCACGCCATTCAAGATCAAAGGCCTGAACTACTCCATCGCTTCTGCCTGCGCCACCAGTGCTCACTGCATCGGTACCGCCATGGAACAGATCCAGATGGGCAAGCAGGACATCGTTTTCGCCGGTGGCGGTGAAGAAGAGCACTGGAGCCAGTCGTTCCTGTTCGACGCAATGGGCGCTCTGTCCAGCAAGCGTAACGACACCCCGGAAAAAGCCTCCCGCGCCTACGACGCCGACCGTGACGGTTTCGTCATCGCCGGCGGTGGCGGCATGGTCGTGGTTGAAGAGCTGGAACACGCTCTGGCCCGTGGCGCGAAAATCTACGCCGAAATCGTTGGCTACGGCGCGACGTCCGATGGCTACGACATGGTTGCCCCAAGTGGCGAAGGCGCGATCCGCTGCATGCAGATGGCGATGTCCACCGTTGATACCCCGATCGACTACCTGAACACCCACGGCACTTCGACTCCGGTCGGCGACGTCGCGGAAATGAAAGGTGTGCGTGAAGTGTTCGGCGACAAGGCGCCAGCGATCAGCTCGACCAAGAGCCTGTCCGGTCACTCCCTGGGCGCCGCCGGCGTTCACGAAGCGATCTACTGCATGCTGATGATGGAAGGCAACTTCATTGCCGGTTCCGCCAACATCGACGAGCTGGACCCTGAAGTGGCCGATCTGCCGGTGCTGACCAAGACCCGCGAGAACGCCACCATCAACACCGTGATGAGCAACAGCTTCGGCTTCGGCGGCACCAACGCCACGCTGGTACTGAAGCGCTGGGAAGGCAAGTAACTCCCCAGGCTTGAGCCACACATGAAAACGCCCCGACTGGTTCGGGGCGTTTTTTTTGGCCTGCGGAAACTAGCCGGAACACCGCTGACCCCTGTGGGAGCTGGCTTGCCAGCGATAGCGGAGTGTCGGGTAACGAAGATGTTTGCTGTGCCGACGTCATCGCTGGCAAGCTCCCACAAGGTTCCTGGGGTGTCCTGTAGATGAAACTTCTGTCATGAAACTTACCGCCCTGCGACTGAATGTCGCGGATTCAGCGGCCTGCAGCACTGTTGCAAAAAACGCAACAACACCTTGCGCGAATCAGCCGTTTACTTAGCCTCCTAACAAATTCTATAACAGAGTCCTGCACACGCCTTGCTGCAGATAACTTGAGATTTGGAGCTAGCAGATGACTGTAAAAGTAACTGAACGCGACGATTCACACATGTCCCATGAAGGCGTAGCCGCCGGTATCCGGATCTGGGACGTGCATCAACAAGACTTGCTGGTCGGGATGTTCCACAACGAAATCGACGCCCACAACTACAAGGCCGAACTCGAAGTGCAAGAGCAGCAACGGGATCTGAAATCCGCCTGATTAAACCACAGCATTGAGAACGACAAACCCCGCCATGAGCGGGGTTTGTCGTTGTTACAGCTTATCGATTTACCACATCAGATCGTCAGGGATCTGGTAGGCCGCGTACGGATCGTCCTCGGTGCTGACTTCTTCGGTGTGCACGTTGAGCTGCACGATGCGTTGCGGATCGCGCTCCTGGATCTTCAGGGCCGCCTCACGCGGGATCACTTCGTAGCCGCCGGCATGATGGACGATCGCCAACGAACCACTGCTGAGCTTGTTGCGCATCAGCGTGTTGACCGAGATACGCTTGACCTTCTTGTCGTCGACGAAGTTGTAGTAATCCTCGGTGGTCAGCTTCGGCAGGCGCGAAACCTCGATCAACTGCTTGACCTGCGCGGCACGGGCCTTGGCCTCAGCTTTCTCTTTCTGCTGACGGTTGAGTTCCTGGTCGCGCTTGACCTTCTCGGCCATGGCTTCCTGGGCGGCGCGCTGCTGCGAGTCATCCAGCTCGATCTGACCTTTGTGGGCCAGACGCTGCTGTTTCTGCTTGTCCTTGCTGACCTGTTTGGCCTGCTTTTGGTTGACCAGGCCTGCTTTGAGCAACTGATCGCGAAGGGAAATACTCATGGGGCTTACTCACTTGGGCAGTTGCTCAGCCGCAGCTAGGCAAATTCTTTTCCTGACGTTTGGCTTCACCCCAGAGGGCGTCCAACTCTTCGAGGGTGCAATCTTCTATGGGACGGTGGGTGTCGCGCAATGCCTGTTCGATAAATCGGAAACGTCTTTCGAACTTGCCGTTGGCGCCACGCAGTGCGGTTTCCGGGTCGACCTTCAAATGCCGGGCCAGATTGACCACGGAAAACAGCAGATCGCCTATCTCGTCAGCCACCGCTACCGGATCGTTCTCGGACATGGCTTCGAGCACTTCGTCGAGCTCTTCGCGTACTTTGTCGAGCACCGGCAAGGCGTCCGGCCAGTCGAAACCGACCTGCCCTGCACGCTTCTGCAATTTGGCCGAGCGTGACAATGCCGGCAACGTTGCGGGCACATCGTCGAGCAGTGACAGTTGCTCGGGTGCGGCGGATTTCTCGGCACGCTCTTCGGCCTTGATTTCCTCCCAGCGCTGCTTGACCTGATCTTCGGTCAAACGCGGCACGTCCAGTGGCGCATACAGATCGCCGGTAGGGAAAACGTGGGGATGACGGCGAATCAGCTTGCGGGTGATGCTGTCGATCACCCCGGCGAATTCGAAGCGCCCTTCTTCCCGAGCCAACTGGCTGTAATAGACGACCTGAAACAGCAGATCTCCCAACTCGCCCTGCAAGTGATCGAAGTCGCCGCGCTCGATGGCATCGGCCACTTCGTAGGCTTCTTCGAGAGTGTGCGGGACGATGGTTGCGTAGGTTTGCTTGATGTCCCACGGGCAACCGTATTGCGGGTCGCGCAAACGGCTCATCAAATGCAGCAGGTCTTCAAGGCTGTACATAAAAATCTCACTCAACCCTGTAGGAGCTGCCGCAGGCTGCGATCTGTTGATCTTGTCTTCTAAAAACAACATCAAAAGATCGCAGCCTGCGGCAGCTCCTACAGGGGGATGCGTTACGGTGTGCGGTTACGCCGCGTTTCGATGATGTTCGGCAACTGGGAAATCCGCCCCAGCAGCCGCCCCAGCGCATCCAGACCCGGGATCTCGATGGTCAGGGACATCAGCGCGGTGTTGTCTTCCTTGTTCGAGCGGGTGTTGACCGCCAGTACGTTGATCCGCTCGTTGAGCAGCACCTGCGAGACGTCACGCAGCAGACCGGAACGGTCGTAGGCGCGGATAACGATGTCCACCGGGTAGGTGAGCACCGGGACCGGCCCCCAACTGACCTGAATGATCCGCTCCGGCTCGCGCCCGCCCAACTGCAACACCGAGGCGCAGTCCTGACGGTGAATGCTCACGCCACGCCCCTGAGTGATGTAACCGACAATCGCATCACCCGGCAGCGGCTGGCAGCAGCCCGCCATTTGCGTCATCAGGTTGCCGACGCCCTGGATCTGGATGTCGCCGCGCTTGCCCGGTTTGTAACCGGTGGCTTTGCGCGGGATCAGTTCCAACTGTTCGTTGCCGCGTTCCGGCTCGACCAGTTGCTGCGCCAGATTGACCAGTTGCGCCAGACGCAGATCGCCGGCACCGAGTGCGGCGAACATGTCTTCGGCGGTTTTCATGTTGGCCTTGTCCGCCAACTTGTCGAAATCCACCGCGGGCAGACCGAGACGCGTCAGTTCGCGCTCGATCAGGGTTTTACCGGCCGCGACGTTCTGGTCACGGGCCTGCAACTTGAACCAGTGAACGATCTTCGCCCGCGCCCGCGACGTGGTGACGTAACCCAGGTTCGAGTTCAGCCAGTCACGGCTTGGCGTGCCGTGTTTGCTGGTGATGATTTCGACCTGCTCACCGGTCTGCAGGCTGTAGTTGAGCGGTACGATGCGCCCGTTGATCTTCGCGCCTCGGCAGTTGTGGCCGATTTCGGTGTGCACGCGGTAAGCGAAGTCCAGCGGCGTCGCGCCTTTGGGCAAGTCGATGGCGTGACCGTCGGGAGTGAAGATGTAAACCCGATCCGGCTCGATATCGACCCGTAGCTGTTCGGCCAGACCACCAATGTCACCCAGCTCTTCATGCCACTCGAGCACCTGACGCAGCCAGGAGATTTTCTCTTCGTAGTGATTGGAGCCGGACTTGACGTCGGTGCCCTTGTAGCGCCAGTGCGCGCAGACGCCGAGTTCGGCTTCTTCGTGCATCGAGTGCGTACGAATCTGCACCTCAAGCACCTTACCCTCAGGACCGATTACCGCCGTATGCAGCGAGCGATAGCCGTTCTCTTTGGGGTTGGCGATGTAGTCGTCGAACTCTTTCGGAATGTGCCGCCACAGGGTGTGGACGATGCCGAGCGCGGTGTAGCAGTCGCGCATTTCCGGCACCAGCACGCGAACGGCGCGAACGTCGTAGATCTGGCTGAATTCCAGACCTTTGCGCTGCATTTTGCGCCAGATCGAATAGATGTGTTTGGCCCGGCCGCTGATATCCGCATCGACGCCGGTAGCCTGCAATTCATCCTTGAGCTGGGTCATCACATCGGCGATGAAACGCTCACGATCCAGCCGTCGCTCGTGGAGCAACTTGGCGATCTGTTTGTATTGATCAGGCTCGAGGTACCGGAAGGACAAGTCCTCCAGCTCCCATTTGATGTGACCGATGCCGAGCCGGTGCGCGAGCGGCGCATAGATGTCGAAGACTTCCCGGGCGACACGGTTACGCTTTTCGTCGTCGGCGGTTTTCACCGCACGAATGGCGCAGGTGCGTTCGGCCAGCTTGATCAGCGCGACGCGGACGTCATCGACCATCGCCACGAGCATCTTGCGCAGGTTTTCCACCTGCCCTTGCGTGCCCATGACCATCGACTGGCGCGGACTGAGACTGGCGCTGATGGCGGCCATGCGCTGCACGCCATCGATCAGTTTGGCGACCACCGGACCGAAGCGCTGGCCGACCGCCGCGAGTTCGATCTGGCCTTCGCGTACGCCGCGATACAAGACCGCCGCGACCAGCGAATCCTGATCGAGCTTGAGGTCGGCGAGAATCTCGGCGATTTCCAGGCCGGTGCTGAAACTGCCGGAGCCTTCGGCCCACAGATTCTTCTTGGCATTGGACTGTTGTTCGGCCTCGCGAGCGAACTCGCAGGCTTCTTTCAAGGCTTCGCGATCCAGTGCCAGATCGACACTGACCGCGTGATCGAGCCAAGCCTCGAGATTGATACTGCCGTCAGTGTTGATCGGCTGGTGTGCTCTCACCTGTACCATCTTGCTTTACCTTCCCTACGACGCAGATTCAATGCGTCAAATCGCTGATCTTCAACGCCCGTTTGCGCTCGCGGGGCTAGAGCGAGCGCGGCACGGACAGATCAGGCGGATTCAGACGAGCCATCCTGGCTCGCTTCAAATAACGCCATGGCCTCGACATGTGCCGTCTGAGGAAACATATCGAGAATCCCGGCACGTTTTAACCGGTAGCCCTGCTTTATCAATTCGACGGTATCGCGCGCCAGCGTTGCCGGGTTGCACGACACGTAAACCAGCCGCTTGGCACCCAGGGTCGCGAGCTTGCGCACCACCTCGAAAGCACCGTCACGCGGTGGGTCCAAGAGTACCGCAGAAAAGCCGTTTGCGATCCACTCGGCATCGGCCAGAGGCTGGGATAAATCGGCTTGAAAAAACTTTGTGTTATGCAAATTGTTACTAGCGGCGTTCGCAGCGGCGCGCTCGACCATGGTCTGCACGCCTTCGACCGCCACCACTTCGCGAGCGGTTTTGGCCAGCGGCAAAGCGAAGTTGCCAAGACCGCAGAACAAGTCCAGCACGCGCTCGTCGCGAGTCGGTTTCAGCCAGTCCAGCGCCTGCGCAACCATTGCTTCGTTGACGCCAGCGTTGACCTGGATGAAATCCCCCGGCCGGTAAGCCAGATCCAGATCCCACTGTTCCAGGCGGTAGCCCAGCGATTGCGCGGCATCGACCGGTTGCGGTTCACCTTCGCCATGCAGCCACAACTGCGCTTCATGGAATTGACAGAAGTCCTTGAGAACCGTCAGATCCGCCTCGGACAACGGCGCCATGTGCCGCAGCAACACCGCCAACGATGAACCGCTGAACAATTCCACATGCCCTAGCGCCTGAGGTTTGCTCAAACGACGGAGCATCTCCGGCAAGCGGGTCATGATCGGTTGCAAGGGCTGTACCAGCACCGGGCATTCGCTGATTGCGATGATGTCCTGACTGCCAGCAGCGCGGAAACCGACTTCGAGTTTTTTTGCCTTCATGTCCCAGCGCACGGCGATGCGGGCACGACGGCGATAGCCGAACTCGGGGCCGGTCAACGGGGCCGCCCACTCTTGCGGTTCGACACCGGCGACCTTCGATAATTGCTCGGCGAGCATGCGCTGTTTCAGGGCAAGCTGTTCGCTGTGGGGCAAATGCTGGACGCTGCAACCGCCACAACGGCCGGCATGCTGACAAGGTGCCGGGCGGCGCAGTTCGCTGGTGGTGAATACGCGCTCGGTGCGCGCTTCGACCACTTTGCCGTGGGTGCCGAGCACCCGCGCCTCGATCTCTTCACCGGCCAGGGCGCCGAGGACGAACCAGGTGCGGCCTTCGAAAAACGCGATACCGCGACCGTCATTGGCCAGGCGCTCAATGCTCAAGCGCTGCTTTTTGCCGGTCGGGATTTGCGGGGCTTTGCTGCCGCCGGTGGGCTGGAAGCGCAGGCCTCTCTCGTGCTTGGCCATCAGTTGGGCGCGTCGAAAATGCCGGTCGACAGATAACGGTCGCCACGGTCGCAAATGATCGCGACGATCACCGCGTTTTCAACTTCTTTGGACAGACGCAGCATCGCTGCCACCGCACCGCCCGAGGACACGCCGCAGAAGATGCCTTCTTCGCGAGCCAGACGCCGGGTGACGTCCTCGGCTTCGCTTTGCGCCATATCGACGATACGGTCGACGCGGTCAGCCTGATAAATCTTCGGCAGGTATTCCTGCGGCCAGCGGCGAATGCCGGGAATGGCCGAGCCTTCCATCGGTTGCAGACCGACGATCTGCACGCTATCGCTCTGCTCTTTCAAGTAGCGCGACACACCCATGATGGTGCCGGTGGTGCCCATCGAGCTGACGAAATGAGTGATGGTGCCCTGAGTCTGACGCCAGATTTCCGGGCCGGTGGTGGTGTAGTGCGCTTCGGGATTGTCGCCATTGGCGAACTGATCGAGCACCTTGCCACGGCCTTCGGCTTCCATCCGCTGAGCGAGATCGCGAGCGCCTTCCATGCCCTCTTCCTGACTGACCAGAATCAGCTCGGCACCGTAAGCGGTCATCGCCGCTTTGCGCTCGGCGCTGGAGTTGTCCGGCATGATCAGAATCATCTTGTAACCCTTGATCGCGGCAGCCATGGCCAGGGCGATCCCGGTATTGCCGGAGGTCGCTTCGATCAATGTGTCGCCAGCGTGGATCTGCCCGCGCAACTCGGCACGGGTGATCATCGACAGCGCCGGACGGTCCTTGACCGAACCCGCCGGGTTATTCCCTTCGAGCTTGAGCAATAGGGTGTTGCTGGTGGCACCGGGCAGGCGCTGCAAGCGCACCAGCGGAGTGTTGCCGACGCAATCGGCGATGGTTGGGTACTGCAGGGTCATGGCGTATTCGCAATCCAGACGTGCGGGGGCGCCTATCATACCGGCAAACCCGCGCAGGCCATATCACGCAAAGTGCGGTGCTTATGGTTTATGGGAATAAGCAATCAAAAGTCGCGCCAGTGGTGCGACTTTCGAGTTGAGGCGATGCGACTGGCCTCATCGCTGGCAAGCCAGCTCCCAGCGTGTCTTGGGCGTTCACACGATTTGTGTCTGACAAAAATTCACTGTGGGAGCTAGCTTGCCAGCGATAACGTCGGGACTGGCAGCGCAATCATCAGCGATAAGACGCAGATTCAACCGCAACCCCGCCCCACTGTTTTCCGCCCAAAGACTCCCGCCCTGGCGCTGCACGGCATTGCGCGCAATGCTCAAACCCAACCCAAAGCCGCCATCCCCGGGCCGCGAGCCGTCCAGTCGAGTGAACGGCGAAAAGATCCGCTCAAGGTCCCCGTCAGCCACCCCGCCGCCCTGATCTTCCAGCCACAGATGCCAGTAATCGCCCTCCCGCCGCCCATCCAGCCGCACGATCCCGCCCTTCGGCGAATGACGAATGGCATTGCGCACAATGTTCTCCAGCGCCTGCGCCAGGGTGTTGAGATTGCCGCGCACCCAGCACGACGAATCGACCGCGCACTGCAATTGCAAACTCGGCCAGCCGCTTTCATAACAGGCGTTGTCGGTAAGCATTTCCCACAGCGCCTGAATCTGAATCGCTTCGTCTGGCAACGGCGAGCGCTCGGTATCCAGCCAGGCCAGTTGCAGGGTGTCTTCCACCAGCCGCTGCATGCCGTCGACTTCACGGCCGATGCGCTCACGCAGCTGCACCAAACCCTGCTCGCTTTCACTGGCCACGCGCAATCGGCTCAGCGGCGTGCGCAGTTCATGGGAGAGGTCGCGCAGCAATTGCTGCTGCAGCGCGACGGTGCTTTGCAGGCGTTCGGACATCGAGTCGAATGCCCGGGCCAGTTCACCGAGTTCGTCCGGTCGCTGAGTGATGCCACTCGAGAGGCGCACATTCAGTTGATCGGCGCGCCAGGCGTTGGCCTGCTCACGCAGGTTGTTCAGCGGCACCACCAACAAACGATACAGGCCCACACACAGCAGTAAGGTGAATAGCCCCGGAATCACGCCGTTGGTGATCACCCGCCAAAACAGCCGATATTTCCCCGGCACAAAGCGCTCAGGCAATTCGATCACCAGACTGCCGGCGGACGGATCCTGGGGAAATGGTATACGCAGCCACGGCCGACCTTGTTTGTGAATCGGCCAGTCGAGCCCACGCAAAAAAGTCAGGCGCTGGACTTCCTGCTCGTTCAGCGGCTCATTGCTCAGCGACTGCAAATTACCGCCAATCACACCGACCCAAGCGGCCTCACGCAATTCCATGCTCTGTAACCAGCTATCGACACCGTCACGCTGACCGCGCTGCCACGCCCGCTCGGCTTCAGCGGCATAACGTGTGAGGGTGCCGCGAGCTTCATCGGAGAGGAACTGGTTGCGTTCCTCCATATACCGGCCCCACGACCAGCTCAACCAAATCATCAGCAGACAGAACGCCACCAGTAGACAGGCGAGTTTCCAGAACAGCGAATGGCGTCCGGGCAATTCAGACACTCTCATCAGCGCCACTCAGCACGTATCCCTTGCCCCACACCGTACGCACCTCGCGCTCGGTGTAACCAATGGCCTTGAGTTTGCGGCGGATCTGGCTGATGTGCATGTCGAGGCTTCGATCATGGGCCGCATAACCGCGTTGCAGGACGTGCTGATAAAGGAAGGCCTTGCTCAGCACTTCTTCATCGTTGCGGTTGAGGGTTTCCAGCAGACGGAATTCGCTACGGGTCAGGCCGGCCGCGTGCTCACGGAAAAACACGTCGCACTGTTCATCGTCGAAACGCAACGCGCCACTCGCTACTGGCAACGCAACCGCCGCCGGGCGACGATCGAGTGCTACCCGGCGCAGGATCGCTTCGATGCGCACATGCAGCTCGGCCATGCTGAACGGCTTGGGCAAATAATCGTCGGCGCCCAAACGAAAACCGCTGATGCGATCCGCCTCGGCACCGAGCGCCGACATCAGCAGCACCGGCGTCGAATGGCTCTGCCGCAATTGCGTGAGTACGTTTAGACCGTCCAGGCCCGGCAGCAGAATATCCATCAACACCACGTCGAACGGCTGGCGTTTGGCGATGCTCAAGCCTTCCTGACCGTTCTGGCACCAGGTCACCTGAAAGCCGCTGCGGCCCAGATGTTCGTGAACATAGGCACCGAGGACCGGATCGTCCTCAATAGAAAGTATGCGTGGCTGGCCAACGGAAACAGGAGTCATGAGTATCTGCAAGTCATTCTCAGTTGAGCGCGATTATTCAAGATTGCCAGGCATCGGGCAACTCATGGTTGAGCGGCCGGACGAACGTGCACCTGCACAAGGACCGACAACGTCACCATTTTTCCGGAGATTGCCCGCGAGCAAATCGCTACACTGCGCCCATGTCGCGTGCCGGATGCACGCATGAGTCAACAGATCAGCGGGATGCAGGAGATAGGCGTGCTCAAGAAACTGGGAATCAAAGGTCGCGTGTTGTTGCTGACCTTGTTGCCGACCAGCCTGATGGCGCTGGTGCTGGGCGGTTATTTCACCTGGACGCAGCAGGCCGACTTGCAGAGCCAATTGATGCAGCGCGGCGAGATGATCGCCGAGCAACTGGCGCCGCTGGTGGCACCCGCCATGGGCCATGGCAACAGCGAACTGCTTGAACGCATTGCCACCCAGTCCCTCGAACAACCGGACATGCGCGCGGTGACTTTCCTTGCGCCGGATCGCACGCCGCTGGCCCACGCCGGCCCGACCATGCTCAATCAGGCGCCAAGCGGTGACAGCGCGCACCTGCAACGGCGCAGCGGCAATGACGCGACCCGTTATCTGATGCCGGTCTTCGGCAAGCATCGCAACCTCGCCGGCGAACTGATCCCCGAAGAGTCCGAGCGCCTGCTAGGTTGGGTCGAACTGGAGCTGTCGCACAATGGCATGCTGCTGCGCGGTTATCGCAGTCTGTTTGCCAGCCTGTTGCTGATCGCCGCCGGCCTGGCCGGTGCCGCGCTGCTCGCGTTGCGCATGGGCCGCACGATCAATCGGCCGCTGGGCCAGATCAAACAGGCCGTCGCGCAACTCAAGGACGGTCATCTGGAAACCCGCCTGCCGCCGCTCGGCAGTCAGGAGCTGGATGAACTGGCATCGGGCATCAATCGCATGGCCGGTACAATGCAGAACGCCCGCGAAGAATTGCAGCACAGCGTCGATCAGGCCACCGAAGACGTGCGCCAGAATCTGGAAACCATCGAAATCCAGAACATCGAGCTGGATCTGGCCCGTAAAGAGGCGCTGGAGGCGAGCCGGATCAAATCCGAGTTCCTCGCCAACATGAGCCACGAGATCCGCACGCCGCTCAATGGCATTCTCGGCTTCACCCATCTGTTGCAAAAAAGCGAACTGACCCCGCGCCAGCTCGACTATCTCGGCACCATTGAAAAGTCCGCCGACAGCCTGCTCGGGATCATCAACGAGATCCTCGACTTCTCGAAAATCGAAGCCGGCAAACTGGTACTCGACCACATCCCGTTCAACCTGCGCGACTTGCTGCAAGACACCTTGACCATTCTCGCCCCCGCCGCTCACGCCAAGCAGCTTGAGCTGGTCAGTCTGGTCTATCGCGATACGCCGCTGTCGCTGGTCGGAGACCCGCTGCGTTTGAAGCAGATTCTCACCAACCTGGTCAGCAACGCGATCAAGTTCACCCGCGAAGGCACTATCGTTGCCCGGGCGATGCTCGAAGAAGAACACGAAGACAGCGTGCAACTGCGCATCAGCATTCAGGACACCGGCATTGGCCTGTCGAATCAGGACGTGCGTGCGTTGTTTCAGGCCTTCAGCCAGGCTGACAACTCGCTGTCGCGGCAACCCGGCGGCACCGGTCTGGGGCTGGTGATTTCCAAGCGCCTGATCGAACAGATGGGCGGCGAGATCGGCGTCGACAGCACGCCGGGCGAAGGCTCGGAATTCTGGATCAGCCTGAGCCTGCCCAAGACCCGCGACGACGCCGAAGACCTGCCTTCGGCGCCACTGCTCGGACGGCGGGTGGCGGTACTGGAAAACCACGAACTGGCGCGTCAGGCCTTGCAGCATCAGTTGGAAGACTGTGGCCTCATTGTCACGCCGTTCAGTACATTGGAAACCCTGACCAATGGCGTCACCGGCGCGCATCAGACCGATCAGGCGATTGATCTGGCGGTCATCGGCATCACCAGCAACGACATGCTCCCGGAGCGCCTGAACCAGCACATCTGGGACCTCGAACACCTTGGCTGCAAAGTGCTGGTGCTGTGCCCGACCACCGAGCAGACACTGTTCCATTTGTCGGTACCCAATCCCCACAGCCAGTTGCAGGCCAAACCGGCTTGCACGCGCAAATTGCGCCGCGCGCTATCGGATCTGGCCAACCCGCGTCAGCCACGCAACGAGCCCGGCGAGCCGCTGTCGAGTCGGGCACCGAAAGTGCTGTGCGTCGACGACAACCCGGCCAACCTGTTGCTGGTGCAAACCTTGCTCGAAGACATGGGCGCCAAGGTGCTTGCCGTGGAAAGCGGATATGCGGCGGTGAAAGCCGTGCAGACCGAGTCCTTCGATCTGGTGCTGATGGACGTGCAGATGCCGGGCATGGACGGCCGCCAGAGCACCGAAGCCATCCGCCAGTGGGAGAGCGAGCGGCATTGCACGCCGCTGCCGATCGTCGCCCTCACCGCCCACGCCATGGCCAACGAAAAACGCGCGTTACTGCAAAGCGGCATGGACGACTACCTGACCAAACCGATCAGTGAGCGGCAACTGGCGCAAGTGGTGCTGAAGTGGACCGGTCTGGCCCTGCGCAATCAGGCGCCAGAGCGGGTCAGCGAAAGTGCGGCGGGCAGCAACGAATTGCCGGTGCTCGATCACGAGGAAGGCTTGCGTCTGGCTGCCGGTAAAGCGGATCTGGCAGCAGACATGCTGGCGATGTTGCTGGCTTCGCTGGAAGCCGACCGCGAAGCCATTCGCAGCGCCCGCGACAGCCACGACCAGAATGCCCTGATTGAACGTGTGCATCGCTTGCACGGCGCCACGCGTTACTGCGGCGTGCCGCAATTGCGTGCGGCCTGTCAGCGCAGTGAAACCCTGCTCAAACAGGAAGATCCGAAAGCGTCGACAGCGCTGGATGAACTGGAGCGGGCAATCCACCGCCTCGCCGCGCAGGCGAAGATCAGCGCCTGACACAGCGCAATGCCGGCCAACGACGATCCGGCTACAGTGGACTCGGGTGATATCACCCGAGTCCATGTTCCAGGAGGATGTCATGCGTACGATCGTTTTCAGTAGCCAGACCTACGACCGAGACAGTTTCCTCGGCGCCGATTGCCCTGCCAGTATCGAACTGCACTTTCAATCGGCCCGGCTCAGTCTCGACACCGCGGCACTGGCCGACCAGCACGAAGTGGTCTGCGCCTTTATCAATGACGACCTCAGTGCTGCGGTGCTGGAACGTCTGGCCGCCGGCGGCACGCGATTGATCGCCTTGCGTTCGGCCGGTTACAACCATGTCGATCTGCTCGCTGCCAAACGCCTGGGACTGGCCGTGGTGCGTGTCCCGGCGTATTCACCCCATGCCGTGGCCGAACATGCTGTCGCGTTGATTCTCGCCCTCAACCGTCGCTTGCACCGCGCCTACAACCGCACCCGTGAAGGCGATTTCACTCTGCACGGGCTGACCGGTTTCGATCTGGTGGGCAAAACTGTCGGCATCGTCGGCACCGGGCAGATCGGCGCGACGTTCGCGAAAATCATGCACGGTTTCGGCTGTGAGTTGCTGGCATACGACCCCTATCCAAATCCCGACGTTCTGGCATTGGGCGCGCGTTACCTGAGCCTGCCGGAATTGCTCGCGCAGTCGCGAATCATCAGCCTGCACTGCCCGCTCAACGCGCAGAGCAAACACTTGATCAACCGCGATTCACTGGCGCACCTGCAAGCGGGTGCCATGCTCATCAATACCGGTCGCGGCGGACTGGTCGATACGCCGGCACTGATCGACGCCTTGAAGGACGGTCAGCTCGGCTATCTGGGGCTGGATGTGTATGAGGAAGAGGCGCAGCTGTTTTTCGAGGATCGCTCAGACCTGCCATTACAGGACGACGTGCTGGCGCGCTTGCTGACCTTTCCAAACGTGATCATCACTGCGCACCAAGCCTTTTTGACGCACGAGGCGCTGGACGCGATTGCCGCGACCACCCTGTACAACATCGCGACCTGGGCGGCGGGGTCGCCGCAGAACCAAGTCGAGGGTTGACGCTTATTTCGGCGACAGCGAGGACGCCAGAATCAATAGCGCCAGCCAGCCGAAGCCGAACAAACGCTGCTTCGCCGAGTGACCACTGCGCAGCAGGAACCAGACGAACACCATCGGCAGCAGAAACACCATGATCTTCAGCCAGCCTTCCACCGGACGGCTGCCATCTTCATTGATTTGCGGCGCCACCGTTTCGGACTGTTGCCGACGCCGACGCCCCGCTGCGGCCGGCATGACTTTCGGCAAAGGCTCAGGCGTGTGAGGGACAACCGCCTCGGGCACAGCCCGGTTGCGCGGCAGACTGCCGAAGGAAATCGTCGACGCCTGAACCGGTGCCGCAGCAGCCTGCGCTTGTGCGTGGGCCGGCTGCTCCGCCATCGGAGCTCCACAATGAATACACGCTTGGGCTTCGGAGCTGATGCTCCGCTTGCATTCATAACATTCGATCAGCGCCATGTTCCGTTCCTTCAGAGTCGAGGGCGGCAGTTTGCCATGTGCGCAGGTCGATTTGAACCGGATCGAAGGTCGCAAGCGCACATCATTCTGCAACGTGGCCCGTGCTAGCATGTCGGGCATATTTGGAGGATCCATGGTCGAACACGATTTCCGCTACAACCTGATGAACCCGCAACACACCCTCACCGAATGCCGCGCCCTCGTTCCGGGCCGCTATCAGGTTACCGGCAACGGTGGCTCGATCCGCATCGGTGACGCCCTGTTGGTCACTCTCAAAGGCAGCAAGGATTTGTCCATGCGCCTGACCGTCGAAACCGTCCGCCACCTGATCAACCCGCCGGGCCAATGGACCGCGATGACCACAGGCCCGGTGTTCGGCGAACTGGCGATTCACACCTGGCAGGTCAACTGCGACAGCTGCGCCAAAGAGCTGAGCTTTGAATTCGCCGTCGACGCCAAACTGGGTAAAACCGCAGAAAAACCGGCCGCCACTGCGCGCATCGCCGAGCTGGGCTGGAAAGCCGTTGGCGACAAGCATCTGTGCCCGAAATGCCAGGAGCCTGCGTGATGAAACGCCTTGCCCTGACCGCTCTGGTCGGTGTTGGCCTGGCGGGCTGCGCCGCAGAGCCTGTGCAACTGCAACAGAACCGCAGCTACATTCTGGAGTGGATCGGCGAGCGGCCATTGATGGATTACAGCCATCTGACCGTGACCCTTGGCGATGATGGTCGCGCCTACGGCAACGGCGGCTGCAACCATTGGTTCGCGCCGTACACGCTGGATGGCAACAAGCTGACTTTCGGCAAGATCGGCAAGACCCGCAAATTGTGCGCGCCGGCGTTGATGGAGCAGGAACAACGCTTCCTGCAAGCGCTGGAACATGTCGAGCGCTGGGACATCTCGCCGATCGAACAGATGCGCTTCTGGCCGGCTGAAGGCAAGCCGTTGCGCTGGTGGCTGGAAGAGGGTTAACCCTCAAAAGATCGTCCGAAGGCTCGGGCCGCGATCGGACGATCTTTTCTTTCATAAACGACCTATTCAGTCGCCTGCAACGCCTCCAGCTTGGCCATCACCCCCGCCGCCGTCTGCTCACCCAGCAACTGTTCCCGAACCTTGCCCTTGTTGTCGATGATGTAAGTCACCGGCAAAGCCTCACTGCGCGGCAAGTCGAACAGCTCCGCCGGATCCTGCGCCAGCACGGTGAATTTGATGCCCAGTTTCTCGCTGGCGCTCTTCAGCTCTTCACCCTGCACGTTGTCGAAATTCACCCCGAACACACCGACGTTCTTGCTCTTGAGCTCATCGGCCAGATGATTGAGTTCCGGGATCTCGGTCCGGCACGGTCCGCACCATTCGGCCCAGTAATTGAGCACCACCCATTGTTTGTCGAGGCGCTCGGACGCAACTTTCTGACCGTTCTGGTCAATGCCATAGTCGTTGCCGCAGCCCCCCAGCATCAACGCCCCGATTATCGTCAATGCCGCTGCCAATCGCCGTGTCATGTCGTGTTCCTTGTGAAAATTTGAATGCGCCTGCGACCCATCGCCTCTGAAGGTTCTGGATTGCGCGCTGCACAGTTAGAATAGCCGCCACTTTACGCCAGAAGCGACCCGCCATGACCGATCTGACGCTTTATCACAATCCGCGCTGCTCGAAATCCCGCGGCGCACTGGAACTGCTTGAAGCCCGCGGCCTGACTCCGAACGTCGTGCGCTACCTTGAAACCCCGCTGGATGCCGCGCGAATCAAGGCCCTGCTTGGCAAACTCGGGATCACTGCGCGACAACTGCTGCGCAACGGGGAAGATGAATACAAAACCCTCAACCTGGCCGACGCCAGTCTCACCGAGAAACAATTGATCGACGCGATCGCGGCCCATCCCAAGCTGATGGAGCGACCGATTCTTGAGGTCGGCGACAAAGCCGTCATCGGCCGGCCACCGGAGCAGATCCTGGAGTTGCTGCCGTGAGCGCGCCGTACATTCTGGTGCTGTATTACAGCCGCAACGGCTCGACCAACGAGATGGCGCGGCAGATCGCTCGTGGCGTCGAGCAGGCCGGGCTCGAAGCGCGCCTGCGCACTGTGCCGGCAATCTCCACCGAGTGCGAAGCGGTGGCCCCGGACATCCCCAACGAAGGCGCGCTCTACGCCACCCTCGATGATCTGAAGAACTGCGCCGGTCTGGCACTGGGCAGTCCGACTCGCTTCGGTAACATGGCCGCGCCACTCAAGTACTTCCTCGACGGCACCAGCAACCTGTGGCTGACCGGTGCGCTGGTCGGCAAACCGGCCGGCGTGTTCACCTCCACCGCCAGCCTGCATGGCGGCCAGGAAACCACCCTGCTGTCGATGATGCTGCCGCTGCTGCACCACGGCATGCTGATCACCGGCCTGCCTTACAGCGAGTCGGCGCTGCTGGAAACCCAGGGCGGCGGTACGCCTTACGGTGCCAGCCATCACGCCGGGGCGGATGGCAAAAGCGGTCTCGATCAGCACGAAGTGGCGCTGTGCCGAGCGCTTGGCCTGCGTCTGGCCAAGACTGCACAGAAACTGGAGGGCTGACGTGGCGAAGAAGCCGAAAGTCCTGCCCTCCGTCGAATGGCTTGAGCCCCGCGTGAAAGCGACGCGGGTAATCAGCCTGCTGAGCTTTTTCGCTCTCGCCGGGCTGCTCGCCGCCTATTACCTGCTATTCGCCGACCTGCATGGCGCGCGGCCTTGGGTGATTCTGCTGGTCGAACTGATCCCGTGGCTCGTCCTCGCCCCGGCAATGATCATGGGCAGCGCACGCGGGCATTCGTGGATGTGTTTTGTGGTGAATCTGTATTTCATCAAAGGCGCACTGGCGGCGTATGACCCGAACCGACACTGGTTTGGTGTGCTGGAGATGCTCGCGAGTTTGGCGGTGTTCTGCTCGGCGCTGTTGTATGTGCGGTGGCGGTATCAGTTGAATCGCAAACTGGCTGGAGAGGGCGAGATCAGCGTCGCCTGATCTGACGCCTTCGCGAGCAGGCTCGCTCCCACATCTGAAATGTATTCCCCCTGTGGGAGCGAGCCTGCTCGCGAATGGGGCGACGCGGTCTTAATGATTGACGGTGTAAGCCAGCATCATCGAAATCTGGCTCATCGGCCGCCCGCCACTTTCTTCATGCCACTGGTTGAACACGTTCTGCACAATCGCCAGATCGCGCAGGCTGGTCGGCGCCTTGTCGACGATCTTCTGTGCATTCAGCGCCGCGACCACGTCGTAGCTCGGCACAAACGTATCCTTGCCGACCATGCGCAAAAACCGTGGCGCCGACAGCCCGCCCAATTGATGGCCGTGCTTTTTCAGGTACGTCCAAAGACCGACGATATCGGTCACCGGCCAGTCGGCGATCAACGCGCCGAAACTGCCCTTCTCTTTCTCCACATCCAGAATGAACTGCGCATTGCGCGGCACGCTCTTGAGCTTACCCAGGTGGCGGATGATCCGCGCATCCTGCATCAGCCGCTCAAGATGTTCGGCACTCATCAGTACAACTTTTTCCGGGTCGAACTTGAAGAACACTTCTTCGAAGGCCGGCCACTTGGCGTCCACCAGACTGTGCTTGAGACCGGCGCGAAACACGCGCAGGGCCATGGTCGAGAGGTAACGGTCGTCGCTGATCTTGCGCAGTTGTGCCGCAGTCTTGGGTACGGGCAGATGGGCTTCCAGTTCAGCCGCTGAACCAAAGCGGTTCAGACAGTATTCGTGCAGCCACTTGTAATCGCGCATGCCCTCTCCCGGGAATTGAAACGAAGAAACTATTGTAGGAGTGAGCCTGCTCGCGATTGCGGAGTGTCTCCAACAATGATGCTGATAGACACACCGCAATCGCGAGCAGGCTCACTCCTACAGGTGGTGATTAGAGGTTTACGACGTTAACGAACCGCGAAGCCGCCGTCTCGTCGATCTTGAGGCTGGTGAAATCGAACAGGTTGCGGTCGGCCAGTTGCGACGGCACCACGTTCTGCAGACTGCGGAAGATGCTTTCGGTGCGACCCGGAGTCTTGCGGTCCCAGTCCTGAAGCATTTCCTTGACCACCTGACGCTGCAGGTTTTCCTGCGAACCGCAGAGGTTGCACGGGATGATCGGGAATTCCTTCAAATCCGAGTAAGCCTGAATGTCTTTCTCGTTGCAGTACGCCAGCGGACGGATCACTACGTTGCGACCGTCATCGGCGCGCAGCTTCGGCGGCATCGCCTTGAGGGTGCCGTTGAAGAACATGTTGAGGAAGAACGTCTCGACGATGTCGTCGCGATGATGACCGAGGGCCATTTTGGTCGCGCCGATTTCATCGGCAAAGGTGTACAGCGTGCCGCGACGCAGGCGCGAGCACAGCGAGCAGGTGGTCTTGCCCTCCGGAATCAGCTCTTTGACCACCGAGTAGGTGTCTTTTTCGACGATGTGGTACTCGATGCCCAGCGTTTTGAGGTAGGCCGGCAGCACGTGTTCGGGGAAGCCGGGCTGCTTCTGGTCCATGTTCACGGCGACGATCTCGAACTTGATCGGTGCAACCTTCTGCAGGTGCATCAGCACGTCGAGCATGGTGTAGCTGTCCTTGCCCCCGGACAGGCAGACCATGACCTTGTCGCCGTCTTCAATCATGTTGAAGTCGGCGACCGCTTCGCCGGCCAGGCGGCGCAGGCGCTTTTGCAGTTTGTTCTGGTTGACCGTAAGAGTGCCCATGACGCGAAATCCGTGAGGTGTGACGAAAGGCGGGCATTTTACGCAAAAACCCTGAGTTTGTGGCCACAGGTTGTCGCCAGTGGCGAATTCGCTCTGTACAGACCCCGAGGCGATTAAGCCCCCTGTTTACAGCGCGATTTGCTCTAAGCCCCTAGTGCCTGTGCGGTTAAGACCTTTCTATACTGCGACATAAGGTCGCACAGATCTGAAGACCTGTATTTGCTCGGCCACCTTGGCCCGTAGGCGCTCCGCTGGGGGGCGACGGCAATAACAAGAGGAGTGACTGGCATGATCCATCACGTAGTGGGACTTTTTACCCACCCCGATCAGGAATGGAAGGAAATCCGTGGCGACCAAGAGGAAAGCATCAGCCACATGTACCTGACGCACACGCTGATTCTGGCGGCGATCCCCGCTGTATCAGCATTCATCGGCACCACGCAGGTCGGCTGGGTGATCGGCAATCGCGCGCCGGTCATGCTCACCGTTGAAAGCGCGATCTGGATGACGGTCATGTCGTACCTGGCAATGCTCGGCGGTGTCGCGGTCATGGGCGCCTTTGTGCACTGGATGGCCCGCACTTATGACGCCAACCCGAGCCTGGCCCGTTGCGTCGCGTTTGCCACCTACACCGCGACACCGTTGTTTGTCGGCGGGCTGGCAGCGCTATATCCACACATGTGGCTGGGGATGATCGTCGGCACGGCAGCCATCTGCTACACGGTGTATCTGCTGTACGTCGGGCTGCCGACCTTCATGAATATCCCGTCGGACGAAGGCTTTCTGTTTTCCAGCTCAGTGCTGGCGGTGGGTCTGGTGGTGCTGGTGGCCATCATGGCGTTCACCGTGATCGTCTGGGGCCTGGGCGTGGGGCCCGTCTATACCAACTAGCGCAATGACTCACCGAGAAAAACAAGATCTGCCAATACAGGCCGCCGCAAGGCGGCCTTCTCGTATCGAGGATGACCATTCGGCAGTTCGGCAATTCGCAAGTCCGGAGGGTTGCGGCATACTCGACGCTTCTGGAGATCCATCAAGCATGCCCGAGCAACTCAATACCCGCGTCGAAGACTGTTACCAACTCGCTGAATCCTTTTTCAAACGTCATTTCCAACGCCCTGTGGTGAGTCTCAAGCTGCGCGGGCAAAAAGCCGGGGTCGCGCATCTGCACGAGAACCTGCTGCGCTTCAATCCGCAGTTGTACCGGGAAAACACCGAACACTTCCTCAAGCAGACCGTGGCCCACGAAGTCGCGCACCTGATCGCCCATCAGTTGTTCGGCGACCGCATCCAGCCCCACGGCGAAGAGTGGCAACTGATCATGCGCGGGGTTTATGAACTGCCGCCGGATCGCTGCCACACCTACGAAATCAAACGTCGCAGCGTGACCCGTTACATTTACAAATGCCCGTGTGCGGACAGTGATTTTCCGTTTTCGGCGCAGCGCCATAGCCTGGTCAGGCAGGGACGGCGGTATCTGTGCCGGCGGTGCCGGAACACGTTGGTGTTCAGTGGTGAGATGCGGGTGGAATAGTCAGTGTGTGTTGCCCTGACTGCTCCCCATCGCTGGCAAGCCAGCTCCCACAGTTTTCGAGGTGTCCACAGATTTTGTGTATGACACCGAAACCTGTGGGAGCTGGCTTGCCAGCGATGAGGCCAGAACAGGCACTAAAGAATAACTTTGGCCCGGCGCAGCTCTTCAATTTTCGCAGGACTCAACCCCAACTCCGCCAACACCTGATCCGTATGCTGCCCCAACCCCGCCCCGACATGCCGTGGCGCCGGTAATTCTTCGGAAAACTTCAACGGACAAGCCATCTGCGCCTGCGTCGTGCCATCGCCCCGCGGCACCTGCGTCACCAGTTCCCGCGCCTGCAATTGCGGATGTTTCACTGCCTCGCTCAGACTCAACACCGGCTCGACACACGCATCAATCCCGGCAAACAACGCACACAGCTCTGCAAAGTCATGCTTCTCGAACTCGACCTTCAACGCCTCTTTCAGCGCCTGCTGTTGCTCCGGTCTGGGTGACAAACCCTGCACCGCCAACTCAGGCCGGCCAAGCGCGGCACACAATTGCTGCATGAATCCCGGCTCAAGACTGCCCACCGACATCCAGCGCCCATCGCGAGATCGGTAGTAGTCATAAAAGCTGCCGCCATTGAGCATCTGATCTTCCCAGCCCGGTTCCTCGCCGCAAGCCAGATACCCGGCGCCGGCCATGGCGTTCAGGCTGAACGCGCAGTCGGTCATGCTCACGTCCAGATGCGTACCCTGCCCGGTCTGTTGACGGGCAATTACCGCCGCCAGCAAACCGATCACCCCGTGCAGCGAACCGCCAGCGACATCCGCCACCTGCATGCCCAGCGGCAACGGCCCGCTGTCAGCCCGGCCGGTGTAGCTGGCGAGCCCGGCCAGCGCCAGATAATTGATGTCATGACCGGCGCGATCCTTGTACGGCCCGGTCTGGCCGTAACCGGTGACAGACACGTAAATCAGCTTCGGGTTGATTGCTTTCAGAGCCTCATAACCCAGGCCCAGGCGCTCCATCACGCCGGGGCGAAACTGCTCCAGGACGATGTCGTAATCGGCGAGCAGTTGCTTGACCACTTCAAGTGCTTCGGGTTGTTTCAGATCCAGCGCCAGACTGCGCTTGTTGCGGTTGAGATACGCGTGACTGGCCGACATTCCCTGATCATGTGGCGGCAACACCCGCAGCAGATCCAGGCGCGTCGGCGATTCGATGCGCAGCACCTCGGCGCCCATGTCCGCCAACAGCAGCGAGGCGAACGGCCCCGGCAACAGGGTCGAGAAATCCAGAATTTTCAGTGAGGTCAGCGGTGCGGACATGGGCGAACTCCTTGTGCGATGTACCCAGCCTAGGCAGCGATGCCGCTTACAGCAATCACCGGATCCATCAGGCGCAGTGACCGTTGCGCTCAAATCGCAGGCAAGAAAAAACCCGCCGAAGCGGGTTTTTTCATTCAAGCGATGCTTACTTCACATTGCTCGGGGTTGGGCCTTCAGCCACACCCAGGTCGTCTTCTTCACGCTCATCAGAGATACCGCGACCGCCAGAAGCCAGTTCGGCTTGCAGTACATCGGTGTCCAGCTCTTTCACCCACTTGGCAACAACGATGGTCGCAACGGCGTTACCCACCAGGTTGGTCAGCGCGCGGGCTTCGGACATGAAGCGGTCGATACCCAGGATCAGCGCCAGACCGGCCACCGGCAGGTGACCCACGGCCGACAGAGTGGCCGCCAGCACGATGAAGCCCGAACCGGTCACACCGGCAGCGCCTTTGGAGGACAGCAGCAACACCAGCAGCAGAGTGATCTGGTGAGTGATGTCCATGTGGGTGTCGGTCGCCTGAGCGATAAACACAGCCGCCATGGTCAGGTAAATCGACGTACCGTCGAGGTTGAACGAGTAACCAGTCGGAATCACCAGACCCACGACGGATTTCTTCGCACCCAGACGTTCCATCTTGATCAGCATGCGTGGCAGAGCGGATTCGGACGAGGAAGTACCCAGCACGATCAGCAGCTCTTCACGGATATAGCGAACCAGCTTCAGCACGCTGAAACCGTGTGCACGGCAGATCGCGCCCAGCACCACCACCACGAACAGCACGCAGGTGATGTAGAAGCAGATCATCAACTGACCCAACTGCACCAGCGAGCCGACACCGTAGGCACCGATGGTGAACGCCATGGCACCGAACGCACCGAGTGGCGCCAGTTTCATGATCATGTTGATGATGTTGAACATCACGTGGGCAAAGCGATCGATCAGGTCAAGCAGCGGTCGGCCGTAGGAGCCCAGGCGATGCAAGGCATAACCGAAGATCACCGAGAACATCAGCACTTGCAGGATATCGCCCGTGGCGAATGCACCGACAATGGTGTTCGGGATCACGTTCAGCAGGAAGCCGACAATGCTCTGGTCTTTACTGGCCGTCACATAAGTGGCGATTTTCGAAGCGTCCAGGGTGGTCACGTCGATGTGCATGCCGGCGCCCGGTTGCACGACGTTGACTACGACCAGACCGATCAGCAAGGCGATGGTGGAAACGATTTCGAAGTACAGCAGCGCGTAGCCGCCAGTCTTGCCCACCGATTTCATGTTCTGCATGCCGGCGATGCCGCTGACAACGGTGCAGAAAATGATTGGGGCAATGACCATTTTGATCAGTTTGATGAACCCGTCACCCAGCGGCTTGAGGGCCACACCGGTCTGTGGGTAGAAGTGACCGAGCAGAATGCCGATGGCGATTGCAACGATCACCTGGAAGTACAGGGATTTGTAGAGTGGCTGACGAGTCGTCATTGCAAATTTCCTCAAGAGTCCCACGGGCAACATCCATCTGTTGTCCGCAAAACCTTAAATTGCGAACCCTCCTGCACTGGAGGGATTTGTTGTTGGAACGGCGCTTTCTCCTGAGGGATAAACGCACGCTTCTGTCGCTCTTATCGCAAACCTCGTGCCACATTGGTGCAATTCACTGCCAGCCTTTTGATATTAGGTATTACAGGTTCATTGGTGTCACCGTCCGGTCACCCAGGCATGGCGGATTTCCGCCAACTCACCGAGTCTCGTCCTACAATTTGGCGGAAATCCGCCTTGTTGCCCATGCCACCCACGGCTACCATCCGGCGCTTGAGGAAGGATTTGCCGCTTATGCGCGAACGCACCATTGCCAGTCATTTCGCCCGTGCAGCGCTCGGTGGCGCACGCCGCCAAGGGTTCGACTACGCGGGTCTGTTGCAACAACTGGGAATCAGCCCTGAATTGCTCGATGAGCCTCGTGCGCGGATCGCCCCGGAGCAGTTCACCCGGTTGATCCAGGGCCTGTGGTTGGCGCTGGACGACGAATACCTCGGTTTTGGCAAGGCACCGAGCAAACCCGGCAGCTTCGCAATGATGTGTCATGCCTCGATTCACTGCCGCAATCTGGAGAAGGCCCTGCAACGCGGCTTGATGTTTTATAGCCTATTCCCCGAAGCACCTCGCTTGAGCCTCACCCGCGAAGACGAATGGGTGCGCCTGAGCCTCGATGATTCGCAATTATGGGACCCGGATCACTTTCTCAGTGAAAGCCTGCTGGTGATCTGGCACCGCCTCGGCAGTTGGCTGATCGGCCAGCGAATCCGCCTGGAGCAGGCAACCTTCAGCTATGCGAAACCTGCGCATGGCGCTGAATACGACCTGCTGTTCCCCTGCCCTTTAGTGTTTTCAGCGCAGCAAAGCAGCCTGCTGTTCCACAGCCGCTACCTGCACATGCCACTTTTGCAGGATGAACGCACCCTCAAGCACTTCCTCGAGCGCTCCCCCGCTGACTTGCTGTCACGCCCGGATGATGGCGACAGTCTGAGCAGCCGACTGCGCCGCTTGCTCAGCCGTGACAGTGCGCGCTGGCCGGACCTGGAGGCCGTGGCCGCTCATCTGCACATCAGCCCGCAGACGCTGCGCCGGCACTTGCGCGACGAAGGCACCAGTTTTCAGGAACTGAAGGATCAACTGCGGCGGGATATCGCCATCTACCATTTGGGACGGGCGGACCTGTCGTTGCAACAGATTGCCGAACAGTTGGGATTTTCCGAGCCGTCGGCGTTTCATCGGGCGTTCAAGAAGTGGACGGGGCTGACGCCGGGGGCTTATCGGGCGCAGGAGCAGTGAGGCGGCTTCGAGGTTCCGCCCTGGGTTGGTTGGGTACATATCCGTTGCTGCGGGTGGTATTGCTGGCGGTTTCGCTCTAACAGCGACTCACTTTTCCAAAGCCGAAAAGTAAGCAAAAGGCTTTGCCCCCGGCGTACGGCCTGCCGATGGGCCTGGAGATCAAAAGCAACGTCAAAAGCCAAAGCCAAAGCAGATCAAAAGATCGCAGCCTTCGGCAGCTCCTACAGGGAATGGGTGCACCTGCCAGAGATTGGTCGGCTGCCAGGCCGCCTTCGCTGGCAAGCCAGCTTCCACAATGTTGAATCACGTACACCCCACGCGGCGAAGTCCGCCCCACTCAACACAATGAGCGCAAGCTCGAGTACCGCTCTTGATCTTGATCTCGGAGCCCGTCGGCAGGCTGAATGGAGGGATTTATCCGGGGGTGGGAGCGCAGCGACCGTTCGACGAAGTCGAACACATCGAGAGGAGGTGCAGCGAAGCAAACCGGAAGCGATGCGCCCGGATCAATCCCGCAGCGAAGGAACCCGAGCCACAGCGAGGGCCGTACGTCAGGGTAAAGCCTTTTTGGTTACTTTTTTCTGGGCCGGCACTCCGGGCGTCTGGAAAAAGTGACCCGCCGTAAGGACGGAACCACCAGCAGCAACACCCGCAGCAACGGATATGCCCACAACAAAACTCAAACCGCCGGAAAATGAATCCTGAATGCAGCCCCGCCCATCGGCGAATCCCCCAACGTCAGCTTCGCGTTGTAGCTTTCTATGATGTCCTTGACCACCGCCAACCCAATCCCCTGCCCCGGATGCTGCCGATCCAGACGCTCACCGCGCTCAAGAATCCGCGCCCGCTGATCCAGCGGCACACCCGGCCCGTCATCCTCAACACACAACTCAACCCCGGCAATGCTCTCGCGCACACTGATGCGCACCTCGCCCAGACACAGCCGATAAGCGTTCTCCAGCAAATTCCCCATCATCTCCAGCAACGCGCCCTGCTCGATCGGCACATAACAATGCTCTGGCAGATCAAACACCACCCGCACACGCTTGTCGCGATACACCTTGTCCAGTGTGTCACACAGACTTTTGAGCACCGGCTGCAACCGCACCTGATGCCGCACCAGCCCGCTTTTACGCAAACTCGCCCGTTGCAGTTGATAGCTGATCTGCTGACTCATGCGCTCGATCTGACTTTGCAGCACCCAGGCCTGATCGATGTCTTTGGGCCGCTGAGCCATGTCCTCACTGACGCCCTGCAACACCGCCAACGGTGTTTTCAGACTGTGGGCCAAGTCGTCGAGAGAGTCGCGATAACGGCTGCGCTGTTGGCGCTCACTGAGCAGCAAGCGGTTGAGCGAGCCGGTCAACCGCAGCAATTCGCGCGGGTGTTTTTCCGTGAGGCTTTCGCGGGTGCCGCCCTCGATTTCGTCGAGTTCCTGGCTGAGTTGCCGCAAGGCCTTCAAGCCCCAGGTCAACCCGATCCACAGCAGCGCCAACAGCACAAGCAAGGCCGCGCCAAAGCCCAGATACAGATTCTCGCGCAGGCCTTCGAGGGTGGTTTCGTACTCGCGCACCGGTTGCAGGGCGACGATGCTGAACGCCGCACTTTTGCCACCAAGCAGTTTCACTTCAACGTCGTAAACGAAGAATTCCTGACCGTTGCTCTCACGAATCCGCGCGAACTCATTACCGAGCCCGTCATAACGTGGTTTGTAGTTGATCTGCTCTTCCTGGGTGGCTTTCGAGCGCCAGACCAGATGCCCTTCGCGGTCGTAGATGTAACCGAGCAGACGGAAGTCCGTGAGGTTGAAACGCTCATCCGGCAACTGCGAGGGCATGACCAGTTTGCCGTTTTCAATGCGCGCGGCAGAAATCAGCGTGGTGACGTCCGAAGCCAGACGCTGCTCGATCGAGTCCTGCAACGCCAGGCTGAACGCGCCCTGCATCGCCGGCAGCAAGGCGAGCATGAACAACACCGCCAACGTAGTGGCGGCGAGCATCAACCGTACGCGAAGGGAACGAATCAAGTGCAGCGCTCATTGAACAGGTAGCCGAGGCCACGCACGGTGTCGATCGGCTTGAACCCGGCCGGGCCTTCGAGTTTGCGGCGCAAGCGGCCGACCAGCACTTCGATCACGTTCGGGTCGCGCTCGTCGTCATCCGGATAAAGTTGTTCCATCAAGCGATCCTTGGGCACCACTTGCTGGTGATGGCGCATCAGGTATTCAAGGATGCGGTATTCGTACGCAGTCAGCGCCAGCGGCTGCTCGTCGAGGCTCGCTTGCTTGCGATTGAGATCGAGCAACAGCGGGCCGGCAACGATGGTCGACTGGGTGAAGCCGCTGGAGCGGCGCAGCAAGGCATTCAGCCGCGCATCGAGCTCTTCGAACTGGAACGGTTTGACCACATAATCGTCGGCGCCCGCCGCGAGGCCTTCGACCTTGTCCTGCCAGTTGCCGCGCGCAGTGAGGATCAGGATCGGGAAGGTCTTGCCGCCCGAGCGCAACTGGCGGATCAGGTCGAGGCCGCCCATGCCCGGCAGACCAAGGTCGATCACCGCCAGGTCAAAGTTGAACTGTCCGGTCTGGTACAGCGCCTCTTCGGCATTGGCCACGGACTCGACCACGTGGCCGCTCTCCGTCAGACGGGTTTGCAGGTGATGGCGCAACAGCGCTTCATCTTCGACGACCAACAGTTTCATATTGCTCTCCCGGGCAAATCAAACATCTCCGACTACACATCTGTGGGAGCGAGCCTGCTCGCGAAAGCGGTGAGTCAGTCAATGAAGATGTCGACTGACACATCGCCTTCGCGAGCAGGCTCACTCCTACATTGAATTGGCGGCAACTCCTTAGAAATTGTAGTTGGCCGACAGGTAAGTCTGCGCGCTGCTGTTCAGATCCAGCGAGCCTTGCTTGCTGCCACCGCGTTCGCTCATCTCGGTGCTGGCGTTGCTGCGCAGATAACGGTAACCGAGTTCCACCGAGGTGTTTTGCGATACTTGCTGCAACACACCGAACTGGCCGCCGACCGCGTAACCGATGTCACTGTCGCGGCTATAGCCTGGCGACTCCTGGGTCAGTTTGGTCAGACCTGCCGTCGCACCGCCGAACAATTTGGTGGTGCTGCCCACCGGGTAGAACAGATCGTAGCTGCCCAGCAGGTTTTCCTGGCGCAGTTTAATGCCATTGTGCGAACCAGACACGTTGTCGTAGGTGGCGTAGTAGCGACCTTGCGAGTTTTGCTGACCGAGGCGTACGCCGTAGGTGTTATTGCCGTCGATCGCGCCGGTGGCGTTAGGGTGATCGAGGTTGTCGTTCAGTGCATGGGATTTTTTGATCTTGTCGCTGGTCTGGCCGAAGGTCAGGCCGGCGAAGTTCGAAGTGGTGTCGGCATGGGCCGCGATACTGGCGCTCATTACGGTAAATGCCAGCAGCAGTTTGTTTAAACGAGTCATGGTATTTCCTCTTTCACAGTGCTGTTTGGGTATGGCGCAAGGTTACTGACCCGCCCCTGTACCGCCCCTGAACGCTCTCTGAACCTGACCTGAACCAAATCGACTAGGCTGTTCTGACCACTTTTCGATAAGGAGACCGACCATGCGCCTGTTCCTCGCCCTCACCTTGCTGGCCGTCAGCAGCCTTACCCAGGCGGCGATCAAGACCGAAGAAATCCCCTACCAGAGCGCCGATGGCACCAAGCTGATCGGTTACTACGCATACGACGACGCGATCAAAGGCAAGCGACCGGGAGTCGTCGTGGTGCATGAATGGTGGGGCCTGAACGATTACGCCAAGCGCCGCGCCCGCGACCTGGCCGAACTCGGCTATAGCGCGTTGGCGATCGATATGTACGGCGAAGGCAAGAACACCGAGCACCCGAAAGATGCGATGGCGTTCATGCAGGCGGCGACGCAGGACGCGGCGGCTTCCAGCAAGCGCTTCGAGGCCGGGCTGAATCTGCTGAAGAAACAACCTCAAACCGACGTGAACAAACTCGCGGCCATCGGTTACTGCTTCGGCGGTGCCGTGGTGCTGAATGCCGCGCGACAGGGCCAGCCACTGGCAGGAGTAGTGAGTTTCCATGGCGCACTGGCGACCAAGACACCGGCCACGCCCGGCAGTGTGAAGGCGAAGATTCTGGTGGAGCACGGCGCACTGGACAGCATGGTCACACCCGCACACGTCAGCGCGTTCAAAGCGGAAATGGACAAGGCCGGGGCGGACTACACGTTCGTCAGCCTGGATGGGGCCAAGCATGGTTTTACCAATCCGGATGCCGATCGCTTGGGTCATGGTGAGCACGGTGGCCCGGACATCGGCTACAACAAGGCTGCCGATGAAAAATCCTGGGCGGACATGAAAGCGTTCTTTCAGACACTATTTGGCTGACCCAAAACCTGCGCGATCAAAAATCTTCATTTGATCGCAATGCCCCCTGAGCTGCCGAAGGCAGCGATCTTTTGATCCTGTTTTTAACAATCAAAATCAAAAGATCGCAGCCTTCGGCAGCTCATACAGGTGTGTGCCTCTACCCAGTTTTGATGCTAACCGGCAAAATGCCCGCCATGAATCCAACGCCTGCCCTCCCCGCCTGCTGCACCCCGCTCGATGCCCACTGGCCGTTGCCGACGGTGTTGCCTGACACGGTGCTGCTCAGCACCCATTTCAATCCGTCACAACTGCTCGGCGATGATTTCCAACGCAGCGCCATCGAGCCGCCGCCGAGTATTCAGCGATCCGTGGCTAAGCGCCAGGCGGAGTTTCTCGCCGGTCGAGTCTGCGCCCGTGCGGCGTTGCAGCAACTTGAAGGCAGCAGTGTCATCCCGGCGATTGGCGAAGATCGCGCGCCGGTATGGCCGGCGCACATCTGCGGTTCGATCACCCACAGCACCGGCCGCGCGGCGGCGATTGTCGCCAACAAGCAACATTGGCGCAGTCTGGGTATGGACCTGGAAAACCTGCTCAATGCCGAACGTGCCGAACGACTGGCCGGGGAAATCCTCACGCCGCCGGAGATGCAACGCATGGCCTCAGGCTCGCGGGATCAGTTGGCGCTGTGGGTGACGCTGACGTTTTCGGTGAAAGAGAGCTTGTTCAAGGCGCTCTACCCGATCGTGCAGAAGCGCTTTTACTTTGAGCACGCCGAAGTACTGGAGTGGACTGAACAGGGTGAGGTGCGGTTGCGCTTGTTGACGGATCTGTCGAGTGAATGGCGCAACGGGACGGAGTTGGATGCGCAGTTCGGGGTGCAGGATGGGCAGTTGTTGAGCCTGGTCAGCATCAAGGCCTGAGATCTTTGTTGGCTCTCAGGGCCTCATCGCTGGCAGGCCAGCTCCCACAGGTGTCCAGGGTGTACATGAAATCTGTGCTCGCCACGGACAATGTGGGAGCTGGCTTGCCAGCGATGAGGCCAGCGCAGCCACAGCAAAATTCAGCGGCGCTCCTGATTCCTCGGCCAACTCAAGCTGAAACAAGCCCCGCCCAGACTCTTGCTCTTGCCTATGATCGCCCGGCCGTCATGCCAATGGATGATCCGCCGCACAATCGACAGCCCCAGCCCATGCCCACCTGATGCGCGGGTGCGACTGTCGTCCAGCCGTAGAAACGGTGTAAAAATCCGCTCCCACGCCACCTCCGGCACGCCCGGTCCGTCGTCCTCGACGTCCACCCGGCAACGCAACTGGCCAACCTGATAACTCACCGTGACCCTCGAACGCGCATGACGCATGGCGTTGC
This sequence comes from Pseudomonas sp. FP2196, assembly GCF_030687715.1. Lineage (GTDB taxonomy): Bacteria > Pseudomonadota > Gammaproteobacteria > Pseudomonadales > Pseudomonadaceae > Aquipseudomonas. Next base: position 4,526,566 of record NZ_CP117445.1, read on the forward strand.
TCACCAGGTTCTGCAGCGCCCGGTGCAGATAACGCGGCTCGGCCTCGACCCAGGCATCGTCATTGTCGGCGGCCGACAGGCACAAGCCGCGCTGCACCGTGACCTCGGCGCGCAACGGCGCCAACTCTTCAATCACCTGATTGACCAGCGCATCAAGGTCGATGCGCTGGAACGTCAGCGCCGGCGAACCCTGCTCCAGTCTCGCGTAGGTGAGCATTTCATCGACCAGCTTATCGAGATCCTCAATGTCGTGATCCATGCCTTCGCGATACTTTTCCAAGGCTTGCGGCGTGGTCGCCGAGCCGATCATCTCCAGGCCGAAACGCAACCGCGCCACCGGCGTGCGCAGTTCATGGGAGACCGCACGCACCAGTTCGCGCTGGATTGCCAGCAACTGCTGCAAGTGTTCAGCCATGCCGTTGAACGCCGAAGCAAGCCGCCCCACCGAGTCCGCACCGCGCGCCGGCACGCGGGTTTCCAGGCTGCCCTTGGCGATCCGCGTGGCCGCTGCTTCGAGGCCGCGCAAACGCCGCTCCAGTTGGCGCACCAATAGATAGACGATGAGGCCGATCAGGCTCAGGCCCAGCGCGGCGATCAACACCAGCCACTCCGGCGGATACGGATTCATCTGATACAGCGGACCGATTTCCAGCACCCACGGCGTGCCGACCATGCCGGCAAACACCCGGATCGAATCGCCGCCCTTGCCCAACGCCATCACCGTATCGCCCTCGGCCACGCGACGGCTCTGGTCTTCGTCCATGTCGGCGTCGTTCACCGTGACCAGACGCAGGTCGAAACCAAAACCCTTTTCCTCCTTTATCTGCGCCAACCGCTTGGGCTGCTCGGCCACGGGCACGCGCACCAGCTCATCGGCCAACAGGTAAATAGTCGCACGGGCCAATTGCTCACTGATCTGCTGCACCTCTCCTACCAGCACAAGCTGTTCTTTATCACTGACCAGTCGGTAAACCTTTGCCGCGTGCGGGCCGGTCTGCTCCACCAGCGCCGAACCGCGCAGCACGCGGGTGCGCTGGGTCAGGTCGAGGTCGGTTTCGGCAAACTTTTTCAGCGCCAGCGGAATCCCGAGCAAACGCTCCCACACCAACAGCGCACGATGGCGCTCGGTCTGGTTCATCGGTTGCAGGTTGTCGGCCATCAGCGAGAACGTGCCATGGGCCAGACGCTCGCGGTACTGCTCACTGCGCACCTGATTGAGCAGGTTCAGCGCCAGCACGCCGAGCACCGCCACCAGAATCAGCGCGGCGCACATGCCGCCGTAGATGCGCAGGAAGATCGAGTTCACAGCACCAGGTCTACGCAGGCTTCAGGGACGAACAGATAGCCTTTGCTGCGGATGGTCTTGATCAGGCGCGGATGGTCAGGGTCATCGCCGATCTTCGGGCGGATGCGCGAGATACGTACATCGATCGAGCGGTCCTGGCCGTCGTAGCCGATGCCGCGCAACGCCGTGAAGATTTCTTCCCGGGAGAGGATTCGCCCGGCGTTGGACACCAGCAGCCAGAGCAAGTCGAATTCGGCGCTGGTCAGCTCGATGCCGTTGTCGCTCAGCCACGCCTCGCGCAAGGCGTTATCCACCACCAGCGGGCCGAATTGCAGTCGACGGGATTTTTCCGCGACAGGCTCCGGTGTGTCACTGCGTCGCAGTAATGCCTGAATCCTCGCCAATAAAAGTCGCGGCCGCACCGGTTTACAGACGTAATCATCGGCGCCGAGGTCGAGACCGTGGATCTGGTCGGCGTCATCGGTGCGCGCGGTGAGCATCAGGATGGGGCCGTCATAACGGTCACGCACCTTGCGGCAAATGCTTAGACCATCTTCACCGGGCAGCATCAGATCAAGGATCACCAGATCCGGCTGTTCCTGGATAATCCGCGCCGCCGCCAGCGCACCGTTGCCTTCGATTTCGACGCGCAATCCATTGGCTTGCAGGTAGTCGCGAGTGAGTTCGGCCAGACGCTGATCGTCCTCGACTATCAATACCTGAAAGGCTTGTTGCTCCACCGGTGACCTCTGCTTGCTGTTTTTATTAATAGAAGGGATCGCTGCGAACCCGATTCTGTAGGAGCTGCGGCACGCTGCGATCTTTTGATCTGGTTTTTTACAATCAAAAGATCGCAGCCTTCGGCAGCTCCTACAAAAGCATGTGCGCCATCCACGATCCCCCCGCTCATTTGTCATGTATTCGGAGGATAAGAATGCCTGCGCATGGCCCGATTGTATAAACGGCGTACAGCCAGAACACAAGTCGGTAAATGCGTTCGGACAAGGCGGTTTTTTGTGATAGGGTTCGCGCCCTTAAAAATCCGCTGAAGCGTTTTTCCGGTTGAAAGAACAGTGACAAACGGTCTAGCTCAGTGGGTTCGCGGCCTACACGTGAATTCCTGCTTTCTTACACAATTTACGCACAGGTTTATCCACAGGCTGTCCGTTGCATTCCTCCCCTGAAACGCATTATCTTGTAGCACGGCGAAAACGGAGACCCTACATATGGGGTTTTCGACTGAAACGCCCAACCACATTTCAGACCTGAAACTCAAGCGCTTTATGGCAAGTTTCGGGTTGAACGAAGCAAGTTTTTCGAAGCCCAAACCGCGCTTGCGGATGGCACCGTTTTTTTAGCTCCAATGGCAAAGAACGGTATGGGTGTTGCAGTCATTACTGTCACCCGGGAAGGAATCCGGTTCGAGCGCAGGCTCGCAACCAAAACTTCGGCAGGGACGCGGCGATGCAGCCTTTTTCCTACTGTTCCGAAGTTGTTAGGCCGACGCTCGTCGGTTGTAGTGCTTCGGGACAGAACGGTGAGCACCATGATGGTGCCCAAACAAACATAGAGAATGTGGAGACAATCCCCCATGCAAACCGACACAACTCGCGAGAACCCGCAGGGCACCTTGCCGCAGGCCGCCGATTCGAATTCGGATCTGGCAGCTACCGCGCCTGGTCAACTGCGCGTGATCAAGCGCAATGGCACTGTCGTTCCTTACACCGATGACAAGATCACCGTCGCTATCACCAAAGCGTTTCTCGCAGTTGAGGGCGGCACCGCTGCCGCCTCGTCGCGAATCCACGACACCGTTGCCCGCCTGACCGAACAAGTCACCGCGACCTTCAAGCGTCGCATGCCTTCGGGCGGCACCATCCACATCGAAGAAATCCAGGACCAGGTCGAACTGGCCCTGATGCGTGCCGGCGAGCAGAAAGTCGCTCGCGACTACGTGATCTACCGTGACGGCCGTTCGAAAGAACGCGCTGCCCACGCACCGGCCGAAGAAGCGGTCAACGCGCACCCGTCGATCCGCATCACCCGTGCCGACGGCAGCCTGGCGCCGCTGGACATGGGCCGCTTGAACACCATCGTCACCGAGGCCTGCGAAGGTCTGGAAGAAGTCGACGGCGACCTGATCCAGCGCGAAACCCTGAAAAACCTGTACGACGGCGTGGCCCTGACCGACGTCAACACCGCCCTGGTGATGACCGCCCGCACCCTGGTTGAGCGCGAGCCGAACTACTCGTTCGTGACCGCCCGCCTGCTGATGGATACCCTGCGTGCCGAAGGCCTGAACTTCCTCGAAGTTGCCGAAAGCGCCACCCATCACGAAATGGCCGACCTGTACGCCAAGGCACTGCCGGCCTACGTCGCCAAAGGTATCGAGTTCGAACTGCTGAACCCTGTGCTGGCCACCTTCGACCTGGAAAAACTGGGCAAGGCGATCAACCACGAGCGCGATCAGCAATTCACCTACCTGGGCCTGCAAACCCTGTACGACCGTTACTTCATCCACAAGGATGGCGTGCGTTTCGAACTGCCGCAGATCTTCTTCATGCGCGTGGCCATGGGCCTGGCGATCGAAGAGAAGAATAAAGAAGACCGTGCGATCGAGTTCTACAACCTGTTGTCGTCCTTCGACTACATGGCTTCGACTCCAACACTGTTCAACGCCGGCACCCTGCGTCCACAGCTGTCGAGCTGCTACCTGACCACCGTTCCGGATGACCTGTCGGGCATCTACCACGCGATCCACGACAACGCCATGCTGTCGAAATTCGCCGGTGGCCTGGGCAACGACTGGACGCCTGTCCGTGCTTTGGGTTCGTACATCAAAGGCACCAACGGCAAGTCGCAAGGCGTGGTTCCGTTCCTGAAAGTCGTGAACGACACCGCTGTAGCCGTTAACCAGGGTGGCAAGCGCAAAGGCGCTGTGTGTGCCTACCTGGAAACCTGGCACATGGACATCGAAGAGTTCATCGAGCTGCGCAAGAACACCGGTGATGATCGTCGTCGTACCCACGACATGAACACTGCCAACTGGATCCCTGACCTGTTCATGAAGCGCGTCTTCGATGACGGCAAGTGGACCCTGTTCTCGCCATCCGAAGTACCGGACCTGCACGACCTGACCGGTAAAGCCTTCGAAGAGCGTTACGAGTACTACGAAGCGCTGTCCGAGTACCCGGGCAAGATCAAGCTGTTCAAGACCATTCAGGCCAAAGACCTGTGGCGCAAAATGCTGTCCATGCTCTTCGAAACCGGCCACCCATGGCTGACTTTCAAAGACCCGTGCAACCTGCGTAGCCCGCAGCAGCACGTCGGCGTGGTTCACAGCTCGAACCTGTGCACCGAGATCACCTTGAACACCAACAAGGATGAAATCGCTGTTTGCAACCTGGGCTCGATCAACCTGCCGAACCACATCGTCAACGGCAAGCTGGACACCGCCAAGCTGCAACGCACCGTGAACACCGCCGTGCGCATGCTCGACAACGTGATCGACATCAACTACTACTCGGTGCCGCAAGCGAAGAACTCCAACTTCCGTCACCGTCCGGTAGGTCTGGGCATCATGGGCTTCCAGGACGCTTTGTACCTGCAGCACATCGCCTACGGTTCCGACGCTGCCGTCGAGTTCGCCGACAAGTCGATGGAAGCGGTCAGCTACTACGCGATCCAGGCGTCCTGCGACCTGGCCGACGAGCGCGGCGCGTACGAGACATTCAACGGTTCGCTGTGGTCCAAAGGCATCCTGCCGCTGGATTCGCAACAGATCCTGATCGAACAACGCGGCCAGAAGTACATCGACGTTGACCTGAACGAAACCCTGGACTGGGCACCGGTTCGCGCCCGTGTACAGAAAGGCATTCGTAACTCCAACATCATGGCCATCGCACCTACCGCGACCATCGCCAACATCACTGGCGTCTCGCAGTCGATCGAACCGACCTACCAGAACCTGTATGTGAAATCGAACCTGTCGGGCGAATTCACCGTGATCAACCCGTACCTGGTTCGCGACCTCAAGGCTCGCGGCCTGTGGGACTCGGTCATGATCAACGACCTGAAGTACTACGACGGTTCGGTTCAGCAGATCGAGCGCATCCCGCAAGAACTCAAAGAGCTCTACGCGACCGCGTTCGAAGTGGACACCAAGTGGATCGTTGACGCGGCCAGCCGTCGTCAGAAGTGGATCGACCAGGCCCAGTCGCTGAACCTGTACATCGCTGGCGCATCGGGCAAGAAACTCGACGTGACCTACCGCATGGCCTGGTACCGTGGCCTGAAAACCACTTACTACCTCCGTGCCCTGGCCGCGACCAGCACCGAGAAGTCGACCATCAACACTGGCAAGCTGAACGCTGTTTCCAGCGGCGGCAACCACGGCGACGACTCCGTACTGGCAGCCCCTGCCGGCCCTGCTCCAGTGCCGAAGGCTTGCGCCATCGACGAGCCGGATTGCGAAGCTTGCCAGTAAGCTGAGCCGGTGAGCGCCGCAAGGCGCTGACCTGGAAACCCCCGATCAGTCCTCTGGATTGTCGGGGGTTTTCTTTTGCCTGCCTTTTAAGATCAAGAGATCGCAGCCTCGTTTCACTCGACAGCTCCTACATGGATCGGGCAAATGCGGAGTGCTCCGGTGTACACGCCCCCTGTAGGAGCTGTCGAGTGAAACGAGGCTGCGATCTTTTGATCCTGATTCCACCAGGCAAAAAAAAGCCCCTCTCACGAGGGGCTTCTTATGCAGCGCTATCCAGCATCAGGTCATCTGAATGATGGTCTGCATGATGGTGCTCTGGGTGGAGATGGTCTTGGCGTTCGCCTGATAGTTGCTCTGCGCCTTGATCAGATCCACCAGCTCATTGGTCAGGTTAACGTTCGACTCTTCCAGCGAGTTCGACACGATCGAACCCAGCGTACCGGTTTTCGGCGCATCAACCCCAGCCACACCCGAGGCGAACGTCTCCTTCCAGCGCGTACCGCCAATCGGCTGCAGGCCCTGCTCGTTGGCAAAGCTCGCCACCGCCACCTGACCAATCGCTTTGGTCTGCTGGTTGCTGAAGTTAGCCGTCATCACACCGGTCGAATCGATGGTCAGGCTGGAGATCTGGCCCGTTGCATAACCGTCCTGATACTGCGCGGTGCGGGCGGTCGGAGCGTTATAGGACGTGGTCAACGCCGTGTTGAACGCGATACCGGTCGAGTTGGCATTGGAACCGTTCGGCCCCCAGGTCACTGGCGAGGTCGCCGCGTTGGTCACGACACCGGGAATCCAGCCAGTCATGGTCAGGGTGTTGCCGGTTTTGGTCCAGCCAGCGCCCGCCGTCAGGGTCGCGATGGAACCATCAGAGTTGAACGTGAGGTCGTGGGTCATCGGCGTCAGGGTGTTGTTGGCCGGATCCGATGGGGTGCGACCATCCATGTAGGTGTAGACGCGCCAGGCATTGGTACCCGTTTTCACGTAGTACTGATCCATGCGGTGCTCGTTACCCTGAGTATCGTAGACCGGCGTGGAAATGAGCTTGTTGTAGCTGTTCAGGTCAGTCGGGCTGAACGTGGTCACGGTAGGCAAGGTATCCTCCGAGTTCACGTTCATGGTCTGGTCGATCTTGGACGTCGCGTTCGGCTTGAGGGCCGAAGTATCGATCTTCAGGTCAGTCAGCACGCCGGTCATGATCTTGCCGTTGGCATCGACGCCATAGCCTTGCAGACGGTTGCCGTTGTTATCGACCACGTAGTTTTCAGCGTCGGTCTTGAACGCACCGGCACGGGTGTAGCTCAGGGAACCGTTGTCGCTGAGGATGAAGAAACCGTTGCCCTGGATACCCATGTCCAGCACGTTGCCGGTGTTGTTCACATCACCTTGGCCGAACTGCTGGGAAACGTTGGCAAGGCGCACGCCGTTACCGACGGTTTTGCTACCGGTACCCAGGCGAGTGGCCGAGTACACGTCTTCGAATTCTGCACGGGACGATTTGAAACCGGTGGTCGCAACGTTGGCGATGTTGTTGCCGGTCACGTCCAATTGCTTGTTGGCAGCATAGAGACCGCTAAGGCCGATATTGAAAGACATATTCCACTCCTTTGTGCCGGTTAGTCGGCTCTATATACCAATGGTTTGTACTTTGGACAGCGCAACGCTGCCCAGACCCGCCAGGTTCAGCATCAACTCACCGCCGGTCTGGCTGATGGTCACGCTGTTGACGGTCGCTGGCAGGTAAGTCACCAGCGAAGTGGCCTTGCCGTCGTACGTGGCGCTAGCCGTGAACGTGTAAGTGCCCGCCTTCGCGACCGCACCGGAAGCGTCCTTGCCGTCCCAGATGAAGCTGGCGTTGCCGGCGTTCTGGGTGCCCATGTCAATGGTGCGCACGACTTTGCCATCGGCATCTTTGATCGAGAGCGAAACGGCGCCAGAGGCCGGAACCACCACGGTGCCATTGAGGCTTTTGCTGGTGTCGACTACAGCCTTGTCGGTCTGCGCGATGACCGAACGGCCAACCAGCGACGACGCCTGCAATGCTTGCGAGGAGTTGTAGTTGCCGGCAATGCCGGTAACGGTGTCGTTCAGCGTAGTGATGCCTTCCAGACTGCTGAACTGCGCCAACTGAGCGACGAACTCGCTGTTGTCCTGCGGATCAAGCGGGTTCTGGTTCTTCAGTTGGGTGACCAGCAGTTGCAGGAAGGCATCTTTACCCAAAGCCTGCTTGCCGGTGGCGCTGTTGGTGGCCGCAGCCAGACCATCAGTGGTCGTCCCGGTCTTGACCGAAGAATTGGCCAGAACGTCTTTGATGCTTACGCCGCTGGTGGAATCGGAAACACTCATGGCAGTCGCCCCTTATTACTGACCGAGGGTCAGTACCTTCTGCATCATGGTTTTGGCGGTGTTCATCATTTCGGCGTTGGTCTGGAACGAACGGCTCGCGGAAATCATGTCAGCCATTTCTTCCACCACGTTGACGTTCGGGTAGTAGACGTAGCCTTTGCCGTCAGCGGCTGGATGGTTCGGCTCGTAACGCGCTTCGAGGTTGCTCTGGTCTTCGACCACACCGAGCACCTGAACGCCTTGACCGGCCGCATCCTGGCTCTGGAACAGCGAGTTGCTGCCGCTGTTCTGGCCACCCTGGAACATGGTGGCGAACACCGGGTGACGGGCGCGGTAGGTCTGGTCGATGCTCGAAGAGACGGTTTCGGCGTTGGCGATGTTCGAAGCCACGGTGTTCAGACGCGTGGTTTGTGCGCTCATGCCGCTACCGGCAATGTTGAAAACGCTGGACAGGGACATGGATTACTCTCCGCGCAGGGCTGATACCAGCCCTTTGAATTTGCTGTTGAGCAGCGTGAAGCTGGCCTGGAAGCCGACGGCGTTTTCCGCGTAATTCGACTGTTCCAGTTGTGCATCCACGGTGTTCTGGTCGATCGACGGTTGCATCGGCGTGCGATACATCAGCGACTCGTCGCCGTTGCCCAGTCCTTCAGCCTCGATGTGACGGCTGTTGGTCATGTTCAGGGCAAACGTGCCACCGCTCTTGGTTTTCTCGGTCTGTGCTTCGAGCACTTTGGAGAATTCCAGATCCCGCGCCTTGTAGTTCGGGGTATCGGCGTTGGCGATGTTGTTGGCCAGGACTTCGGCACGCTGGGCGCGGAAGCCCAGGGCTTTTTCGTGAATGCCGAGCGCTTTATCGAAGCTGATGCTCATGTCGGGAACCTTCGGGTGACCGGTTTTTCGTAACTGAGCTTTAGCAAGTGGCGTGCCAACGCGAGAAGTCCCCGTAAACCGGGGCTTTGCCAGGCATCGGCAAAGCGGCAATGCCAGAAAAGCGGCAACCGGTTTCCGCCAGATGCCGCTTTTCTGCCGCTCTCAGCCCTGCCCTTGCCCTGCAGGAGCTGCCGAAGGCTCGGGCATAAAAAAACGGGAGGCTTTGAGGGCCTCCCGTTTTTGTGTTGCCGATGCAATCACTTCGCCTGGTAGATGATCCCCGGGCTGCACTGAACCATCTGGTAATGATCCGGCAAACCGTTCAGCGCTTCGGAAGCGCCAAGAAACAGATAACCGCCCGGCTTCAACGTGCTGTGAATGCGCAACAGGATGTCTTTCTTCACCTCGGCGGAGAAGTAGATCAGCACGTTGCGACAGAACACGATGTCGAACTTGCCCAGGGCTGCATAGCTGTCGAGCAAGTTGAACGAGCGGAACTCCACCCGGTTCTTGATCGGTGCCTTGATCACCCAGCGCCCTGGCCCTTTCGGGTCGAAGTAACGCTGCAAACGATCGGCCGACAAACCGCGTCCGATCGCCAGGCTGTCGTACTCGCCGGTCTTGCAGTTGTTCAGCATGAGGCCGGACAAGTCCGTGGCAACAATCTGCACGCCCATCTTCAGTTGGCCGAGATTGCTGCGCTCGAACTCGTCTATCGACATCGACAGCGAATAGGGTTCCTGCCCCGACGAGCAAGCCGCCGACCAGATCCGCAGACGCTGGTTGGGACTGGCCTTGATGGCCTCGGGCAGCACCTTGTTCTTCAAGACTTCAAACGGATAGGTGTCACGAAACCACAGGGTTTCGTTGGTCGTCATGGCATCGACCACCTGCTCGCGCAAACCGCTGCGCGGCTGGGTCTGGATGCGCTGGACCAGCTCACCCAGCGACTTGATGCCTTGCTGCTCCATCAGTTTGTTGAGACGGCTCGAGACCAGGTACTGCTTGTTTTCACCGAGCAAAATGCCACAGGCTTTTTCCAGGAAGACCCGGAACTGTTCGAAATCCAAATTACCCGTAGACAATGATGCCGCCTCTTAAATCGTGTTGACCGCCAGGGACAAAAGGCCCCTAGCTGATATCTGCTGCTTTGATCCGGTCGACTACCCGGGATGCCAGGTCATCAGGACGGAATTTGGCCAAAAAGTCATCGGCACCGACTTTCTTGACCATCGCCTGATTGAATACCCCGGACAACGAAGTATGCAGGATGATATGAAGCTTTTGCATGCGCGCGTCGCCGCGGATTTCCGCCGTCAGGGTGTACCCGTCCATCTCCGGCATCTCGATGTCGGAGATCATCATCAGGAACTCTTCTTCCGGCTTCTTGCCCTCGTCGACCAGCTTGCGCAGGTAATCCAGCGCCTGCTTGCCATCGTTCAACGCCACCACTTCGACGCCGATCGTCTGCAGGCAACGCGTGACCTGTTTGCGCGCCACCGACGAGTCATCGACCGTCAGCACCCGCAGCGACAACGCCTTGGTCTGGGTCTCGACATCAACCACGCCGACCGAAATCGCTTCCGGCGTTGGCGCAACTTCCGCCAGTACCTTCTCGACGTCGATGATTTCGACTAACTGATTGTCCACCCGAGTCACAGCGGTCAGGTAATGATCGCGACCCGTGCCCTTGGGCGGTGGATGGATCTCTTCCCAGTTCATGTTGACGATGCGCTCCACCGAGCGGACCAGGAATCCCTGGGTCTTGGTGTTGTACTCCGTGATGATCACGAACGGATTTTTCTTGTCTTTCAACGCCCCGGAACCGGTCGCCATTGCCAGATCAAGGATCGGAATGGTCGCCCCCCGGATATTCGCCACCCCGCACACGACAGGACTGGACTTGGGCATCAACGTCAGCGACGGGCATTGCAGCACTTCCCGCACCTTGAACACGTTGATTCCATAGAGCTGTTGACCGTCGAGACGGAACAACAACAGCTCCAGGCGATTCTGCCCTACCAGTTGCGTGCGCTGGTTCACCGAATCCATTACACCAGCCATGCCCAGACTCCTACACCAACGCCAAGTGTTGTTGCGACGCACATTCATTGCTAAACGGCACGGCGCTTGCTTTTTAACTCGTATGAACGCTCAAACGACATTTTTCCGACGCCTGACATCTCCCCTTCGCAAAGGGCTTTGCGCCGTGTCCGCCGCTTGCTTCTTCTTCGCCGGCAGCCCTGCCATTGCTGATGCGGTTACCTTGCCTGACATGCTTATCGGCGTCACTCAGGGCTTTCTTGAGTTCACCGTAGAAGACTATCTGGCAACCAGTCAAACGGAAGGCCGCTACGAAATCGAAGTCAACCAGCTCGACCCCCGTATGCGCATGCCTATGTGCGACAAGGAATTGACAGCGTCTCTGGAGAGTCCGGCACGTCCGTTGGGCCGGGTAACCGTGAAGGTTCGCTGTGAAGGCTCATCGCCCTGGACGGTGTTCGTGCCCGCTCAAGTCCGCCTGTTTCGCGAGATCGTGACCACCACCCGACCGCTCAAACGCGCCGGGATAATCGAACCTCGGGACGTGACCTTGCGCGAGCGCGACGTCAGCGTGATCAATCAAGGTTTCTTGACGTCGGTGGACGACGCGATCGGGCAGAAATTAACCCGACCAACGGTCGCTGATCAGGTCATTACCCTGGTTCATCTGGAACAGGCCGAAGTCGTGCGCAAGGGTGATCAAGTGGTCATCACCGCCCGCAGCGGCACACTCGCCGTGCGCATGCCCGGTGAAGCCCTGGCCAATGGCGGCCTGAAAGAACAGATCCGGGTGAAAAACCTTAACTCCCAACGAGTCATCAAGGCGCAGGTCACCGCACCGGGCCAGGTGGAAGTGGCCATGTAAAACGCTTATGAGAAAACTGGCGCGGACCCCGTCGCTTCCCTAAACTGTGCCGCAGCAGGACACGCGCCGGCGCATGCAAGCTCATTGATAAATGGGCCTAAAGTTTTCCAGGGGATGGCCGAAAACATGGCAAGCGTCCAAATTCCCAGAGGTTTTTATCATGGTCATCGATTTCAGCCGTTTGAACAGCTCCTCGTCACTTACGGGCAGTACACGTACCAGCAACGCCAAGGACACCGCCGAAACCGGCACCTCCGCGCCGCTGAATACCCAGGCCGAATCGGCCAGTACCGCAAAGAGCGGGGAATCGGTACACCTCAGCAATGAGGCTCAACAGTTGCAGAAGGTCACTGACAAGCTGCGCGATCAACCTGCTGTCGACAAAGCCCGTGTGGCCGAGTTGAAAGCCGCGATTGCCGATGGCAGCTATAAAGTCGACAGCAACCGTGTAGCCAGCAAACTGCTCAACTTCGAAGCCCAGCGCTAGGCTCAAGCCAGCGCCAGGCTTTTGGACGCTTAAAACCCAAGGCCAGCCATGCACGACACTAATTTACTGCAACTGATCATCGACGACTTTGCTCCAGCTCAACAATTGCTGGAGTTACTGCAAACCGAATCCCTCGCCTTGCACGGTCGCGACATGCCACTGCTGGAAGAAATTCTGGCGCGCAAACAGGCATTGATCATTCTGCTTGAACAGCATGGCCGCAAACGCAGCGAGATCCTCGCCAGCCTCAACCTGCCGACCAATCGGCAGGGTCTCGAGCAACTCGCCAGCCAGTCGAGCATCGGCGAACAGTTGCTCAGCAATAGCGACTTTCTGACCGACCTCATCGCCCAGTGCAAGGCGGCCAACGTCAACAATGGCCAGTCGATCCAGGTACAGCAGGCCGCCACGGCCAATCAGCTGAAAATCCTCAACGGGGGCGAACCGCCAGCGCTGTATGACGCCAGCGGCACTTTTGCCAAACCCGCCAAGCCGCGTACATTCAGCCAGGCATGAGCCGTTGATGCGCCAGCCCTATCAACTCGCGAAACATGCTGGCAAAATGCTGGCCAGTCGTCATATTTTGTCTGGAGAGTGATAAACCGTGTCCAACACCCTAAGCGCGGATGATGCTCCGCAGCCCCCAAAGGTGCTCACCACGCCACTGGAAATCTCCAGCAACCTGCGCCAGCTGCAAGATAGCCACGACCCGCTGATCATCACGTTCCATGAACGCAGCCAGCGCTTCCAGACCTACCTGATCAAGGTCGACCGCGACACCGCATCAATGGCCCTGGACGAAATGATCCCGCGCGATGGCGAGCGCTTCCTGCTCGCCGGCGAACCGTTCAAGATCGAAGGTTTTCATGAAGGTGTACGCATTGCCTGGGAATGCACCGGCACGCTGAACATCGAAGAATCCGACGGCGACCGCTTTTACACTGGCGAGCTCCCGACCGAGGTGGTTTACCACCAACGCCGCAACGCCTTCCGCGCCGCATTGAAGCTGACCGACCTGGTCAGCGTCGAACTGGGCGGTGAAAAGCTCAAGGCGCCAATCAACGGCAAGCTGCTGGATATTTCCGCCACCGGTTGCAAACTACGCTTTGAAGGTGACATCACCGAGCGTCTGCAACTGGGCCAGGTCTACGACCGCATGATCGCCCCGCCGCTGTTCGGCAATCAGCCGGTCTCCGTAGAACTGCGTTATCTGCACTTTGAAGAAAAACTCAACATCACGTTTGCCGGTCTGCGCTTCCACAACATCAGTGGCCAGGCAGCGCGTAACGTTGAACGCTTCGTTTATCAGTTGCAGCGTGAAGCACGGCGTTTCGATAAAGACGACATGTGATTCGAACATGCAAATAGAAAGGGCAGTCCTTGGCGGGACTGCCCTTTTTTTATTTCCGGCGATGCTTCAAGGCCTGGCGCCACTGATATCCGGGGTGGGTTTGTCGCTGTCGTCATCCGGACCTGCTGCCGACTCAGACTCAGGTTCTTTCTCAGGTTCTGGTTCTGGTTCTGGCTCTGGTTCCGGCGTGACCGTATTCTGCATCTGCTCCTGCACCACCTGCTCGTCAACACGGGGGTCGAGGGCTGCCACCAGCGGCGAGCTGGACATGCTGTCCGGCATCGCCACGTGATGAAGCGGCGCGTCGTCGACCTGATGCAGATTGGTGACGGCTTTCGGCCGTATCCGCCACACCAGCACCAGCGCAAAGAAGCTGAAGAACGCGTACAGACTCTGGCTGCCGAAAAACTTCATCAACACACCAGCGGCCAGCGGGCCGATACTGGCGCCGACCCCGTAAGTCACCAGCAACATGGCCGTCAGCGACACCCGGCGATCACCCTCTACGTGATCGTTGGAAAACGCCACCGCCAGCGGATACAGACAGAACTGCACCAGCGAACAGAGGAAGCCGACCACAAACAGCACCTCCAGCGGCACCTGCGGCAGGATCGCCAGCGGCAAGGCTGCCACCGCGAGAAACCCGGCGAAGCAGCGGATCAAAAGCGCCCGATCATAGCGATCGGATAACCAGCCCAGCGGCCACTGCACCAGCAATCCGGCAAAAATGCAGCTACCCATGAACAGACCGACCTGCTCGGTCGACAGCCCTTGCTGCGAGGCATACAACGGCGCCAGACCATAGAACGAGCCGATGATCAGACCCGCACCGAGCACCGTGCTCAACGACTGCGGCACACGCTTGATGAAGAAACGCGGTTCCATCGGCGCGGGATGCAGCGGCGCCGGGTGAATCCGTCGGGTCAACGTCACCGGCACCAGACACAGCGCAAAACACAGGGCGACCAGCATCAGCAGTTCCAGGCCCAGGCCCGGGTGCATGACCAGAATCAACTGACCCAGCACCAGCCCCAGATACGAAGCGATCATGTAGCCGCTGAACACCAGGCCGCGCTGATTGGCGTCGGCCTGCTCGTTGAGCCAGCTCTCGATCACCATGTACTGACACATCATGCCCAGACCGACAATGGTCCGCAGCACCAGCCACGCCGGCAACCAGTCCACCAGACCGTGACCCAACACCGCCGCACCGACGATCCCGGCACACGCCGAATAAGCACGGATATGCCCGACCCTGGCGATCAACCGGTGACCGATCTTGCCGCCCAGGACCAGACCGAAATAGTTGGCCGCCATCAGCGCACCGACCCACAGCCCGTCGACATTGTCAGCGGCCAGGCGCAAAGCCAGATAAGTAGACAAAAGGCCCGAACCGATCAACATCATCAGCGAGGCGAAATACAGCGCTCGAAAGGATTTCCAGATTTGGCGCATCGGCGTTCCGAGCGGCTCCTTGCAGTGAATATCGGGCTACCAAAACGATAGCCCGATGGCGACGGTTCGTCAGGCCTGGGCTGCTAGAACACGCCGTTCCCAGGGGGTTATTTCATCAAAGAAGCTGGTCAACTCCATGGTCTTCGAAGCGATGTAGCCTTCGATGAACTCCTGTCCGAACAGTTCCCTGGCCAATTGGCTACGTTTCAGACGTTCGAGCGCGGCATGCAAGGTACACGGCAACGAAAGATTATCCGGCACCGTGAACTCGCCCTGAATCGCTTCGCTCGGCTCAAGCTCATGCTCGATCCCATGCAAACCCGCGGCCAGACTGGCGGCGATCGCCAGATACGGGTTGGCATCGGCGCCCGGCAAACGGTTTTCTACCCGACGGGCGACCGGCGAACTGGCCGGAATGCGCAGCCCGGCGGATCGGTTATCGTGCGACCAGCAGGCATTGTTCGGCGATGCATACGGATGACACAGGCGCTGATAGGAGTTCACATTCGGTGCAAACAGCGCAGTGAAGTCCGCCATGCCCGCCTGCTGCCCACCAATGAAATGGCGGAAGATTGCAGTCGGCTCACCTTTCTCGTCACTGAAAACATTCTTGCCGGTAGCAATCTCGACGAGGCTCTGGTGAATGTGCATCGAACTGCCCGGCGTATGCGCCAGCGGTTTGGCCATGCACACCACGGTCAGGCCATGTTTGAGCGCGACTTCCTTGAGCAGATGCTTGAACAGGAACGTCTGATCGGCCAGCAGCAGCGGATCACCGTGTAACAGGTTGATCTCGAACTGGCTGACGCCCATCTCGTGCATGAAGGTATCGCGCGGCAAACCGAGGGCCGCCATGCACTTATAAACTTCGCTGAAAAACGGCCGCAAACCGTTGTTGGAGCTGACGCTGAAGGCTGACAAGCCATCCTCGCGGCGGCCGTCGAGACCGACTGGCGGGCGGAACGGTTGAGTCGGATCGGTGTTCGGGGCGAAAACAAAGAATTCCAGCTCGGTCGCCACCACCGGCGCCAGGCCTCGCGCCGCGTAACGGGCGATGACTTTCTTGAGCTGGCCACGGGTCGACAGGTTGGAGCTTTCACCGGTCAGTTCATCGGCATCGCAGATCGCCAGGGCGCGTGGCTCGTCGCTCCATGGCAAAGGATGAATCTGCCCAGGGTCGGCGACCAATGCGAGGTCGCCGTCATCACTGCCGTAAAACCGCGCAGCAGGATATCCACCCATGATGCATTGCAGCAGCACTCCCCGCGCCAACTGCAAACGCCGCCCTTCGAGGAAACCTTCGGCGGTCATCACCTTGCCGCGCGGTACGCCATTCAAATCCGGCGTGACACATTCAATCTCATCAATGCCCGTCAATCGCTGCGCGAGTGAACGCTGGCCATCGGTTGTCATGACGCAATCCTTGTTGTTGTGCGAGCCGCGAACGGCGACCCGAACAAAATAGGCTCCGCCTGTTCGGAATATCAAGCAGCGTCATGCAAAAAGCCTGCATCACGGCAGGTAGAGACTGAATACCCCACCGCCCAGCGGGCCGCCGTTACGGATTTCCGTGCGCCCTTCAATACCATTGCGTTGATGCAACGCCGCAATACGCGCCGCGAAATACAAGCCGAGCCCGGTGCTGCCGCTACTGTGATTGATGCCCTGCACGTAATCGGCCTGACGTTCGAGCATCTCGGCCGGATAACCGTCGCCGTCATCGTTGATGCTCACGACCAGTTGCCCGGCCTCGTCGCTGACGGTAATCAACAGAGACTCGCGGGCATACCGAATGGCGTTGTTGATGCAGTTGCCCAGCACCGAGGCGACCAGTTCACGGTCAAAGAAACCCAGCGGACTCAGCGGATCAACTTCATACGTGGCGATGATCCCGCGACTGGCGAACACCTCTTGATGCGCCGCCAGTTGTGCTTCGATGAAATCATCCAGTTCGTGATAGGCCGGTTGCAGCGGCATCTGGTTGACGCCGAGCTTATACAGCCCGAGCAACTGCACCAGCATGCCGTTGAGGTGAGCGAACTCGAAGTCGATCACGCCCTGCTCCGTACCAGAGCGCAGCTCTTGGGGCAGACGCGCCAGCCATTGGCTGTGGGCCTGCATCAGCATGGCCAGCGAGTTCTTCATGTCATGAACGGTGGAGGCAATCACCGTGGAAAAATCCAAAGCCGGATCAACGTGGTTCATTCGCCAAACGCCTTGCTTTTCAGCTTCTGATAACGCGAGTAACGCGCGTCGGTGTCGGGCATCAGGCCGACCATTTTCAGGCAGGCCCGACATTCTTCCAGTTCCGCCGACGGCACACTGGTGTCGGTGCCGTGCAGCAGCGACTGGGCCATGTTCAGCGCGATACTGATGTTCTTCGGTTGCATCTTCAGCGCCTTGCGGAAAACCTCGCGGGCCTCCACCAGGTTGCCGGTCTTGTACACGCGCACGCCTTGACGGTTGAGGTCGGCGGCGGCATTGCTGGAACTGAGAATCGTCGGGTCATCAGTGAGCTTGGCGATGTCTTTCATCACCGCCGGATCATCGCCGTAGATTTCCGCACAGCTCTTGAGCATCGACGTGCCCGCCTCAGCCTGACCGAGCATCTGCAACTGTTTGGCGACGAGCAGCGCCGCTTCCGGACTCATGAACTGCTCCATGCCGTCGAGACGCATCATGGCTTGCTCGGTGAGCTTGTCGGCGGTTTCGGCATCGTTGAGCAGCAGGCTGGTGGCTTTCATCAAACGCGCACGAATCTGCAAACCGGGGTCGGTGGGGTTCTCTTTGGCCACTGCGCTCAGCGTTGTGTTGATCTCCAGGCGGGTCCGCGTGTCGAGACCACGCTCACTGCCCTTGCTGATCAACGCATGGGCCAGGCCGAGATTGCTTTCCGGGTCTTTGAAGCGCGACTGCGCGCCCTGCGACACAGCTTGGCGATAAGCCCGCGAGGCGGTATCAAAATCTTCGTTGGCCATCGCCAGCTTGCCGAGCAAGGCCTGCCGGCGCACGGCCAGCGGCGACAGGCGAATCGCCTCTTCAAGCACCCGCTGCGCGCCTTTGGTGTCGCCTTCGGAAACCAGCACATCGGCCATGCCGTCATACAGCGCCGGCATCATCGGGAACACCTTCAAGGCTTTTTCGTAAACGCCTTTGGCCTGCGCCACTTGCCCACGCTTGAACAGCAGTTTGCCCAGCCCGGCAAACGCCCACGGCAACGGTCGGTCAGCGATGATGCTGTCGTAGAGACGTTCCAGTGCTTCGTTCTGATTCATGTCGCGCAAGGCATCGGCGCGGTAACGCAGGCACAGCGGCGAATAACGGATGTCCTGCTTGCACAGAGCGATGCAGGCGTTAAGCACCTCGGCCGGCTTGCCACGGTCGAGGGCTTGCAGAATCGGTTTGAGCAACGTCTTGCGCTGCTCCAGACGCTCCAGCCGCTGGGCCAGGCCGGAACGGTTGAACGGTTTGGTCAGGTACGCATCCGGCTCGTGCTCCAGAGCACTGAGCACCATCGCCTGACTGGTTTCGGCCGTCACCATGACAAACACGGCTTCGTGGCTGATGAGCTTTTCCGACATCAGGTCTTCAAGCACCTGCTGGCCGTTCTTCTTGCCATCGCCGAGATGGAAATCCTGCAGGATGAAATCGTAGGACTTCTGCGCACACATCTTCAGCGCCTGCTCGCCGGTGTCGGCGGTGTCCACGTCCTTGACCCCCAGCTCGCGCAACATCGAGCGCACGGAACTGCGGAAATCCGAGAAATCATCGACGATCAGAAAACTCTTTTGGTGATACGACAGCATCGAGGATTTCCAGGCAATTGAAGTAGATGAACCGAGGCAAATTTCAGGCGCGCAGATGATAACTGCCAGCAAAATGCTATCAAGCGATTTCGCCCAAGTCTGAACTCACCGCTTGGGTTATCGGCCACAAGTGGCGTTCTCTGAAGCGGGCGCTTCAAGATTCCTTTCACTGCGATTACCCTGCGCGCCTGCCCACCTCTCAATACAAGGCTGACCTCGTGTACATCAAAGGACGCTACATCGTGTCCGCCTGTGCGCTGCTGTTTATCCAGCACGTAGCAGCGGCCGGAATGGACTGCACAAAAGCTTCGAATGTCGTGGAAAAGACCATTTGTGCGAATACCGGTTTGTATGAACTGGATACGCAGATGGGAGAGGTTTATCGGCAGTTGATGAAGGCTTCCGTCGAGACTCGACCGCAGCTGAAGGGCACGCAACGGCTTTGGTTGAAAACGCGTAATGAGTGCGCTGAGGATATTTCTTGCCTGGATCAGCGTTATCGCGAGCGGCTGAAAAGTTTGCAGGCGCAATGGACAGAAGCCGTCGCCCATCAGCCGACCGGCGTCGATAAAGAGGTGCTGGATGATCTGCAAAAACGTATTCAGATAGCCAGTCAAAATGATCCGGAGTTTGCCCTGGAACGGACGCTCGCCTCACTGTCGATAAAAAGCCCCGAGACATTGTTTTCTGCCGAGCCAGACGCCGATCAATTCTCCGACAAAACGCACTTCCCCAAAGCCATCCCCAAAGGTGTTTCCCGCAGCGAGTGGGAAGCCTTGAGTGCCACCGACTTCGACGCTGACACCGCACTGGGCCGGACCTCGTTCACGCTGCTGGATCTGGACGGCGACGGGCAACGCGACCTGATCGTCGAGACCTACACCGGCGGCACTGGCCTTTACACTTTCGTCGAAACCTTCCGCCGTGACGGCGACAAGTTCGCTCGAAGAACCCCGTCGTCCGACGGCGAATCCATTGGCGGCTCGCTCTACTCCACCAACGACCGTGGCGCCAATCAGTCGGTCAACTGGATCAGCATTCGCGGCAAGCTGTATGCCGCCTATCGCGCCGGTTCGTATGGTGTTGATCGGGTTTATTTGCTCAGCCCCCTGCAAATCAACCATGACGTGCCCATCATCGAGGTTCGCTACGACTATCAACTTCGCGTCCCCCTCACTCAGCACAAAGAGGACAACCAGAAGACGTTTAAATTGGGGCCGACCGTGCATCGGTCACTGACCCAGGCGCTGGCCCACGTGACAGAAAATCAAAGCGAGGCCAGCGAGCAGGGAACGCCGATCTGCCCCATTCCGCCAACGGCGACAGACCCCGAGGAATACTACAGTTACGGTGCCGGTTATTACGCAATCGAGTCGGTCGCCGACTTCCCGGTGATCATTGGCAAGGAGTGCCATCTCGGCCGACTGAACAATTGGTTCGGCGCCTACAGCGCGAAGGATGGACTGTACGCGCAAATGACCTTGCGCAAACCAGGCTCGGAAGAAAGCGAACGCAGTTATGAAGTCAAAGGACGCCGACATCTAGCCGGGGTAAGCACTTCGATTGGCAAGTTCGAGGAGAACGATGACAACTAGCCAAGTGACAAGGAGCGCGCTGCCAACAGTAATCTGACGCTGGAAACACCCCGCCTGCAAAAAGCCCCGGTGCAATCAAATTGCACCGGGGCTTTCTGTTTGAATTTGATGGTGTCCCAGGGCAGGTTCGAACCTGTATCTGTCAACGCTTGAGGACAAACACGGTGGTGTCCTGCTAAATCATTGTGAACTATGTTTTTTTCTGAGATTGCTTGCTGACCTCATCATGCACCTGGACGCACAAACAGGATTTGTAGATCTGAAACCTGAGACCTGAGCACCTTAGCACCTGAGCACCTGAGCACCTGAGCACTGAGCACTGAGCACTGAATAGGATGCTCAGAAATGCGTCTAGCCTGGTATCGTTTCTAACACTCAACGGATTATGTATGCAAGATGCAGCGGCGTCAGACGTCGAGCGTGAGTAAAATTAGCACTGTGTTCCTAAGCAGCATTCCTCACAACCCAAGCACGGCATTTGAAACAATTTTTAGCTAAGATGAAATGAGAGTGGATCGCCACTTCAGAAACACCGCATACAGAGACTTTTCTATTATGATTGGCCGAGAGGCGCTTGGCTCAACTAAAGCGCCGTCTTCAACAATCAAGAAACCCTTGAAGTGAACCAGCAATTTTTCAACAATGGTAAAAGCTTCAGCAGCGTCTAAGTTTTTTACTTTTGGTTCAGCGATAGCACGCTGATCGCATTCTAAGCTAGAAATCAAATCTAGATACTTACGCTCGAGCAACCGATACTTATTAGAAATAACTAGCAGTTCTAAATTTAGTTTTTTCTCAGCCTCATGATCTACGCCTACCTTCGTGCCACCCCCCATCCATTCGTCTAAATAAGAACGGTAAATCTTCGAGCGCAACAGCGTTGATGGATGACATCGCTCAATGATGGAAACTTTCATTGCAGGAAAAACAGCCTGTAGAGCGTCCAGCTCCATCAAAGTAACATCCTCCGCTAAAGCTCTTGCAAGGTAAGTCACTTTAGTAAACTTTACACATCGCCGCGTATAGCCAGCCAACGCTTTTTCAATATATTTGCACCGAATAGACATCCGCTCAGCATTAGAGTGTGGCGAATCATTTTTTCTTGTCATCTTTGCCCTCCAAACCTGTTAGCCGGTTAGCCTTTGCAAACTCAATGGTCAAATTGGAGGCCCACTCCTCATTGCTCATATTGACTAACGAAACAAACTGATCCACGTCAAATGCCACAGTGCCCAATCTGGCCCTTAACATTGAAGCTAGCCGAACAGGAGTTGAATATTCTGACGTCATCATCGCTGCCTCTAGAAGCTTTTGATCCTTAACCAAAAGAAGCCTAGTAGCCTTTTCAATTTTATATTGAAACTCTACGCTAGACGAACCTTCATACATACAAACTTCCGAGAGTCTGGTAAAAAAGAATTCGGGAGAGTCCTGATCCACCTCGTAGCGTTCCAAATCTAACAAAGCGACGCTTCTATCTATCGCAATGAGGTCAAACTCCGAATTATCTCGCAATAGGCAAATGTGTGACCAAATCGACTCCTCTAACGCTAGCCAAGCGACTGCCAGCCGCGCCTGCTGGTTGAGGCTAATTGTTAAGAAATTCATTTCGTCCAAGGTTAAATTCTTCTCTGAACGATGGGCCTCCACCTTGTTTGACAAGCCTACAAAATCTTCAACAGCTTTTTGGCGCGCCACTGATATCTCAGGAAGGTGAAATATTGAGAATAATGCGTGTGGGCATGAAGGACATATCTTTACCCCGTCGAAAGCTTCCAATATCGCCGGGGGACAAATGAAACCTTTAGTACATATATGACTAAAACAAGACTGTACGGAGTTCGCCTTGTCGGACGCGATCAAAGATGTCGGCGTTCTGGATCCGTATGTAACGCCAGCAGCGCTTGGAGAAACAAACCCAAGCCGCTGAAGACCTAACGGACTATCAGCGCCAAGTTCGCCCTTAACATCATCAACCATTTTCGACAAGCTTACGTTGCGATAAACACCATCCAGGGTACCTGCAACGTCTCTAGAGTTGAACACACCCTGAAGCTTGCGACGAATGAGATAGTCGCCCTTATTGTATTTTCGCACAGTTCCGGTCGATTGCCCTGTCAATAATATTATCGCCTCTGGACACAACGTAACACTCATCGCGGTCACGAATGACGCTCTAGCGCCGTGAGCCGTAACTTTACAACGTAGAGATAGTGGGCAATAGTCACCAACGTATATTTTTGCGCCAGGCAAAGCCTCAATGATTTTCACATCTCTAGCAAAACGCTCCAACAGTTCCTTGCTGGAAATCGCTACACCGTAGTCTTCCCAAGTGAAGTAACCACCATTCTTTTTGTGCGGCATTAAGGCTACGATATTAGGAACCTCCGCTCCAAGGGATCGTACCCAATCCTGAAAACTATAACACTGATAAGCCCAAAATTGAGCATATGTGCCATCAGTAAACGGAACCCCAGTCAATGGATCGTGCGCAAAAATTGGAGATATCAATCCCCATTTCGACTCTTCATTGAGATCATAATAAACTTGGCGACCGAAAGCCTCAACGCCTGCGCTGATCATTCGGTTGCGCCACTCTACTTGTGAATCTAATAACCAAAGCATTTGCATGATAGTAATTACGATCAAAGGTACTTTTGAAATCTTGTCTGTATTCAGCCACAGACTTACCAATTGCAGAGGATGATTAGATACATCAAAGGAGACCTTATTGTAACTCGTTGAACAAAGCCATTGTGCAGTTTGAGCCCTAGTACCAACCTCAAGCATAAAAATGCTGAACCTAGTCGCGCCAGGATTGAAATAAGTTCTCCCCTGCCAATCTAAAAAAATAAAAACTAATGGATGTACATTTTTAATGGAGCGGTAGACCCCATCCAGCAGCACGACTGGTACGTAACCAACATTTTCGAATGAGAACAACCTATTATCTTTTTTTGCCAACTCAAATTCTATCCGAAATTCCATTTCGTTCATAGCCGCCCATTCAGACACCGATTCCAAAGCATTCAAAAAGTCCACAAATAGGAGCAATTGTTCACCTGGAAAAATATTCTTCACAACGCGTGGATATTTTTTGCTTTTAGGCAGCCAGTAAATAGGCTGAACTATACCGTCACAACCAGGCATCAAAGGGATTTGAATTAAAATTTTGAAAAACACCCTGAGTGGGCTAAGCATGCCGTAAGTTTTTTTCCAGCCGACTTCAGTATAAAACTCAGTCATTGACAGGGGCCTGCCCTCTCTACTCTCAAGCTGACACCGATAATGCACTAATCCCATAAATAAATTCGGAGATTGGGGGTAGACGAATTTCGAGGCTGGATTTTCTCGAATCCATAGCGGAAGATAAATGAACAGATAAAAATTCAAACGACCAAAAGTAGTGATATAAGCTTTTATCTTCTCCAATTCTTTGTGCTGCAAAAAAAACTCAAATGCAGATGCCCAGGTAGAGAATGCCAGATTCAAATCTATGGAATGCAAGGATGGGCCAATGGCGTTTATAAGATCCATTGATCGAAAGTTATCGAAGTAGAAAAAAGCATCATTTCCGATTTTATCTACAATACCCCTTGACACACTAATTGCACTTCCTCCAGAACCGACAGCGACTTTTATTGAATTAATTTTTTCTTGCTGACGACGCTCAGCGTTTATGCCAGACAGCAAAGAACCATCCCATGTCTTTACTGACTCAGCAACGTGCTTTGGAAAATAACTTACTACCTCCTTTACAATACTTTCGAGTGGAAACGTCGCAGTGCCAAGGCTCTGCTGACGCTTGCGTATAAAAACCGCCCATGCATCCAAATCTGTACAGCTAATACATTCAGGGGAATACCAGGTTGACGCCAGTATGAGTCGAACGCCTGCTTGAAACGTTCTACCATTTCGATTTTTAATCGAATCAGAAACTTGCTTGTAAGACAACGTATCTCGCCGCATCTTACGAAACACTTCTATCAGCGGAGTGTATATATTACCATTCGCAGCCTCATTTTCGATCCATACTGCCCAAGGTGGCGAAAAGTCAATCGGCAGCAGTAGCGCCCCAGCCCTGTGCAGCAAGATAAAAAAAACTTTGAGAAAGTTCTTTTGGTGTTTAACGCTACCCACTCCCACCAGTTGCTCCTTCCCCCAGTCGGTAGTAAAGCCTGGAATTATGCATTCGACGGGCCCGGGTGCGATGAGGAAGTTTAGCCATGACAGCAAGATGGGCTCCACGGGATGCACATTACCCAAACAAACTTTAAAGGACTCGGCGACGCTACGCAGAGCACCTTTATGCTTTTTCGTAGGAGTAGTAGAGTTAACAAAGAAATCAGCAGCCGTTTTCAAACAGCTGTCAAAGTCGTACGCTAGCTCCCTAGTTTCCTTTAAGAACACCAAAGAGTCAGAATCATTGATCATACGACTTCCTCTTATTTAGCTGAGCTCGGAAGTCCTCCAAACGTTCCTCTAAGAATTTAATCTTTAGCTCAAGCTCAGAACCAGGAGTGCGTGTACGACGCGAAACATTGGCATAGTAAATTTTTTCCAGCAAAGCCTGATAGTCAGTCACGGCGTAAACTCGAAGAGCTTCAACTGACGTATGCCCGGTAAGGGCCATGAGTTCGAAATCGTCCAACCCCACGCCTGTCGCATGTTCAACGTAGTTTTTCATAAAATAAATATAACTGTGTCTTAAACTATGGGGCGCTAACCCGCTGCCATCTAAAGAATGTCGATCACAAACTACCTTCACAGCCCTAAGAAATGGTCGATAGATAGCAGAACTGTAATCTGACAAAAATAGTGGCCTTCCGTTTTCATCTTGAAAGACAAATTTATGACCTACATATGATTTAGCCTCCAGTGACAAGTATTTCTCAAGATGATAAAAAAACCTTTCACCGTAGGGTTCAAGGAAAACCGTTAGCGGCGTATCTCTCCCTTTCCATTCAAGTTTTTTGATTTCACGCTCGCTTAGCCCTCGATAAGCAGTGGATTCTCGACTCGAGGGATTTACGAGAAGTACACTTCCAGCACCGTAATCAATATCCCCGAAAATTATCTGATCTGCTTCCGACTCCCTGCTGCCTACTCCAGCCATAAGCGACCAAAGCGCCGCGTCACGGTGGCAGCGAGCGCAATCGATGAGCTCATTAATATGTTCTAGAGGGAAAAATTTTGGCGGGATGATCAGTGCGGATTTGACACCCATGTGTGCCGTAAGACTTGGCTTTGCCTTTGGTGAACTCCCATATAAGCCGAAGTCGGCTACTGGCTTTCTCTTGACACCGAAGACTTTAAGATTTGCCAACTGGCTTAACTCGACCACAAACTCATCATCTATTTGCTCAATAAATTCGATACCTGAGTCGGAATACTGACGTATACGTGCCACGTGAACCTCTGCTTCATCTATCAATGCCTTTACAGCGCTATTGTAGGCCAGAGCGCTGTTACGGCTGATCATTGGCGATGGCCTATGCAAGCAAATTTGCTTAACGAGCGATGATGAGGACGAGCTACCAAATCGGAGATAATCTCCATAATGCAGGAATAAAACTTTAATCGAGCCCGCATTCTCTCCGAGAACTTTAAAACCCTCGAAAATATAATCTAGAAATATTACGCAACGATATAAATAATCACCAATAGAATTAGAGCTATAATTACGATCAACAAGAGACTGGCAAAACAGATCAAAAAAAAAGAATTTTCGAGCTATCGCGCCTCCACTAACAAAGTAAAGTTCAAGAATTTCCTTACCGCGATAGACACTTTTCATTGAAGTGAAATTAATTAACTTTGCATTCATGTTCGTCCCCCCCCCTACCTCTTTATGCAGCAATCAGGCACGGCGATACTCGCCTTACTCCCGCTCCTGACACTCCTCCAACCATTACGCCTGCGTATCCCTTTGGAAGAGCACGGCAGCTGTACAGTGTCGGATGAACATTAATGGAGAGTGCGTACTACATATCGCAGGTCTGCACTATGACGATAATTGAGAGGTGATCACCAATAAACCAACTTTCCGATGGCAAACCTCAACAAACTGGATGACGCATTTTTCAACCCTTTCAGAAGACAGTGTCCTCCTCGTCTGGCTCATCCGTGATCCGATAGAACCCACTCCATGGGTGACCGCAATAGCTTGGAAGATCATCGGGGAGCCAGGATTCGCGCACGCTGAAATAAGAGCAAGCCACGCCGTGCTCTTGCTCTAGTTGCTTGCATAGCGTTTTGACGATCAGTTGCCGCTCGCGCAGATCGCGCCCACGGCCAAGTTCGTTCAACGTACCAAGGTACCGACCAGACTTGTTCACAACCACACGTCCCCCCTTCAAAAGCGCTCGCACATAAGGATGGGAGTTATCCTCGAAGTAAACCCAACAGCCGCCACGTTCTTGAGTCTCATTTTTCGCAGATGAAGCCTCAAGAGCAGAAACGCGTACCGTGAAATCTGCCACAGCGACGGCGGCAGCTTCATCGGAAACCGTCATGCAAGATTTGAAGTCAAAGCACGCCGCTCTCATCGAAGCTTCCTGCTCTGCGGCAGTAAGCCCATCCAGTTCCGCCGGCAATCGCTCACAGACCAGGAGATGGTCAAAGTGATCTACCGATACAAGCCGCTGGTCGATAAGGGACAAGATGTCGTACTGAAGCCTCAAGGCATCAGCCTCGGTGGCTACTACCACACCGATTTGTGACCACTTCTTTTGGGTCAGATCTAGCCCCGGCAGCTTGTCTCCAAGGTGCCCTTCTTGCTCAATTTTCTCGATGGCGCGGCGATAATTCCGGGTATAAGGCCAGCGCCATTCCAACTCCGCCGTCTGATTACCGAAGATATCAAGCTGACCATCCAGATAGCGGTACTGACTGCGCCAAATCTCTTCTTGGGTCACAGGCTCTGACGGGTGACTTGCTTGAAGCATCGCTCGTAGGTTTTCACCCTGAACTACCTTCGTTGCGCCAGCTTGCTCCGCTGAAGGCGTAGGGAACGTGATCGCGTATTGAGTGACTACGCCGCTAGCCGCTGCCAAGCCATCACGAACAGCGACTAAATCAGAGACGCTAAAACCTGAAAAACAAACAGCAGGATGGCTTCCCTGAATCGTCGCATGCCCATTCCTGACGCCGAAGGTGGCCCAGATGTGATGGAAGCGAATAGCAACCCTCAATAGGAACCGTCCAGGCCAGCAATCTTCAGCCCAACAGTTAAGAGCGAAACTTTCCGGTATGAAATCGGGCCGTGAGCCGCTAGTGAGATCGACGTCTCGAAAATAATGTACGACGCGATTGGGCTGTTCGACATCAGTTCGCTGCGCCATATGAGCTCCTTTTTTTAGGACAAGCGGCCTTCGCCTCTTAATTAGAGGTTTTTGATGAGAGTGTTTTTGTACCCTTGTAGTGCATAAAAAATAGACCACCCAAGCACTTCAGGCAAGTAACCACGCACAAAAAAAATATAAACTTCTCACACCAAAAAATAATTATGCACTTATTGACTCATACACATAACACCAAAATAAAATCAAATACATCACAAGCATAAATCAATCAACAATACGTATAAATCTTTGTCAATGATCCTTCCACCAAACCAACAATCCCCCTAAATAGCAATACGCTCTCATAATTACGACCCCATATTTCCGTGCCAATAGATCGTCTAGCTTTTCTATCTATATCAATGGCTTGGTAGCCCCCCACCTCTTTGGTCGGCGCTTACTCACCCAAGACATCCTCATGCCGCCCTTACAGACTTACATTCAGTCTCCAATTTTTCCCGACCGACAAGCTAAAGCGCACGACTTACAATGACAAACGAAAGGTATATATATCAAACGCTCTTCATAGGCTTATATCGCTATCAAATAGTGCAATGAAGGGGCATGGGTATACTTTCACGATACTGTTCATCCGTCGCAAAACTTGTAGACACCTCTGTTATTTCTTGACCACTTCACCCCCTTGGTCTTCAGTTCCGCTACTACCTAGGAGATAAGTCCATGAGATTTTCAACCTTGTTCCACCCGGAATGCGCTCCCGTAGCTCTCGATGATACTTTCCACTACGTCGTGCTCAGCGCTCTTCAGTGGAAAACACCCAATCTTGATCTGCTGGTATCTGCCGGCAAGCAGCGCTTCGCCGTTCTTTATAACCAACCGTTAGAGGAGAGATTCGCCTTTGAGACTCTCGAACAGGCTCACATCCAGGGCGCAATGTCTGGAGTGAAACTGGTTGCTGTCCACAAAGGCGTACTTCGTATCTTCTTGAGTGACGAGGTGGAGGGCGCCACCTTCCCAGCCATCGAAGCCTTGTGGGAACCGATCAAAGAACTGGAACTCAATCGACGGCTGGAGGTGGATTTTTCGTGTGAACATGAAGTCTATTCTGGCCGTTCCGAATACTTGTTCTGGTCTGCAGTCAAGGAAGTGCTTGAGTCGAATAGACTGGGGATTGAGCGGTATGAAACACCCGTTCTCCATGACTGCGCAGAGGAATTATCTAGCGGCGATGACCCGTCATCTCATCAGTATCATATTGATATCCGTCAGTCTTTCTCCTCTGAAGCAGTAATGCCCACCGGAATCTGCCCGCACGTACTGGAGCATGTAGATTCCATGGTCGGTCACTCCAGCACTTCAATGTTGGAGTGTTACATCTGCCCGCCTCAAAAATGGAAGATGCCTTAGAAGTTTCGTCGAACTGCCATAGGACTGGTCGAAGCATCGCCACATTTGAGAACGGTGTTGAGCGCTCTCCAGTGGAAAGACGCCAACCTTGAGGTAATGACCAAGGCAGCCAAGCAACGCTTTGCCGTCCTGGCACTACCGGGCTTCCATCCTCGCGTCTGCGCGCTCCGCTTGCCAGTGGTACGACAAATCAAAAGCCTCATCAAACACTCGCGAACACACCTCAAAGAGAGGCACCGATGCAGCAGCAGTCTCCATACGTAATACATCGCGAAATCCTACTCAACGGCATGTATGGAACAGCCTATCGGTTGCAAGAGTTCGTCCTCTATCAGCTTGATCCTTGTAGGTACACTTTCGACATCGATGAGCATCGCGGAGGGTTCGACAGTATTCACCTTCAGATCTATCAGGATATGAAGCTGTGGTTCTGGGACAACGGCCCATCAAGCGCAGGTTTTAAAGAAATCGCCGAAGCACTTCAAGCCAGATACACCGGGTAAGAAATCGGTTTTCAAACACTGTAGCTAGGTAACAGTCCTCCAACAAATCAGTCCCTGCAGCTGCGCTTGGGCAAACCTATATCTCTTCAAAAAAATCGCTTCAGGCTCAAGGTTTTCCGAATCCAACCGTTTGTGATGGATAAGTACCTTTTTTGAGCGATGGCTTTGACCCTCTCTACACATGACTTCGCACAGCGCCTGAGCGGCGCCTTTTCGTTCCCCTGCACGATTCTCGGCAACCGCCTACGGTGCACTTGGGAGCGGCTGATCAGCTACATCGAATCGTCAACCTGCACAGCCGAATTCAACAAAGCGGCGGCCTATGCCGTGGGCTATGCACATGCTTTGGCCGATAGCGGGCAGATCGATATTTCCACAGATCGGGATCTGCTGATCATTGCAACGATGGATGCATGGAGATGCGCCCTTACTTACCCGAATACTTCGACCAACCTGAGCCACCTAGGAACACCATGACTTCCTTTTTTAGACGCTACGCCGACGGCGCAACATCAGACCGGCACATCCATATGCCTCAGCGTCTTCTGCCCACGACCGTCAGTCATTGTCCCCTCGAAGTCTTAGTGGGCCATTGGGAAAAGTATCTCGTAGACCCCTCGTCTGCTCGTGAGCATTTTCCATGGGCAGCGCGATTCGTTATGGGCATGCCAGTTCCAAACTGGGCGCGCGGTCTGGAGTGGAACCTCGGACAGAAGTCTCGTTTCATCTCTGCAGTATGGTCAGGCGGGGATCTGGGTAGCTACCTCACGAATGACTGGTACGAGCCAAAGATCGGTAGCAGGGCATTGGCCGAAAACAGTGAAATTTTGATTGATGGCCAACAACGTCTTACCAGCCTTGAAGAGTATTTCCTCGACCGCCTTGCAGTCCCGGACGCGCAAGGACAGCCGAGGATTTGGTCTGAGCTCGGCAACGGCGAAAGGAAGCGCTTTCTGTCGACGATCTTTACCCATGTCAGGGTGTCGTCTGGTGACGAGGTGGCATTGCGCAGGACATACGATCTTTGCGCGCTGGGCGTAGTACCTCGGTCATTTGATCAACGAGCTGTTCGGTAACATTTGCGTTGCCAGTTGTTGGGCGTACCCCTCCGGGGGCGGCTGTCGTAAACCGAGCCCCGTGCTGACGGGTCTCGGCCCTCCGGGCTTCCATCCTTACGCTCTTCGACCATCATGGTCTGCGCGCTCCGCTTGCGGAGCGATCAAACTCACCTTCTTACTTGGACATTGACTACCGCTCCCACATACTGCTGAGCATCCGATCAAAGATGAGGCCGGGCAAATGGGTTGGCTCTTTTGGAGAGACAAGCGCCCCGCGTGGGTGCAGGCGGAAGAGCGGGAATTCATCAAGGCTGCGAACAGCCTAAAATCGCTCCAGATAACGCCTCGCGGTGGCATGCGCATAGACCCCGAGGAGATCAGGGATCAGATCCTAGAGTCACGAGAACGATACAAAGATCTGGTGAAGAGATAGCCGTGGCGAAGGGTCAACAGGCTCGGTGCCTGACTCCGCTGTTCACGCGGGAGCGGTTTGGTGCGCGCCCTTTGCGGGGAGTGGCTCTCGTGAGCCGAGCCCTGTCAAAACTTGCGTTTCGGCCATTCGAGCATCCATCCTGCACGCTGCGTCCTCCGCTTCCGCCTGTCACCCTCACTATTCGACACACCAAATTCGCGCTCGAGGAACACTCAGCCTTAGTCAACCAGGCTCACGGCTCGCTAATTATCGAGACTCCCTCTCTGCTGGCAACCCGACCAGACTGCAAAAAAGTCTTGATGGGCTCGAGCTCATTTTTCTTACAAACCTTTCCCTTCGAGTCTGCGGATAACCAACTGGGCCGACTCCATCCTCTTCGTATGGAGTTCAACCAGTAGCTTGTAGAGTTCATGCTCAAGCTGAAAGTAACGGCGCGGGAACCGCCCATTGAGTTCACGGTATTGTGAATGGCAAAAAGAAAATCGTTTAACCGCCTCTTTTGCACTACCAACTTCATATCGAGCGGAGTCGACCACCTTATCAGTGGGGAGAACCAGATTCAGAAAGCTATCAGAGCTATAGCGCCATGGGTTGATAGAAACATCCAACCTCCAAAAATCAAGGTAGCCTGAGCGCTGTAATGCTTCCGAAATGGCGTCGTCGTACTCTGGATGATCCACTACACACTGCGCGACCTGTTCATGCATCTGGATGTCTAATCCGGAAATTTTCCGTACATCCTCGAGAAACTGATTGGTGCCACGTCGTTGTACTTCAAGTGGATTGAAGCTATTGGCAAATTCGACTTCGCTTGGTGACGCCTCGCGCGCGCACCCAGGTACCTCAATGAGTACAGAGGACTCAAAAATATCCTGAGGCGTACAGTAGTTGGCGTCGGCCACCAAAGGGAAAGCGGCCTCAGCAAAAGCTAGGGCCACAAGGCGTGAACAGAACTGTCGGTTTTTTAGATCACTCCTCAGCTTTTTTACAATAACGCCAGCAGCCTCTCGCTTGGAATACTGCGTTCCGACCTTGCGGCGAGCATAAGTGACGACCTCGCTCACGATACTACTTCGATTCAGCCGCTCTACTCGCAATACGGTCGCACGGCTAGGCGAATCCAGCAAAAGGCGCTGAAGGTTGTCGGCATGGACACCCGTCAAGTCAGAGTGAATATAACTCCCTCCCCCCACGTAAAGCATGGCATGAGAGTAATCACTTTTGATCAGCTTACGAATGCCGACACTGGGGATTTCCCCCACACTTGTTAGAAGAATGTCTCCCACCTCAAGCTTGGAAATGTCCAGTACGTACTGTTTAGTCGGCATTGAATAATCCTTTTTTGTTGTCGAAAACTCAGCTCACTGCGGAAGGGCAAGGTACTTTAGGTTTCGACAGGATCAATCTTCACGCATGAATTTTTCATACGCATAAGCGTGATAGGAGCATCGACCATCGTTATCTTGATCTTCTTGTCCCAGTGCCTCACCGCAGTCTTCGCATTCGGTGTAATCCAGTTCGCTAGCGCACCACAGGCAAGCTTGATGCTCGACGACGAAAGCTTCACGGTCACACTCGATACAACGCTCCAGAGTGGGTTCTTCGCCATCACGTGGATCATAGCTGTGCGCTTTACCTAGTGCTTCCAGTAACAACGGCGCAATTAGCTCTCGATGGCCGCACTTGACGCACATCGCGAAAAAGCGCGTGTCATCGGACTCGACGGTCTCGCCAGCATCGATGTTCTCCTGATCCGGCTTCAGGAGTGTGGAAGCGCATTCAGAGCATTTACATGTCTCCAGCCACTCGTACATTCCATCAGGAACTCCAGCTTCCGCCCAGGCCTCGTCGCACTCCTCTTTGATTTCCGCGACGAAGTCGTGATGGAGCAGCATGATTTGCCAGGCTTCACCCAGAATGGCAGCAGGTTCTTCCTCAAGCTCATCGCGAATGAAGTCTCGAAGTATCGGAAATAATTCCGCTACAAAATCGGCGACTTCGCCCAGAGTATGGGCTGGGTGAAGGTGCTCCAGGTGGTTGCGGCATGACTGAAGCTTGTATATGACATCCCAATCGATCTCGATATCAAAAGCATCAAAACGCTTTTTGATCGTTGCCACATCAATGGTTGTGTCCCTGAAGCGCCCGACAGGCTGCCAGGTGACTCCACCGTCGCCGTCTGGGCTTGGCAGAACTTCTGGAGGGTTAAATATCAGGGCAGCCGCGTCGGCTGGGTGATCAACGCTGCTTGCAATTTTGTACTTGAAAAGCAGCAGAACCCCAGCGAAGAGATTCCGGATCGAAGAGAGCGCTCTGGCCGGGTCGGGATTCTCGCCACCCTGGCTGCGTTCGAAGTCCTCCACGCCAAGACGAATTGATGTAAGGGCGTTTTCGCGCAATTTCGCGGCGTCAAGAGTCGGCTTGGTTCTTTGTTTTTGAGCCACTTCAGAAATCCTTATCGATGATGGCTATCTGAATTGAAATAGTAAGCCAGCTTCAACCGGCATTTTCCAGTCTCGATGTTTGTCAGGGCCGTCCATATTCCTGCCATTTGTAGCGCTGCGGTAGGCAGGACAAACTCTTCACGTTGCGGGCACTAGCTAAAAACGTAAGCTATATGCTCGGTTGTGCTTATAAGGTACTTAGAGTTCTGGAGGGCTTCACTCTGCATGCAAGCAACGTTCTGTCCCTTCGGCCCCAAATTAGTGGCATTCTGTTACCATGCGCTGCGTAAGTCTGTAACGACTTCACTGAATACAACAGGAGCCAAGGAACGGTGGCCGATTTATCAAGTGGTTCAACGGGGCACGAAGCCGGCGCTTCCGCATTAGGCTTTTATTACCAAGCCCACTACGCCTTGCTGTCGCTGTTACGATATTCCACGGATGAGTCAGCAGTTTCCGTCGAACGACTCGATGACGTGCTACTGGAAGTGAATGGCGAGCACCTGCTTATTCAACTTAAGCATTCTCTCTCTAAACGGCCACCACCCGTCTCGCTGAGCTCAACAGCGTTGTGGAGGACGATCAAGGTGTGGATCGATACGCTACCGAATGTTTCTCTCGCATCGACCAAATTCCATTTGATCGCCGTTGGAGCGATACCAAGCGGATCTCCGCTGCTTTCATTGTGTGAACAAAACACTGATAGGCGTCCGCTTCTCATGGCGATGATAGAGGAGGCAAAACGAGTCGTAGACCTACGTGCTACGTCCAGTAAAAAAATCCTCCCCTTTGCAGATCGCGCGCCAGGATGTGAGGCCTTCTTGGCATTAAGTGATTCGGCTCGTTCCAATCTGCTTAATCAAATCGAGATCTTCCCGAATAGCCCGGATATTACCCGGATCGAATATTTGATAGGGCAACAGCTGAAATTTACACCTGTTGAGTACCGTCCTCGTGTCGTAAAGAGACTCGTCGAGTGGTGGGGCCTTCAGATCGTACATTCTCTGTGCGGTATGAGAGACCGAGCGATCTCGTTTACAGAGCTGCAGCAAATGTTGATGGAAATCGAAAGCGACTTGGTAGAAGACAACTTGTCCTGGGAGTTTGAGGACGCGATGTTCCCCCCAGGCCATTTGCCTCACCGCACCCTTGAGCGGCAGATTTCCTTGGTTAACGGCAGCAAAGTGGACTTGAAACGTTCCACCCGAGATCAATGGCGATCCCATGAGCAACGATCTAGCTGGGTTTCCGATAATCCCGGTATGAAGCTCAAGGTCGCCAGATACGACTCCCGATTGATCGAACACTGGTCTGACTTGCATGAGCAAATGGTGTTGGACTGCGAGAGTCAAGACGAAGCGACTAAGCAAGAAAGTGGTCTTAAACTCCTGAGGTGGACATATGACGACGCTCCAAAGAGTGTGGAGCCCATCTCTACGCCAAGCCGTCATTTCTATATCCGAGGAACCTACCAAACCCTTTCGATAGACCGTCGAGTAGGCTGGCATCCTGACTATATAGATCTTCTGGAGGATGAGTCTTGATAGTCGCTCACGACCTCTATGCTGAAACGAATCCTGCGTTCTGCTCCTACATCCTTGCAACCTTTGCATCGGCCTACGAGCAGGAGAAGTCCAGCGGCCCAGAGATGTTGCTCTGCTATGCAGCACTGCCCATTGCATTATCAGGCGATCTGGAAAAAACGTTCTCCGGGACGAACCGCCTGACCGGGCTTCTCGAGTGGCTACAAAGAAATCCGGTCGTCCAGATTGACCTCCGTGAACGCATCGATAACTCGGCAGAAATCGTCACTGAAGCAATCCAGTTCGGATGTTTTTCGAAGCTCCTGACTATCAATGAACATGGCCTTGTGTCGACAGGGACGAAGTCCACGAACAAGAGCGTGATCAATCGGCTTAGCTCTCCTAATCTGAATGCCTTCAAACGCGCCCGGTCATTGGGATATTGGATGGCAATGGCGGGGAGCACCCGCACGACACTCAACATGATGGGATTGACTGTATGAGTCGCTGGAACATTGCGAGCATCTTTTTCCTTGGGGAAGAAGGCCGACTGAGAACAATCACCCTAGAGCCAGGTGTAAACATCATCACCGGCGCCTCTGGTACTGGAAAATCTACGCTCATCAAGGCTATCGATTACTGCCTGGGATCGAGCGAATGCGAGCTCGCCGCGTATGTACGTCGTCACAGCATCGCTGTTGGAGTCAAATGGATTTCCGATGGCGCTGAAATGATCACGGGCCGCATAGTTCCACCACTCGCTCAGAAGAGTAGCGGGAGCATGTTTGTTAGCACCGGCAGAGATCTGCCACTGCCTCGGACGATAAGTGAGTTCGAAGGCGCTACTACCCTCAAGTCAGCGAAGGCGCTCATTGAGCGAGCCTTTGGAATCGGAGATCTTGCCGGAGACTCGCGTGAAGCTGGCGTGCAGCGCTGGCGTGCGTCAGTGCGCCACGCCACTGCCTATATGTTTGTGACCAAAGAAGTCATCAACAACGAGAAGGCCCTACTCCACGGATTAGATCAGGCAGACGAAGCGAAAGGGATCATTGAAACGATGCCCTATTTTCTTAGGGTTGTGAACGAAGAATCCGTGATTCATGAACGGAAGCTACGTGAACTGCGCCAACGATATGATCGGGAAGAGCGTCGTCAGCGCACTCAGAAAGCGTCCGACAGTGAGTTCAGGACAGTTGCGATGCGTCTTTTGATGGACGCTCAGCGCTGCGGCATGATCAGCGCTCTCCCGGACAGGCAAATTACGGAAGAGGGTCTTAAGGCCACCCTTGATGCAGCTCGAAGAAGCCCTGCAAGTCGCTCGGTCAATCCTGACGAAAGTGAGCTGCCAGCTTTATACGCCGAGCGAAGGAAGCTACTGAGCCTGTTGGACAATCAACGTCGCAAAGTGCGTGCAACTCAAACCGTGCTAACGGAAATGGAAGATTTTAGAGGCACGGTACAGCGCCAATACGAAAAGCTGGAGCTTTCAGAACATATTAGCAAGATGGGTGAAGTGTGTCCGGTATGCGATGCGCCTTCCCTGAAGGGTCGGTTAATTGCAGGTGCTTTGCAGGCCACCCTTCAGATCATCCGCTCAGAAAGCGTTGCTGTCGAAAGCGTAAAGCCCCGACTTGTGGAGCACGACCAAGTGCTTCATGACGAACTCAGAGATATCAATGTCGATCTGAAGGCAGTGAACGAGCGGATTGCAACATGGGTGCGGCAAAACGAAGAAAACAAAAGGTTTGAGTCGGCTTCGACTTACCGGGCGAACCTGCTAGGAAAAATTTCACTCTTTCTTGAGCTCAGCCCTGCTCATCGGGCTGCGGCTGTTAGCCTTGATGTGTTGCGTACTCAGATCGAAGAGCTGGAAGCGAAGGTCGACCATGCTGCCAGGAAGGTGCTCTTGGATAGAGCGCAACGCAAGGTCTCGGAGAGAATGACGAAATCAATCGTTGACCTACCGACTAAAGAGCCATGCTTCGATGTAGA
This sequence comes from Pseudomonas sp. FP2196, assembly GCF_030687715.1. Lineage (GTDB taxonomy): Bacteria > Pseudomonadota > Gammaproteobacteria > Pseudomonadales > Pseudomonadaceae > Aquipseudomonas. The sequence continues at coordinate 4,563,819 of NZ_CP117445.1, forward strand.
CATTGAATTTTATGCACGCCCACCCGAAGTGGCGGTCATTGAACGGGGACAGAATGCCGTCCTGCGAATGATAGACCTAGGCTCCGACGAAAACTGCCTAGCAATTCATGTTGCCCTCACTTTTGCCTTGCAATCGTTCTTCAAAGAAGTAGGAGCGCCAGTACCGGGCTTCTTGGCTTTCGATCAGATAAGCCGCCCCTACTATCCGACTCGTGGTGAAGATGAAACCTTCCTCACAGGTGAAGACGAAGAGATTCTGGCAATGCGCAAGCACATCAATTTCTTATTCAATGAAACGGCGACTCAAGAGGATCTTCAGGTACTATTAATCGAACACGCCTACTTCGCTGATGATCCCCGCTATGTGAGTGCGACAAGGGAACGATGGACTCGCACCTCTGGGAATGCATTGATCCCAATGGACTGGCCGCAGCGATCTGAACAGTGAAAACAGTCGACTGAGTGCTGTTGCAGAATTTTTCCATTACTAACTACAGATAACGCAGAGGCGCTATTGGTACGTGCTTTCGTGAACCGAGCCTTGGCACGCCTGCGTCTGGGCCCTTCGGGCTTCCATCCTGCACGCTGCGCGCCCCGCTTGCCCGTATCGATCCGACATCGCGGCCTACCGTGTACTTGAAAGAAAGTCTTCGGCACCTCCCTACGCTTACGGAGATCATCAGCCATTTTCAGTGCCTCGATTCCGACCTGCAGTCAGTCGACGATAAAGGGTGGCAAGGATGCGAGCGTCTAGCAGCGCATGATGTGGAAGCTCGGGCTGCTCTACGTCGCTAAGGTGATCTACGTTGAGATGCCTGAATAGCTGAATCAAATTGGTTGCGCGATTGGCCACATTTGCTGGCCAACGGTGATTTACGTAGGCCAGCTGGCAAAAGAAATCCCAGTCCCAATCCGGGGCGTCAGAGCAAATCTCGAGCGGGCCTTCAAGGTTACTCAGGAAAGCGAGCAGTGAGGTTTGAGCTTCGACCAGGGGTTGCCCATGTTCAGGTAGGTTGAGCTGAGGCAGGACGTTCTGGATCACGAAGTCACTGCAGTCCTTCGTCTGGTACCCAGCATCGGACGATTTTGCCGTTACCTTGAGTTCTGAACCCTTTCTGCAAAAACCTTGGAATGAAGTGCTGTCGTATCCCTGACATGTCCTGCCCCCTCAGATCTTTACGCATTATGCTGCCTTGGCGATTGCCGTCTAGAACGCTGGCCGGGGCAGGCCTAGGCGGTTTCTTCCTCGGCCTGGAAGACCTCGATAAGCTTCTAATTTCGATATTAAATGTAACTTAGCCGAGCCGAAATTTTTCAAAACTATCCACAGCTATAAGACTTAACCCGCACCACCGCTATTAATAGGCAGTGCACCCTACGGAGACAAGATATCTCTTAGGCCTTGGGCACACCATCATGGCGACTTACTCAAGGCCAAGCATAAGACCTTTTCGGCTTTCCGCCCATTGAACGGTGCACGCAAATATGGCACATTGACATCCACCCGATGTACCAAGCCAACTCACTCAAGGAAGAATTATGCTAAACATGCATATACCCACAATTGAAAATTACTCTGCTGAACACGCTGATTGGTATAAGGGCTTCTCGACCGCATTCAATTTATCACAGTTAAGCAACTATTTATTCTTAAGCTACCTAACTACGCAAGTATCACAAAACGAACACATCCTCGAAAACCAAATGGAGTACGCAATTGGGATAAAGGACTGCAAAAACGAAGAAGAACGCGACGACTTACTAAATAGTATCGATATTCTAGACATGCTTAACCAGATCGTCGCCGACTTCGCATCAACAGACCGCAAACACAACGAAATGTTATTCTATAGAGGCTTATCCATTCACGGATACCATGATAAAAATGTGAAAATCGATTTAAAAGAAATATTAAATTCAACAACGGAAAAAAGCTGGAACAAAGTTATAAGAGGATTAGTTAACGTATTTGAATTCCTATATCTTTTTTCTGTAACAGAAGACCATCTTAAAGTTATTGTAAACCTTGATAATACCAAAAGTGTAATAGGCAAAGCATTGAAGGACAAGCCAGGTATCATCGAGCACTTTGAAACTGATTTCAAGATGCCACGAAATTTTATAATAAAACTGTGGGAATTCTATGTGGAAGTCAGAAACATATATGCTCACAGCTTTGGCTACATTAATGAAAAGGACAAGGAAAACCTTGCCAGAAAACGCGAAGAATTCATCGAGGCATATGATAAGCTTCCTATCGACTGGCATCTTTTTGAGCACGACTTAATGGATGACTTCTTTAATGATGAAAAAATATCCGTAGGAAAGATGTATTTGATCAGCGTGAGCGAGATTTGCATATTTAAAAACTTTGTTCGGATATTCATTCCCCAACTATCACGATGGGAAAAGCGCATATCATTAGAGGCCATCGACGGACAAGCCAAGAACGCTGACATTAAAACATCATAACCTTTGCAAGATGATCCGCCCATCGCAGCCTATACCCAGAATATGATCCAGCGCTCGGATGATTAGCGCTTTGTCAGCATGTTCAAAATTCGGCGCCCCCTTTAGCTTCGCTCTGATGCCCTCGCATTGATTACGAAACGCAGGTTCTGCTCCAGAGCCTGCGATTTTCAACGTCAGCATGCCTTACTCACAGCGCCCTAACCAACCCATCATGTCGTCGGAGCCCGAAGAACAAAGATCCCCATCTTCCTCGAAAATTTTCAATTGACTTCGATTCGGGCGGCGCTTCGTCCCCGACCAGCCAGGCACCATTGCCGACAAATGGTTACCCGTGCCGCTGGCCGTAGCGACATCCCATTCATCACCGAAAATGCGCACACGAGCGCCTGTAGTGCTGAATTATTAGGATATGTCGCTGGCAGCTTACAAGCGTCTTTGATTCTCGCAGCCCGAGCTTGCGTTGAGCGCGACGAGCGCTTCAACCAAGCAACAATCACATCAGTTAAGGCGCTATTACCTGCTCGTGAGATTGGAACGTCGAATAGCCGAACGTTACCTCATCACTATCTGCGCCACGAGAATCGTCAGCGATGCTATAAATCCTCGCAGCCAAAACACCACCTTCTAGGTTTCGAACAAGAAAGACTTCCCCTGTCCTTACCGTATAGCTACGTGAACTGCTGTCGTAGGCGTCAAATGACAATGGTTGGTTACTCTTAGCGTTTTTGACGCGAGCCACTCGTGTTCCAGGGCAACTGTAAATGTGAATGGAATCATCACTTGCCTTGCTGAAACTGATATCGAAATACTGGCCATTTCGAGAATGTATTCTAATCTCGCCGTTTTGCGTGGAGTAATCAAAGGTGATGAACTCAAGTCCCTTATCAGCGATAGCAATTGGCGCCGCCCTTCTAATAGCCTCGGCCTCAGCGGCCTCAACCTCCCGTACATCTTCGACCACTTCCAGTTCTACTCCGACTTGACTGAGCAACTCCGCTAGGTGAAGGATCTGCAAATTTCTCCCGCCTGAAGCCCTGCGGTATTCATCCAAGAGCTCTGGACGAGGATAAACACCCGCGCGGTTGGATCTTACAAACCAGTCGGCTTTCTCTTCCCCTGTAACAAAAATCAGATCTTGCTTATGGTTCTCGCCTATTTCTAAAATCGTGCGCCAAATCAAATAATCGCCGATGCCACCGTCATCCTTGCCTGCATCCTTGTAACCTGGTGGCCTCTTAAGAATACGCCTGGCCTTCCAGTCCTTATCAACTTCTGATCGGTCGATTTTTGTATCGATTACAACGTTCTCTGAAAAGATTTCGTCGTACGCTTGAGTGACTGGATCGTCTCCACGCCAGCCCTTCATACGATCAATCAGCGTCTGCAGTCGCTTCGCATATTCGGAGCCCGCTTTCTTCAATTGCTCAGCAGCATCCAAAGCAGGAGCGGCTTCTACCAACTCTTTAAAGCAGTGGGGAATTCCGCCAACGATATTACGAGCTGAACTGGCTTTGTCCTGGACAGTTTTAAGGATATTCGACAACTCGCCATCTCGGTTGCTCACAAACTCGCGTATCACACGGCCTGGCACTTTGAGTCGCCCGCTTTTGGCTAAGCCCATAAGCGCGTTTTTGATTTCCTTAAACTCTCGCCCGCCTACCTTGTAGGGCACCAGCAACACATTCGTGTCTAATACGACTAGCACGTCCGGGTCATCTGCACTTTTGATTTTGGACGGTTTGAGAAGGTGGCTGGCATCAGGGAAACACTCCTCAAGCGCCCAAGCGGGGAGTGATAAGTCATCGTTCTGGCTATCATTGGATTTGAGATTCTCAGGTTTTCCCACGAATTTCTCCCTGTCTGATTGAGTGCTGCGCATAACTGCGACGAGGCATTCTGCCACTAATGCTGTTTGCCATCAGCTTTTGACTGGAGGAAATCCTACTAACTAATCTTGTGGGTCAGGAATACTTACCATTCGGGTCTAGCAACAGAGTGCTTGCAATTTGCTGCGGCGCTGCTCTGGGTGGTAGCTCTTACCGCACTTCCTAGAGCAGGGCGTCTGTTTTAGAGACTCCCATGGTGGTAACTTACGTCGTCTAATCCCGGTCATTGGCAAAGTGTCGAAATTACGTGCCACCACCGCACTCATAGGTGAGTCATGCCAAAAAATCTAACCGCACGTATTGAGAGTCTTCGCACTGTTACCTTTCAGCGTATAGGAAGGAATTCGCGAGGCAATTTGGAGTACCAGGGGAATGAAAGGGGCGTCTTACCACCGCCCACCAATGAGTCTGGATTTTACTGGCTGTACACTGACTATTCGACGGAAGAGCTCATTGCCTCCCAGAAAGGGTATAAGCAAAAAGCAATAGACTTACCGCTCCTCGCAGGCCTTCATGATGGGCTTTCCAACGTGTGCTCAATCAAACACGAAGGTTTCAGACTGGTGTACAACGGCATCGCCGAGAAGCTTTTTCTTCGCTCCCGAATAAGCCAACATTTCAATGGGGGAAATGGAACCGGTAGCTTGCACATTTCAGACTCGACGCTGAATAACCTTGAACGCTGGCGAGTCTCTTATGTAGCTACGTCCGCGCTTTCCTCGCACCGTGATGCCGACTCACAAACTTACATTGGCTTGCACGCAAAGCACTATGAAAGGATGTGGCGGCTGGAGCACGGCTGGCCCATTTTTTGCTCGATTTGAAAGCAAATTGTTCATCCGAGAGCCCAGTCCAAAACTGGGTACTGCGCCAATAAGCCCAATTCGAGCATCATGGTAAGCACCCGGCATTGTCAACAGGGTAGCGACGCTAAGAAGAGGTGGTGCCCGTTTAGGTGGCTGTGGGATCCGCAGTGAAGCCATGATGCAGAGCCAGAATTATCCGCGCTTGAGTAGGCAACCGCGACCCACCGTTCCACATGCGGTCTTTGCAGCCTCGGGGCACTTGCAACTTATCTGCGCAACATCCTGAACAATTCATATCTCCGCCGAGTGGTGACATGCAGGCACAAGACTATGCTCAGGGAGGCATTAGAACGGATGCTGGGAAGAGAGGCGCAAAACAATGGCAAGGATTCGCAAGCTTGAGATCCAAAACTTTCGATCTATCAGACTTCTCACGTGGACACCTTCTCCAGGCATTAACTGCCTCATAGGCCCAGGTGACAGCGGAAAATCCAGCATTCTAGATGCCATTGATATGTGCTTGGGAGCACGCCGAAGCGTGCCCATCGGGGACACAGACTTTTATGGTTTGAATGTCACCACGCCAATTGTAATCAATACGACCATTGGCGCCCTCCCAGATGATCTGATCAATCTGGACACGTATGGAGATTTCCTGCGCGGATTCGATCCCGCCACAGGCAATATCGAAGACGAACCTAGGATGGGTCTAGAAACCGTTCTAACACTCCGACTGAAAGTCGACAGTGACTTGGAGCCCATTTGGACTCTCCATTCAGAGCGAGCCGCCGAGCAAGGACTGGAGCGTGGTCTCGCGTGGAAGGATCGGGCCCGTCTCGCGCCTGCTCGCATCGGTAGTTTTGCCAGTATGAATCTGTCCTGGAGTCGTAACTCAATATTGAACAAGCTGACGGAGGAGCGCGCTGCGCTCGGTGGAGCGCTAGCCGCAGCGGCCCGAGAAGCTCGAGCAAGCTTTGGGAACCAGGCAGGAGTAGAGCTTCAACAGCCGTTGCATATCGTCACCGAAACCGCAAACAGTCTTGGAGTACCCATCGGTGGTGGTGCTCAGGCACTGCTTGATGCGCACTCTGTATCAATTGGAGATGGCGCCATAGCCTTACACGATGCGGAGGGTATCCCCCTTAGATCGCTTGGTACCGGCTCGTCCCGACTTCTGGTTGCAGGTCTTCAACGGCGAGCAGCTCAAGCGGCTTCCATCGCGCTGGTAGACGAAGTGGAGTTCGGCCTCGAACCACATCGATTGATACGTTTTCTGGACTCAATGGGGGCGAAGGAAAGTGTACCGCCCCTCCAGGTGTTCGTGACAACTCACTCCCCGGTGGCTCTACGAGAGCTATCGGGCAATCAACTTCATATCGTGCGTAAGCGAGGTGATCAGCACGAAGTACGCATGGCAGGAACGTCAAACGACGTCCAGAGCACGCTGAGGGCTGATCCTGAGGCTTTCTTGGCAAAGCATGTGATTGTCTGCGAAGGCGCTAGCGAGGTTGGTCTCGTCCGTGGCCTGGATCTTTATTGGGGAACACAGGGACTACCCTCATTCATGGCGCTGGGAGGAGCCTATGTCGACGTTAACGGCGGCTCTACCGACAACTGCTACAACCGGGGTCTCGCTTTACTCGGACTGGGCTATCGCATCCTAGCCATCGTTGACGCTGACAAACCACCCACCCCAGGGGTTCTACAAAGCTTTCTCGCTGCCGGAGGACGGTCGATAACCTGGGGAGTTGGCCGTGCATTGGAGGATGAGCTTTTTGCCAGCCTGCCCGACGCGGCTTTGGATGCCCTGATCACCAAGGCGCTCGAAGACCCAGGGCAAGAGCTGGTAGCTGAACATGTCCGGTCGAAATCAGAAGGCCGGCTGTCCCTGAACGAAGTGCTTGATAGCCGCCAACAGCTCAACCCTTATCAACCTGAGCAGCGCAGGTTTTTGGGAATCGCCTCGCGGATCAGGAGGAATGGATGGTTCAAGTCGGTGACGTCCTATCAATACGTAGCGAAAGACATCATAGGGCCCCACTTGGCCAACTCAAATGTCGGCTTCCAGCAAATCATCAAAGGGATAAAGGATTGGATTCATGCCGCCTGAGATCCGACTATTCGACTTCCCTCGTGGCTCAGTTACTGCCCCAGCTGGCTGCGGAAAGACCCACCTCATTGCCGATACCCTAGCCGAGCACCGAGAAGCCAAGCCGGTACTCGTGCTCACCCACACCAACGCCGGCGTCGCCGCTTTGCGGAACCGTTTGAAACGGGCAGGAATACCAGGCGCGTCCTATGACATCGGCACTCTGGACGGATTCTGCATTCGTATCATCAGCAAGTTTCCGATGCGAAGCGGGCATAATCCAGCGATTCTTTTGCTGCTGGATCGTCGCAATGACTATCCCGCAATTCGAGCAGCTGCAGGGCAGTTGCTGAGCGCAGGTCACATCAGCGGAGTGTTGAAAGCCACGTACTCTCGCGTGATTGTGGATGAGTACCAAGACTGCAACCAAGCTCAGCACGTGATCGTCGCCTGGCTTGGCCAAGCGCTACCTACCTACGTTCTAGGCGATCCGATGCAGGCGATTTTCGGCTTCGGCGGTAATCGACTGGTCGATTGGAATCATGATGTCCTGCCTCACTTCCCTGCCATAGGGATGCTGAACACTCCATGGCGGTGGCGCCGTGTAGGCAGGGAAGATATCGGCACTTGGTTACTCCAAGCTCGAAGGCTGTTGGAGGCCGGGCACTCAGTCGATTTGCGGGGTGCTCCTGCCGATATCCAGTGGATTCAAACGACGCATGCAAACGCAGATCAGCAACGCCGGAATGCTGCCATGGTGCGGGTGCAGGAAGGGGAAAACGTACTGATTATTGCAGACCCCATTAACGTAAACAGCCGCCATCGACTGACAAGCCAGATACCAGGTGCGACAGTCGTCGAAAACGTGGAGCTGACCGATCTCGTCAGCTTCTCGAGAAACTTCGATCCGGGCGCGGCGGGAGCGTTGGTTCTCTTGGTTCGATTTACTGCAAGCCTAATGACCGGCATCGGCCCAGCTGCCTTGTTACCTAGAATTCAAAGCATCCTAAATGGTAGGAACCGTACTGCGCCCTCCCCGCTTGAACACGCTACAGTCACATATGGTCAAGCGCCGAGCTTAGGAAGTGCCGCTGATCTTCTAGAGCGATATTCGGGACTACCTGAAACCCATTTGTATCGCCCAGAAATGCTGAGATGTTGCGTAGCTGCGTTAAGAATGGCTATGTCAGGAACGCACACCTTCCATCAGGCAGTTCTTCAAATTCGTGACAAGGCCAGATTTACAGGTAGGCCATTAAACCGTCGAGCTGTAGGCAGCACATTATTGCTGAAAGGGCTTGAGGCGGATGTAGCGGTGATCCTTGAACCTCAAGGGATGGATGCTCACCACCTCTACGTCGCGTTGACGCGAGGAGCCAAAAAAATTCTGATTTGCTCGGGCACACCTATTCTGCAGCCGGCCTGAACTGCAAAGACAACGCAGTGGTACCAGTTCCGGATTGATGAGCTTCCGCTTTGCTGAGAAAATCAGGTCTTTGATATGGAAATCTTATGCGCACCGCTCTACATCGAATCACACGCCAAGTTCTGACCGCTGCTCGGTATGAAGAAATTTATGGTAAGCCCATCGACGGGGAAGGTAATGAGCGGCACCGTGATTACGCGCTATGCGATATCTGTGACCAGGACGTGTACCTTCGCGCTGAGCATAGCCAGCACCGCATCCCTAATTTTAGCCACCTAGGCAACAGCAGCTTCTGTCCTGCAAAAGACTTCAACGCTGAGGCATATCGACGGCTCAATCCGGTCGACGCTGACCCGCAAGCAGCACTCGCACTTAAAAACGCATTTTTCAAGACTTGGAAGTTTCACTGGGTGGAGTTTAACCGGATCATTAAGTACGCCTCGATTTACGACTTCAGCAAGATACTCAAATATGCTAGCCGCCATGGCATGTGGGGTTACCGGGGCATGCGCGTTCAAGATGTGCTGGCTGTGCTGCTGACCCTCATGGACTTCATGCCCTTGCCGAAAGATAAGCGCTATCTTCGGGATTACGGCTTCAGATTTTTCTATAAGGGTAGCGTTTCGAATACAAATGAGTATTGGAATCTGCCTGAGGGACGCCGGAATCTCATGCAGGTGAAATATGAGTTTCCTGGGAAAACAAGAACGTTCCAAGAGATAAACATTTCTTCAAAAAATGACGTAATTTTTGATCCTAAATATTTGACTGGTATTTACGCTGAGCCACCGCCTGTGAATTCATTCGTGGAGGAATTCATGGCGAAAGAGTTTCCGAACCTTTCCGGCCTCTAATTGGAGAGATTCCTCGACGTAACGAGCGGTACCTCTCAGCATAGGACTGGGCTGATATGGTGGTGTGGCGCCAGCTGCCCTACATACTGCTCCAACCTCGCGTTAACAATGAGTTCGTAGCAATGGAGGTATCGATGGAAAGAAAGGAGGTCGCGTTGGCAGAGGTCAACTTGTTTCTGATGCACCTGGAGCAACGAGCGCTGATCTGCTATCGCAGTACACCTTGCCTTCGTCGTCTTGTCCCACTTCCGTGACCCGCTCAGTCTGTTCTATGCGTGTATCTGGAAGCCCTATGCTGCTTTAGGTGCCGCATCTCTGCGTCCCAACCATCCAGGAACTTATCCCAGTCTGCAGCGTAATGCCCATCAACCAACCTGGTCGACCCGATGCTTGCCTGGTAGAAACGCTCTCTCCAGGGTTGCGGAATAGTCTGCTCCAAAATGATGTCGATTCCGATGTTATGGCGTATCACCGAGACAGAATTACGAACCTCAACGAGTTCGAGTGGTTTATCGCTACAGGAGGTGTCTTTTCGCTCTTGGTCATCGAGATCATCGAGGATGGTAAGGAGGTCGGATGCATTGGGATCACCAGGGTGGAGGTTGGTAAGCGCCCAAAGAGCCTTTCGCCTATTCCTCTCAAGTTCGCGGAGTTTATCGCCGGTCATTTCAGCTTCCTGCAGATTGGTTGGAGCTGGTTGACGATTAGGGCGTGGCGCCGTAGACGCAGGGCTGTCGTGAACCTAGCCATGGCAGGCCATGTCTCGGCCCTTCGGGCGGACATCCCGCACGCCTGCGCGCTCCGCTTGCCGAAGCTCTCCTGGTTTGAATTTTCAGAATCCAGGATAGCTTCAGTCCGCTACTTCGGTTATCTGATTCCTTTTGTGCTCGTGGCTAGGTGTAGCCTCGGACAAGGGTAAGCCTGCCAGCGTCTAAGGAAACATCAATGACTGAAATTCCACGTGTACCAGGAAGAGCCTACCAAATGGCTCGTGATCCTGAACGCTTGCTCATCGAAGAACGAGCCGAAGCTCTCTCACTATTAGGCTATCCATTGCTATTGGACGACGATCCGGCTATGCATGCTGAGCAGAGGCTCAAAGAGGCCAAGGATGCTGCTCGTTTAGCGCAGGTTGGTGCCGCTCATGAACACTTGACTACTGAGAAGGATGCGTAAGCCCAGATGGACGGCGTTGGTCGTTCGATTCGGGAGATCGGTTCGGTACAGATCCCATTGCGTTGTTATCTGTGTGGAACACCACACGCTTGAGCGTCTTCTGAAGGAACTATAGGGCAGCGACGGCCTAGCGTGCCCCTACGGAGACGGGCTGTCGTGAACCAAGACTCGCCGTTGCCGAGTCTTGGCCCTGTGGGCTTCCATCCTCCCGTCTGCGCGCTCCGCTTGCACTGACCCCGTGTCACCTATCCACGAGTAAATAGCCCAAAGCCTCGTCGTAATCCAGACGCAGTGATTGGATGAAAGTGAGTCGTGCATAGCCTCGCATGTGGATTCGCGATGTATGGGATACCTAATGGATGTCCTCACCAGGTCAGTGGCGAATGCTTCGGACGCTCTGATCCGAGCGATGGCCTACCCATGCCCGTGCTAATTGAAGAATCTGGAAATATCGAAGGGTGCAGCTTTGGTGCGTTCTTCAAATTCTATCGCATGAACGTAGAAAATTTAAATGTTGATCGCCAAGCAAAATTCTTGAAATGAATCCGAAAGAACTCCATGGTTCGCTTAAATCGCTTGAGTAACTCGCCTCAAAAAATTCATCCGGATCTACCCCTTGGACATTGGAAGCAGGATCGGACATCACCCAATTAAAAGCCGTCGATGACCTAAACAGATTTTTTCATGCTTTCAATTTTTCACTAGGCTGATGGATTTTCCTAGGCTGGTGACAGGCATGAATGGCTGAACAAACTGTCTTGGTTTGCAAAGCAAACGTTAATAGCTAAGCTTTATCAGCAGGCATGTCAGTATGGTTTGTCAGCTGAGATTCTAAAGGCGTGGTCAGAAATAATGCGGCTTCTGCCGGTTTCGGCATATTGAGGGTCGCTCAGCCATTCAAGGGGCTCTGATATGTCCAACACCGATCAAGACGCTGCTGTAGAGCCAGCCACTGCATCCGTCCCATCCCCCCCTACTGTCACTGCGTCTCTCCCAGTAAATGACGAAGTCGTTGATAAACGGATGCATATTTTTCACTGGTCTGCGTGGCAAGCCGGAATGTGGAAAGGCGTAGGCATCGCCCTTGGAATCGCAGGCCTTCTGCTCATCGGGTTGGTTGCCACTTCCATCTTTAGAACGACTTCGATCATTGATGCCAACAGTGGTGATGACCTAGCGTTCACTTTTTCCGGCCTTGGATTAATCAACAATACGCTCCTGCGATTGCTGGCCATGCTGATAGGTGCCGGGATTATCTTCGGTGGCTTGGCAGTTTCCTTCTTTTCGAGCAGTGACTCACATAGAATTTCTCTTCAGGCTATACCGGCTGCTGGTGAATCATTTAAAGCACTGGTGGCAACCCATACTCCAGGTATTGTTGGAATCTTTATGGGCGGCATCATCATTGTCGCCGCGTTATTTGCTCGATCTACACATGACTACACGTCGCCTGAGCGTATCAAAATCACTTCAGGAAGTGCGCAACCAAAAGAAGCACAGACCAACTCACCGCCACCTATTTTACTGCCGACATCATCGGAACTACGAAAACAATACAACGAGTCTTTGGAAGCAGTTGGGAAGCCTTAAAATGAAAGCTATTACACTGATGCTTGCGCTATTGCTAGGGCTTCTTTCATTCACCACAATGGCCGAGGCTGGCGACAACCAGGATTGTGCTACTGCAGATGAGGACGCCCAAGAAGCCTACGACAAAACTAAAGATGCTTTTTATTCTGGAAATAAAGATAAAGCTAATTGGCAGAGCAAAGCGTTTTTTGAAGTATATGAGCGAAACAGAAATTGCCCGTTCATTAAGGTGCTCGCCGACAACCTAAAAAAAATAGGAATAAACAAAACAAGCGTTGCATCAAGTCAAAAAAATATTAATGTTAGAGATATATGGAACGAATGCCAACCTCAATGCGAGTTTGAGATGACTAAAGGAGGCGGTTCTACTAGCACAGGAATGGGCGCCCGTGGTGAATGACAGTCGTGCTTACTCGGGAGTTCCGATGAGTATCAACAGAGATTTTTTCTTCGACCATATCCGTGAATCCCTATTCAAGGGTTCACTCCGCCAAAGCCAACTTGATGGAATAAGCGCGATCCTCGACAAATGGGAAGCGGAGTCTTCGGAAGACGATGATAGGTGGCTGGCCGAACAATGCAGCCGGTGCGTGAGACTTTTGCTGTAACGGACGACGACGCAATCAAGCGACTTGAAATGGCTTGGTCTACCAGCAGACTGCCGTAGGTCAAAACGCGCTACTTCTGGTCAGCCTCAAAAGTTCGCTGCGTTCAGGAAGATAATCCCTCATCAGCACTCCGGTATGTCGGAACATTTATAGGAAAATATCTGGAACGGCGCTAATAAAGTTTAGTAATTGATTCTGGTATGTTTGCGAGTTGAGCAATGATACCTGATGTTACTGTCATCCCTTTCCCAGAATGAACTAGGAAAGGGATTTCCTGGTCTTAACCGCCAGCAAGAACATTCACATCATCGTACAGTTCTTTCACAAGCGCCGGAATGACAGACAGGCTAGTAATCTTTGGGTCAGGGACAGCCACTACAACACCAATAGCGACAAGGTCGGCAATAATCTCTATAATTTTGCCCACTATAGTTATATTGCTTATCGCATTGGCAGCTGCTTCGACTGCGCTCTCTAGATCATCTACAGAAGAATGTAAGTCGGTAGGCATTGCTATAAAACCCATTTTTTGAAACTCTTGGGCAATTTTGATTAACGGCTTGCTTCCTTGGTAGAGATCAGATAGTTCTGCCGAAGAAAGCGTGGTTAATGGGTTTTGCAGCTCCTGATTTACAATTACGTAAACAGCTAGATATTGATTGGCTAGGTTAAAGTATTCTTTTGCAGTCAATATTTTGTTAGGCATGATACATACCTCTAATTAGTTTTTGAATGCCGCCTTGTATTCCTCGCGAGCTTTTGATATTTCTTTTTTTGCCGCTTTAAGCTCTTCTACCAATCGTTTGAATGAGTCGGTGTTGAATGAATTCAATTCCGTTGCCATTTTGTGATGCATCTCACCCACCTTACGCAAAGCCGCGTCGTATGCAGCAATTGCTTCAGCTTTATTATCGTAGATCTCGACTATGGAGCGCTTATCTTTTTCCCACTGAAAGGCGCTAGTAAAGTTTGCTGGTATCGGATATTGACGGGTAGTCTCGTCGTACCAGCTCAGCACGCTGTATTTTTCAGCGGTTATGAACATGGAAACACTGCCTAGGGAGGTGGCCAATATACTGGTCAGCTGTTGGATTGACTCATCATTTTCGATAATTAATTCTTTTAACTTATAGTGCCTATACGCACTTAATGGTAGTTTAACCAGCTTCAAAATAGAACCGTAGGCCGCGTTAGCTTTTTTCTTCTCATCCGTGACTAAAGGCAGCGCATCAAGATTAGTGACTAGCCCATTTACTTGCTTGGAAACATCTACCAAATCATCATCTGCCAATGCGCCCAGCTTGGTCATATAAGCGGCCAGTAGTGCGTGAAGTGATTTCACTGCTTCAATTTGAGGCTTTGTGAGCGATGAGTCGGGGCCAGCAGGGCCTTCTGCCTTGATACCGTTTTTTGGGGGGAGCCGATTCAGAATTGCGTCAAATCTCTTGGAACGTTCTCCCCAGCCCACCCAATAATCAACAGCTTGTGGTGCTGCAGCCAGTGCGGCGGATTGATTGGAGAAATCTCGTACTTCTTCAAGGTTAGCGCATCCTTGAAGAATAAGCAGAGCGACCAGTGTTCCACTTAACTTAACAGCCAAATTCCATCGTTGAACCAAAAATCTGCGCATAGCAGTATTCCTCTGATAGGCTCTTTGGACAACCAAGTGTCGGTATTCTCAATATTGATACAGTTACAGTTAAAGGTGGCACTATTTCACCATCGTCTCTCTCGCGCGCAAAGCCCGCTTCAATAGTACGGCTGATATAGATTTATAAGCTCTTGAGTTTGCGTCATAACAACAGTAGTACCAAGTCGGCATGTCGTCCAGTAGACGATGGAGCATTTTCTAATGTTCGTTAAAAATCCGATTTTGTGGAATTCTATAGTTTTTCTGCTAATTTATCTTTGATGCTGGGGCCGCCTAAACGGCATAGCACCTATCGCCAAATAGCTTAATAGATCGTTGTTAAATTTTTATCGATTTGTTTTTTAATTCCCTATCCATGAGCCATGTATAACTTCGTCTTTATTCAGATCATAAGAAACCTTCAATTGAGCCTGAGCATGAGCTTAGTGCTTGGTGACCCTCATCTATCTGGCACCGCACTCTTAAACTCAAAGCACTGTCCCTATGGGATTACCTCCCCTAGTGGGGCTTGCGGCCTTTGGAGACTATCAAGATGCCATGGCCAGCGATGAACCCTTTCCGTCCATGCGCGGATTGGAGTGGGTACTAGCTGCTCCCACTCAGAATCCACCTGTTGCTATGCTGTTGTTCCCAACATGGAGGTGAACCAAATGCAGGCTGAGTATTCGCTATCAGATGTCCTGGAAAGGATGTACCAAAACCAACTCGCCCTTGAGGCTGCTCTCATGGAGCTGACCCTCCAGGTCGAAGCCCAGGGGCATGCGGAGGTCGGGGACAACGTTCGTGGCGCGCTCTACACAATTGGTGAGAACGCTGGTCATATCAAACAGGGTCTAGCCCGGCTCAAAAAGCTCCCATGAGGCAGCCACTGTTCGATTTTGATCTCAAACGCGTCTCACGCGAGCACTACATCACGGGTAAAGCCGCCATCAATTTTCCGCACGCTGGGAGTACAACGGGTGGATGGCATTTTATGTCGTACTTCGACCGAGAAGCGGGTGTGGCGAAGGTATCGTTGGCAGGCATCCATTATCCGGACACTTCTGATTTTTTTGGGAATTCGGGAATCCTTGACGTAACCCTCCAACTGGCAGAGCGCGGATGGCCAGTGGAGGGAGCCACTATCTTCATTGCGGATCATTACAGAGCTGCGGCGGACATGGTTGTGAAATGGGCCCTGAGTGAGTCCAGGCACTGCAATGTTGAGGTCGCTGAATGGTTTCCCTCACCAGAGGGCAGGCAAGAGCTACTCATGCTTTTAGAGTTAGGAAAACCGAAGCTTCTCGAAATGGGCAGACTGAAAAAAATGGAAGCCTGGCTAATCTCGCATTGATGTCAGCGTCGCCCTTATTTTCTAGCCGTATTCAGCTCCCGGCTCAGCCGTGAATGCCACCTTGAATTTCGTCACTTAGCTCTCAAGTGCTTGCTTGGACAAACCGTCCAGAATCCCCAGAATCTGAGCATCGTTGAGAGCAAATTTGGGCACAAACTCCATGCCGACCGGCAAACTGTCGTGGGGACACATCAGTGCTCCCTTGTTCTCACCGAACTGCTGGCTGATGAAGGTTTTGAGGTTGCTTGGCGTTTTAGTGGCGTAGGCGCTTCGGAAGATCGACAGGTCGCAGAGGATACCTGCGAGCATTACCCAGGCGTGACCGTCCCACTTGGCTTCCACGAACTCTCCCTCATAGGTCGCCCCTGGAATGTTCCCTCGACATTCAAAAGCGTACTGGCCGTTAATCAACAGGTCTCCGAGGACGACAACGGCGGGTATACCTTTAGATTTGAGAATGGCAGTAAAGCCAGCACTGACCATGACGCAAGAACCAAACGATGGAGGGATCGAATCGAGCGTTTGCCTCGCAGCGCTAACGATTACATCAGGATCAGTAATTTGAAACTCCGAGTAATCGGTATAGGCCTGCGCGCCCCGGTCGCGGGTAATAATGTCTACTAGACTTGAAGGCACAAAGGATCCCTTGAGTATTTATTCGACCTTGCTGATCATTTGGATTCGTTCTGACCAACCATTGCTTAAGATTTAAACGGGAAAGAACTCTCTGCCGGAGGCTAGAAAGGATTGGAGCCAGCGTCTACCTCGCGTTGACGTTTTCGCTCAAGATAACGCTTATACAAGATGTTCTCCCCTTGATCCTCTAGCCACTTCACGAATGCAGAGACCTGTGAAACAGCGTGCAGAAATTTCTCGGTAGTGATGTGAATGTGGGGGCGATATAGCCATTGCCGACTCTCGTCATCTGCCTCCTCAATCAAGTTTTTCTCTCGATCACTCACGAAAAATGGGCTTGGCATCTTCTGGAGCGCGTCGTCAGAATATCGAGATGTTTCGAAGATCAGGGAGTCGGGATGTTGGATGCTATTCCTCGCCAGCACGAGTTCTTCAATCAAAGCGAAATCGAATGGGCCATCCTCAAACCGGTCTGAACCATGAGCCAGGTAGAATGCTCTGTAGCCATTTGGCCATCCGCCATTTTTGAATTCTGATTTGAGTGAAGGCCCTGGAGCAGGCCCAAGCTGACGCTCCCACTCTTTTAAATATAAGTGTAGTGACGCAGCAATCATTGATAAGCATGCGCTACCCAGCACCTGCACTGATGAATCAGCTTCTAGCCATTCATTCAAATATGCAGGTTCCCCATCTTCGCTATAGGGCGGGATGAAGGGGGCTTCTTCGTTCTCAATTTTCCTTTTGCGGTCGTCAAACGGGCTCGTCCCATTCAGATAAAGCTGCTTGATAAAAGCCAGCCGCTGTTCAAGGAAGTACCGAATGTCCATTTCGTTGTCCTGGTAGGTAATTGTCATTCCCCTGCCTGGACTAGGATCATGGGTTCGGACGACGTTATCACGACTAAGCTGAGCGGAGAGGTGCACGTGTCTGTAGCCAGCTTCAATTCATCGTAACCTCAGCAGAGCATCAGGCCTTGTCGGTTCTCTGTCGGGCTCCTGTCGTGTTGTGTCATCAGCAGCTTCTTCATCATGAGCCGCACCTACCCTGTGATGGAGCTTAAAATGAATACAAACACCTCGTTTAGCCAACCTCGCGTGTTGAGTCTCAAAGAGTTCGCCGCTCTCATCCGCAAAATGCGGGAGGTTTTTCAATGGTCACAGGAGACTCTGGCCGAACTTGCAGGCTTGAACGTACGGACTGTACAACGAGTTGAGAATGCCAAGTCGGCAAGCGCTGATACTCGGCGTGCGCTCGCTGCTGCTTTTGAGGTCGAAGATATCGACGCTTTCAACAAGCCCTTCGACATCCCCACGGAAGAGGAATTGAGAGTAGAAAAAGCCCGTCTTGAACGCGACTACATCACCTTGCCGGCACATCCTCTGTCGACTGGACACCAACTCGCTAAGCTTGCAGAAAGCTCCACAGTGGATATTTCCCAACCTGGATTTGAAATGCAGCGTGATGCCCACGAGGTCTTCGCGTCCCTCGTGGACTATTTTCGCGACTATAGAGACTGCGCCAGCGATTACTCAGAAAGCGCCAAATTTGCTGTGTACGACGAGATGCAGAAAGTCATCGATGAACTACAAGGACTTGAGGTATCGATTCAATATGCGACTCGCAAGGTACATCTGAAGGTGTCTGGCGAGCAGTTAGATGCGAGTCCCTTGACTGTCCAGATGTCGTATTTGATTGCTTTCGAACGAGGTAAGACACCAGGCGAATTTGCGGTGCAGAAAGAACTGGATTTTCCATTCTGACCGAAACTGTCACGGGAAAGGATGCTTAATCAACGCCATGCGACAGTTCGAGCGGGATGATGTCCTTCGGGCTGCAGCGGGGACACAGATGCCTTGCTTAGATTGCAAAAGCACAAGGACATTCTGAATGTGGAATGCCCTGAAGCGCAGAGTAGCGTTGCAGAGCGCCACGCCGTTGTGGTCTAACCATGAGGCATGAAGCAACGCTGCCAAAATGCTCTCCACATTTTAGAAGAAGGTGCGTCGTTTTGAAAAAGAGTCAGCTCCCAGTCAAAACCTGCATGACCTGCGGCCTTCCCTTCACATGGAGGAAAAAGTGGGCACGCTGCTGGGGAGATGTACGTTACTGCTCGGAGCGCTGCCGACGCAGTAAACTTGCTAAATGCTGAGCCCAAAAAAGGGCCATCCCAAGCTCTTTTGTACTCAAACCAAAATCACTTGGCTAACCAAAATTCGACGGTCGCTGCACCGTTCTTCGCCTTCCAAGCTTTAAGCGTTTTGTGATTGCCGTCTTTGGTTTAGACCACTTCGCCGGCGTGGTTTTTTGTAGATCCTCAAACACCCGTGGTCACGTCCGGATACGGGATCGCGGCCTCGCCGGTAATGTAGTGCTCACGAGTAACCCGAGAGAGTTTGAGGTCGTACAGGGGCTGAGTCATTCCGGCAACCTATCACCGAGCCTACGGCCAAGCAACGCGGTTTGACTCCAAACCGGGCCGCAGACAAGATGCCTTCAGGACAAGGAGCGAAGATGGACATCAAGCGTGGCAATCACTACATTTGGGCGCATTACCTCCGTGGCTGGTCGCATAACCAGAGAGACGTCTTCCACAGAACAAAAAAGGGAAACATCCAGGCCGTGAGCACGAAGGGTCTGGCTCGTGAATACGAGTTCTATAAGCTGACCCCGCTAGACAATATCGATGTTGATTTTCTTGAATATTGGATCAGCCTGTGCGCACCGGCAACACAGCCTCTTCATTATGGCTTTTTGAAAAGGATGATTGTCTACTCGTGCGTTCTCGGCGTACTTGATCCTATCAAAGATAAAGCCAAGCGCGATGAGATCACATTCAACACAATCGAAGAACTACACACGACGATTGAAAATGACGTTAGGCCGACGCTTGATGCGTTAAGAGCTGGCAATTTTTCATCTTTGCATGAAGAAAATGCGCTGAACAACTTGATCAGCTATATGGGGCACCAGTTCTCGCGAACAAAAACTTTCCGTAACATTGTTGACTCATCGGCTCGCTCAGATAATGAGGTGATCAACAACTTGATCAAAAAAAACAACTGGTTCATGGCGATCCTTGTGGGAGTCAACATGGGCTACAGCACGGCCATGTACTACGAGACGAAAAACGTGGTGTGGCTCATCAACAGCACGGATACCCGATTCATTACGAGTGACAACCCAGTTATCAATGTCCATCCCTCTGTGCTCAATCGAAAACCTAACGGCATACCTCCTTTACATACGGATCTGTATTTCCCAATCTCCCCAACTCTTGCCTACATGGTAAATGACTCAGACTACTGGGGTAATGGAAAAGTAGAGGCAACTAACGAGACTGTCGTAGCGCTCAACAGACAGATGCTTATCAGGTGTGATGAAACAGTATATGGGGACAGTATGGAAATTATAAAACAGACAAAACTTCCGAAAGCATAGAGGCCCTCCAGAGCCTTCTTTTTTGCCAAAGGTTTGTTAGCAAAGAAACTGCGAAAACTATTTAATTTATTAGCAAGATTGATTACCGTGAGACACACCTGAGCTCATACGGCAATATCAGTCTTTGCGACTGGAGTGACACCGAAAATCCTATCGTTAAACTTGAGCTTAATATCATCGACAATGCGTAATATAAAGAAGCTACCATTCAGCTAGGTTTATGACTGGAGAAAAAATAATGAAGCTCTTCTTTCGCTGACCAAAAATACGAGCTGAAATAGAAGAAGAGCAGTTCATCTCCCGCTAGCTCCCTCAAAACCCTCCAAGTGTCCGCTGGAGGATGTATGAACATCAATCTGGAAGAACTCCACGACCAGATCATTGAGAGCAGAGAGCGCTTCAAAGACCTGGTGCGCCGGGATCGGCATTGAGAGGTTTTACAACAAATCTGAATGTCTGCCCCCCTACCCTCATTGATTAACCAGTAGTTGAGCGTAACTTACTCGGAGAGTAATTTCCTTTCCAGTAC
This sequence comes from Pseudomonas sp. FP2196, assembly GCF_030687715.1. Taxonomy (GTDB): domain Bacteria; phylum Pseudomonadota; class Gammaproteobacteria; order Pseudomonadales; family Pseudomonadaceae; genus Aquipseudomonas. The sequence continues at coordinate 4,584,313 of NZ_CP117445.1, forward strand.
CGAATCTCATCTACCAAAGGCCAATAACGTCCTCGCATGCGCTCTATATGATTGACGGATTCTTCATAGAGCTTGGCATAGCCAATCGCGCTCCCGTACCTAGCATGGTCATCATACAACATATCTTCAGGTGTTAAAAAGTCATGTCTAGGTCTTTCCTTAACCATACTGGCTAGATCACGAGCTTTAGCGGTAATCTTGATCCAAGACATAGAGCATCTCGGAGATATGGAGGCTGCCATTACCGTCCCTTGCTCCAATGCATTCAAAATATTATCTGCATGTAGCGCGGTAGAGTAAAGGCTACTGTAGTCAGCTTCATCCTGAGCCATAGAAATCACTCTGTCGAGATAAGCCTTTTCTAGACACTCTAGGCTATGATCGTATAATGCAGCAGAAGAGTAACTTCCGAGTTTATTTTCATAGCTAAGCACTATTGAGGCAAGCAGATTTTCAAGTATGAGCTTGATTTCTCGCGCTCTCTTTCTAGCGGGAATAAACTCTATGAACACATAGAAAATATACGCCGCCACTATACTTGAAAGAACATTACTTGTGATATCTTCAAAATTTTTTGATGCTAGAAAATCCACGACCAGCGAGTTAGCCATCTCTGGCGGAGGCTGAATCTTTATCTTGACAACAAGAAGCATCAGGAACGAAGCTGCGGCTCCTAGATGAATCTTACAATCCTGTATGAACGTTATTAATCGAATCATTAGAACTCCTGTAATTTTACCTTCGATTACTACATGCAACTCAGCCCATTAGAATTACAAGCTCAGCTATGTCACCCTCACTTAAACCAGGCAGAAAATAATTCATATCAATATTAAGCACCCCTGGCTGGTCGTCTACGATCATAAAGCCGACCATATCGTTCCAGAGATAAATAAGATCCTTATCGGCAGTTATGAAGTAAGCATTACCTCGCTGATTCCTGATTTCGCTCAAGAACAGTATCAGCGAAAAGATGTCTAGCGTGCCGTTGAATGAGTGGCCTTGCTGGATAAAGTTCGGCTGGTTGAATTTTAGAAGCTTATAGATAGGATTGTGTCTTTCGCCGCTGACAGCCTTGTACACAATTGCAGCGAAAATCAGGTGATGATCTAAGACGTTTGCGTCTGTAGCTAGTGCGAGGATATCCTTGAATCCAGCAAGGTTCCTTGTAAACTTTACGCCTTCCTCCAGCTTGGCATAGACTTTTTCAATAAACTCTAGGATAGCGTCAAATCCATAGAAAAATCTTGCGCTTGCCTCATGCAGTCTGCGGATTGATTCAGGAGTATTTGTTACCTTTATTTTCGGAAGCCTTTGGCGCAGCTTAGCTTCAAATATTTCAAGCTCTGCGGACATTTCCTCGTAGGTGGGAAGCTTTTTATTATGCCGATTATTCCCTTCCATTAGAATTGGCTTCAGGTCAATAGTGAAATCTCGATTTTGCCAGAAGTCGACCACCACCTTGATAGAACGATCCTGAGGGTTCCCATCCGAGTCGATGTGATTTTTAACGGTGCTGAACGCATTTTTATCAAGTAATACAGATGCACCATTAGGAATAAAAGCAAGCGGCCTCCATCCTTGAGGACTCAGTGCTACAGCATCGCCCTTCGAATGTATAAATTGAGCCGGAATTTCCGCTTCAGATCTGAAGTCCTTCTTGCCATCTTTTTCGAAGGAAACATTACGTGCTCTCAGGCTCATCTGCTCCCCGAGATCGTAAGCGGTGTAGTCATTCCAGTTAAAATCGATGAAGTCTGGTTCATTGAAGCTGATTGTTAGATCTCCGCCAATTCTGAACCAATAAACATCATTACTCGCCATATATCCCTCACGTTCCAGCCGACGGGCTGTGATCCTTGCGTATCAAATGGGCCCGCAGGGCCCTGATTGTTTGCACTCAAACAGTCTTACTTAGCCAGCCAAGATTCCACGGTGTCGGAACCGTACTCAGCTTTCCAGCCTTTCAAAATCTTGTGGTTTCCGCCCTTAGTCTCAACAACTTCGCCCGAGTGTGGGTTCTTATAGATTTTGACCACGCGTGGCCTGCGGCTGCCTACCTTGGACTCGACGGCTGAAGCGCGACGGCCAGCTTGTGGATCTAGCAGGTTGATCACGTCCTTAAGGCTATAGCCGTATTTTGCGAGCAAATCGCGCAGCTTCGTTTCGAATTCTATTTCTTTCTTGAGGCCAGCATCCCCCTTCAAGGCTTCGAGCGCTTGGAGCTGTTCGGCGAGGTGTTTTTCGAGTTGACGAAATTCTGCGAGTTTGGACATATCGAACCCTTCTTTAATGTTACTGGAATGTCAATTTAGCGTTTTTACATCGATACGGGAAAGAAGCATTTTATTTCAAAACGAGCTTCATTGCGCTCGCCAAACTCGGATAGACAACCTCTAGGAACTTCCCTGCCACCAATGAGACTTCAACATCAGAAGCTCGCTTAATGCTAAGATCTGGCATAGCGCAAGTAAACATTGGCTCTTCCGGTGGTAAATTATCCATTAAAAACCTAGCTTTTATAATTTGACCAGGGTTGATATGATCAGCCTTTATTCGACATGTCTCACCATCTTCCCGCTCAACCGACCAATGATAGTCATAGCCATCAGGAACATCTTCAAAATAGGCCGGAATTATATACGTAGAGTCACGCGACTCGATTTTTATAGGAGGATTTAATATAGCAACATTCCCGCTATTTATTATATCAACCTCCAGAAAAACCAACTTATCTATCACATCACCCTTATACTTTATCTCAAGACTCTCCGACTCTTTAAATATTTTGTTATTTACAAGAGAAGTAACTCTTATACGATATTGCAGCTCTTTTCGCTGCATCGTTTTCCTTGAGTGCGCAGCAGAAATTAACCACGATAAAACGCCAACAACAATCGTAGCCATTGCTCCCGCTATCCCTATAACATCGGATTGGCTGAGGGTCGAAACTGTATCCCCTGGCATTAGAACTCCAATAGTAGTAATAAAATATAATTATGGCTACACCTTACCCGCCAACCAACTATGCCAGATTTAGCAGCGCACAAACTCCCTGAAACTCTTTCCTCACATAAATGTGATGCGTGCACGCTATCAAAAGGCCAGCGCCGCGTCTAGCATCTGCTCAGCTCGTGGAGAAATCATGTCAAAACAACCTAAGAAATTAAGCGTTTTACGCCTTGGCAGCTTGGCTAAGAAACAAGCAGAGCAATCGATTTTAAATAGTGAAAATGGAGGCAGGCTAGATATTGAGGACTGAGTGCCCCATGACTAGCCGATACTCCTTTTCTGTTATCAGAGTTGCAGGAGACTATAGATGAGTATCCGCCTCCTCAGTCGGATAAAACTCCCCCACCTCCCCCATCCTTTTTAACTGTTCGCGCACGATCAACTCAACGCTGGCAACTGTGGCTTGATCGTCAGGGTTGACCAATTGCAAGCATAGGTGTCGGACATTCTGATCGTGGGTGCCCTCGCTCATCATCTCGTGGGTGAAAACTTGCTCGCCACGCCAAAGGCATAGCTGGGTATGAGTTTCGCCGAGCCATATCACGTTGATTGATCTTAGGTCGGTGGTAGCCAGTTGATCGACGGTGATTGTCTTATCCATTGCTCTGTACCTTACCAATAAGCAGTAACAGGTAGACTTCCCGGCACAGAGCGTCGTTCCAACTTCCGACAGGTCACCCGGCTAGATGGTGGTGAAATACGTCCCGGATTGAGGTCGGACAATCAACGATTGAAGCAGGAAAGTACGAATAGGCGACGGGAATTCCATGACTAATCCGGCTGCTTTTACATCAGATTGTCGCGCATGAAAAAGCCTTATTCCCCACCTCATGCCAATACTTCAGTTCGCTGGCGTGCAGCTGACGATACGCCGGCTCTCAGACTGCGGCTGAAATCAGTCATCGACGTCTTCGACAAGTGAGAGGGGCTGAATTAAATGCGGGCCTTGGTTACGAACGTTGCCTACATCCTTGCCAACCTTGTACCAGTGAAAATCCGTAACAGGCCTGCAGTGCTCCATTGCTATTTCTCGAGCTCGGCCCGGTGAGGTGTCGGGATCTATCCATTCGCGAGCGTGCTCAGGTGACAACACCAAAGGCTTGCGATCATGGATATCGACCATGCCTTGGTCACTCGCAGCTGTGATGATGACGAAGCCACCGCAATCATCAGGTTCCAAGCCGCCGTGTACTTCAGCAAGGCCGGCAAAGAACATCGGTATCTGCTCCTTCAACGTAATGAAATACGGCTGTTTTTTCTTCGGATCATCCACGTCCTTGACCCATTCGAACCAACCGTTTGCCGGTGCGAGTACGCGACCAGCTGGCCAGAGCTGATTGAAAAATTTCCCGGTCATGACGGTCTCGACTCTCGCGTTTATAGGGTCAGGACTCTTTCCCTTCGCCCAGAACGGCGCCCATCCCCATTTAACCTTATCGACACTCAAGCCCTCTCCCACTGGCCGGATAATTTCCACCCGCGTAGAAGGCGCGACGTTGTACCGCTCGATTGGCCAGAGGTCATAGCCATTGATCACCAGCTGCCTTGGCGCAAGCTCCTTGAGGTAGTGATCCATCGATTCGTAGATCGAGTAGCGTCCGCACATGGTGTCACCCGTCGAATTGTCGTGCCTATGAGATTGACCGCAAGCGAACCAAATCGTTAACTGTATGCATGTACAGTTAACCTCAAAAAGGCTTGCATCATGAGCATCACCATCCTCGGCCTTCTCGCGTCTGGCGGCAGGAGGCTGCCCTTATATTCATCCAGGGTGCCGGCGGGCTTCCCCTCCCCTGCGGCTGATCACATCGAAAAACACATTTCCCTCGATGAGCTGTTCGATATCCGCGCGCCGCACGTATACCTGGTGAGAATTGATGGAGACAGCATGCAGGGCGCCGGCATCTATTCAGGGGATCTGGTGGTCGTTGATCGGAGCATCGATGCGGTCAGCGGCGACATCGTCATCGCAGCACTCAATTCCGAGCCCTTCTGCAAGCGTCTGCTTCTGCGTGAGAACGCCGTGATGCTTGTATCGGAGAACCCAAAATATCCGGCAAGGCATGTCATGGAGGGCGATGAGCTGGTGATCTGGGGTGTGGTGAAATACAGCGTGCGCGATCATGACAATACGTGAGCCCGTCTTTGCCCTGATTGACTGCAACAGCTTCTACGCGAGCTGCGAGCGAGTGTTCAGACCCGACCTGGCAAAGACACCTATCGTGGTGTTGTCCAACAACGACGGCTGTGTGATTGCGCGCAGCTACGACGCCAAGCCTTTCGTGAAGATGGGCCAGCCGTACTTTCAAATCAAAGATCACCTTCGCCGGCATGGTGTTATAGCGTTCAGCAGCAATTACGGTCTTTACGGTGACATGAGCGAGCGTGTCATGACGATCATCGAATCGCTGGTGCCTGCGCTTGAGGTCTACAGCATTGACGAGGCGTTTGCTGATCTGACCGGCGTCCCAGGCGATCTGCCTGCATTCGGACGGCACATGCGATCCACGCTTCTAAAACGCACAGGCATTCCTGTCGGTGTAGGCATCGCACGCACCAAGACGCTGGCCAAGCTCGCTAACCATACCGCCAAAAGGCTACTGGACATCACCGGTGGTGTGGTGGATCTGTGCGATCCTTTCAAACGGGACTGGACGCTGCGCAACACCGATGTCGGCGAGGTCTGGGGCATCGGCAGGCGTATGAAGACACACCTGGAAACGATGGGTATCAAGACCGCAATGGACTTGGCGAAAGCCGATCCGTGGATGCTTCGGCAGAAATTCAGTGTGGTGATCGAGAAAACTGCTCGCGAGCTTGCCGGCACCTCCTGCCTGGAACTGGGTGAAGCTGACCCACCCAAGCAAGAGATTTGCTGTAGCAGGATGTTCGGCACCCGGCTCACCCAGATCGAGCCGATCAAGGAGGCCGTCGCCACCTACACACAACGCGCAGCGGAAAAGCTCAGAGCGCAAAACTCGCTGTGCAAGAAGATCCGCGTGAGTATCAGGACAGGCATGTTCAATCCCGAAGAAGCGAAGTATGCGAACGGCGCCGTGGTGGAATTGCCGTACCCGACCAATGACGTGCGGCTGATGACTAAGGCTGCTACGGAAGCGGTCAATCGCCTCTTCCGACCAGGCTTCAAATACAGCAAAGCGGAGGTTCTGCTGATGGATCTGCGTCAGCCGGGTGAATTCACCGACGATTTGTTCGCGCATTCACAGCCAGTGTTGGCCGACAAGGTGATGAGCGTTCTGGATGAAATCAATGGCCGTTGGGGAAAGGGAGTTCTTCGGCTGGCCAGCGTGCCGGCGGCGCCTGATTGGGCTATGCGCCGGGAGTTGATGAGTCAGAGCTACACGACGAAGGTTGATCAATTGTGGACGGTCAAGGCTAGGTAAATTGACCGATAAAGCGCGAAGACAACTTTTAACGTGCCGGTAGCACGAGGACTCAATATTTTTATATTTAAAGCTCCACGTCGCCTGTTAGACCCCGTGTAACCCCATTGGCATACAAAAATCGCTCAGCAGATCCACGTGCTCTCCAAGTTTCCACCGCGCGCTGAACGAGCCTAGTCGTTTCAGAAAGATTGAGATGATGCTTCGTCGAGTGCATGAATGTGGAGATCCACCACGGATCGCCTTCTATCCATATACGAGGTTGGTAGTAGTAAACGGATGGGCCTTTGCCTCGCCAGTTTTTCATCTCTGCTTCCGCTTGAGTTCTTAGCTGGCTAGCCCTTTCATCCATAATTGAGTTCAAGACCACAACGTGGTGATCATTGAACTCCGCAACGAAATCTTCGACATCGATGATACTGTAGTTCAATATGACTGCTTGATACATCGTTACCCAGTCCGCTCTCGTCGATTTTCTAGTGTCATGAGGATAGCACTTAGTTGCAAAGCTTTTTAGCTAAAAGTCACTTAACGACCAGTGTCTCAACGCCAGTAACTGGATCGCGGGAGCTCTCGATGTGACAGGGATTGTCATTTCCGACGTCACTAAATAACGAAATAACTTGGTCAATCGATATAAAGAATAAAAATTTATCCCTGTCGAGGTCTGAGGTGAAGAATACTCCGTTGACACTCCCATCATCTGAGAGGCAGGGGGCAAAAACAAAACTGTGAATGATTCTCCCGCACACAAACATAACGTCCCGGCTCTCCCCGTTGCTCCTACTCAGATCGTAGAGCTCCTCGAGCTTATGGTTATTCCTCCACGTTACGGACTTAACGTTTGCATACTTCCTGAGGGAGAGAGTAAGCGTCCTTGTTTTATCAGTAACTTTCGTAGGGGACTCGATAAGTCTTCTTACCGAATAGAAACCGATAAAGATGTCGCGCTCGAGCTGGGCTACCTGATCATCAGCAAGGCCTTTCGAAGTCTTAAGGGTCTTCAGGCGTTTAGCCAATTTTAGCAGCGGACTCTTCCAGTTTTCACTTTCCCAGACCATGTTGTGAGTCCTACGATTTGAACTGATGGACGGAATCGAAGCGCTCTCATAGTCTAGGCAGCGCATCTCTGTATGCTGGGATGCCGATCTCGGCTGAAGCGCGGGCACCAGTGAATAAAACATCGTGCTGAGCATCCTTCAATTGCTGAGCTAAGGCGTCGGTGCTCGTGAACATTCTTCAGGGCCTGATTTCAGTTGAGGTTTCGACATCTTAGTCGTTGGATAGGCTGCTGATGATTGTAGGCCATTTACTTAGAGATCCAAATAAACCGGATGTCATTCTGCCTCGTAGAATCTAGAGGCGTCGGATGGTCACGTCGCCTCGGCCTGGAACTCAGGTCAGTCATTTCGTACGTAATTGCAACGCGTTAAGTGATTCAAGCGTCTGTACCACCAATTCGACTACACCTACGTCGAAGTCCTCACGGTTAGCTTCCTCGTGAGTCCCCTTGTTCAGATACAACCAAACCAAGGACTGTTCAGGTATACCCAAGATATGGTCTAGGGCTTGGATAATAGGTGTTTTGTCTGCGTGTTCAAAATTCGGCGCCCCCCTCAGCTTCGCTCTAATACCCTCGCAGAGATTACGAAGCCCAGGCTCTGCTCCGGATCCTGCGATTTTCAAAGTCAGCATGCCTTGCTCACAACGCCCCAACCAACCCCACACTTTGCTGGTCAGCATTTCCAACGCTTGTCGCGACGCGCCCAACGCCGCCCTATCATCACCTCGCTCAACAGCCGCACGGGCATTGAGCAGGTAGGACTGCGTCATCGCATTTCCTAGGATGCGAGGATGGTAGTTTCCACTGTGATGCCTGAATGCATAAGCAGCCCAGTGTTCTGGCGCGACGTGGTTCTGGATGTCCTTGATGAATTCGTTGCTGTGGCAGGTCACGATGATTTGCGTACCCGTGAAACGGTCGCTTTCAAATATCGTCTCTCTTATGCCCTGGCGGTGTTCGTGATCAATAGCGTTAATGGCATCGTCGAATACGATTACGGGAGCTCTGATACTCAGACACTTTGCCAACAAAATGGAAAGGCCCAGGCATCTCACATGACCTTCACTGAGAATCTGTAGTGCGTCGATGCGTGCAGCAGGTGTGCCACGAAAGCTCAACTCGATACGTCCCTCCCCTGTCACTGGTAGGTACAGGGCTGACAGCTTGTCTGCGTCCAAATCGCGCACATTGAACTCGTTGTAAAGCTCCAACGTCAGGGCATTCAGGCCGGCCATTAAAGTACCTGGCAGTTCGGTACGGTAACGGCGCAAGAGACTTAAAAACTGGTCGTAGGCGTTGCGTATACGTGTATCGCGAGCAATCGCTTCCACCTCCTCAGCAACCTGCTGGATAAGCGGTGCGTTGTCAGCAGCGAAGGCCACGATTCTAGCTCTGGCATCTGTGACAGCTTGCAAGGTTTGCAGGCGATTGGAAGCTAATGTAGTTACACCGATGCGAGCCTGATTAAGCCCGTCGCGCTCGTCGATTAAATCTTGGCGATTATCCAGGATCACTCGAGATGCGACGTCACGCGCTTCGAGTTCGGTAGCCAAATCAACTGCTCTCTGGGCTAACGATTTGCCTGTTTCATCAGGTTGGAAACCATCCACCCACCACGCCCGCTGAGCATCGACACCTGGATCCGCAAGATAGCGTTGCACAGGTAACGTACTCTGAATCGTTGCTCCTACACGTTGCGCGAAGGTAGCTAGAAATATCCGCAATGCTTCCGACGCGGCGTTTCGTGCAGCAATTGCAGACCGCTGACGTGCTTGCAGCTCAGCCAGCTCCCTCAAACCTGCTAGGCCATCGTTGGCCTTTTGATACGGATTGTGGAGAGCGTGATAGTCGCCAACAAGCGGGGTATCACAGGCAGGACAGTGATCGCCAACGACCTGTTGAAGACCCAGGACAGCTGTATATAGATCCTGAAATGAGATGTCGTTACTGCGCTGTGCCAGCTGACCTTCAAGATCATTTAGAGCCCTTTGCGCCGTTTCTGCTGCGCTGTAGGCATCAACGAGAGCGGCAGCACTCACTCCGAAGATCATAGGGGCTGGCTGATTGATTGCCTGTTCGAGCTCCTGCAATTGCCCCGGATGTTCTGGACTGCCTATTGCAGCCAACAGCTGCGCATAGCTCATTCCTGGACTGTATGAGTTGGCGTAGTTTTGCTCTGCCTGAGCATGTCGGATTAAGGCAGCGCCCTCGTCTGCAACGGTCGCATTATCTTGATTTAACGTCGCTTGCTTGGCCAAAAGCTCTTGGTTTTTGACAGCCACCAACGTTAGTTGGCCCTCCATAGAATCATTGAAGTGCCCAACGAGATCATTGAACTGATCCATACCGAAGAGAGCAGCTATCAGCTCGGTTTTCTGCCCTGCAGGCTTTGCAGCTATGCGAGAGAATGCGTCTATTCGATTCTTCTCGACGAAGCAGAAGCGGTACGCGTCTGCGTCCGCCATCACAGGTACCTGCCGGCCATCAAAATCGGTTGCGAGTAATACTGGCCGGGTAAAACGGCCCTCGTGCGAGTTGGAAAGATAACGGTCAGCGGCAATCCGTTTGATGTCGCCCTCGTCCACAGCCCCGAGCAAGGCAAACTCCAGCGCTTCACATAGGCTGGTTTTCCCGCTGCCATTCGGGCCATAAAACATGACAATCCGTTTTTGCAACTCGAATGGCTCAGGGTGTCTGAACCCTCGAAATGGCCCCACTCTAAGATGATGCAGCTTACGAAAAGCCCATCCAGCTCTGGCCTCTGCAGCCTGGGGCACTGGTTCTGCCGGGGATGTGGCAGGCAGGGATAAGCGTGCTAATTCGCTCAGCACAACGGATCGTTGGCTGCGCTGCCTTGAGCTTGCTGCGACGGCAGGAAAATTCTCCGACACCAAATTGGCGAATCGACGAGCGTCTTCGGAAGCTCCGCTATCTGGACGGTGAAGCCAATGAACGAATTGCTGGAAATCCTGCAATGCCGACGTCATCCATTTCTCCCGGCGCTGCACATGAGCGCGCGGTCTTACAATACATCCACCAGGAGCAGAAACCTACTTCATCGGACTGACTCCTTTTTACTAGGCTTCACGACCATGCTAGCTTACTACCCCCTATCAACGATGATGTTAAGTATATGTTTGAACCGAAAGATGTTGACTCCGATGACGTCTCCTATAATTGGTCTAGCTACAGCTGCCGTGAAACACCTTCTGCCGAAGACTATTTAGAATACGCTCGAATGGATCTGGCTGATGGAACGGAGTCAAGAAATCTCATTAATGCATTAGCAAACGCCAAAAGAGCACTTCATCTACGAATGGAAGATGTATGTCTAGGTTTCGGTTGCATTTCATTAACTCGGGTTAAAAACTTCCACCTTCTTTCGGACTATATACTTAAATGCGGCCTACCCTCGCCAAGCGTATTGGAGAAATTCAACAAGCTTAGAAATGTTACCGAGCATAGCTACGAAGTTCCATCACTCGAAATGGTAGAAATCTATACTGGAGTAGCACACCTATTTTTAAGTGCAACAGATAGATGGTCGGTGAGACACCCATATGAGATCGACACTTGTGTAACAGACAAGTCAGGTACAAAACAGCTTAGGCACATATTTTTCAACTGGCAGAAGGGTGAAGTAACCCTTAAAATTCGTGACCTCGACAGTAAACCTTACGAATTCCCTCACAGCATAACTTATACAAATAAAGATAAAGAATTCTTCGACTGGGTTACGTATGGAGTGAAGCACAGCTCTTGATCCCAACATGTGCGTGTTCAGCCGCATATCGATCCTAAAGGGTCTCTCGAAGCCCCCCTGCGGCCATGATGTTTTTCACACACGGGCGAAGCCTTGCTAGGCTACCCGTGATTCATTCATCGGTGTTAAAGGGAGTGCGCGAAGGCGCCTAAATATTATTCATCCTGTGTTTAAGAGGCCTCAGCCTCAATCAGGCGTAAACGTATTTTCTTTTGAGTTTTCGCTGGTCGGGGCGTTAGCCTGGCTGGCATTAGCTATGCGTTTTTTTAAAACAATATCCCTAGCTTTGATCTGCCGACTACACTCAAGAAAAACTCAGAGGGCATGCGATGAATCTCAAACAAAAAATCACTTGTACATGCATTTCTTTTACGCTGATTGCCATCAGCGGGTGTAGTGGGTTTAAATATTCACCCTTCCCTAAATTCGGCGGTAAGATCGAAGGATATGCATGGTGTAGCTCTCGCTACTTGGATATGGTAGATGCATACCAGACGCCGCCACGCAACCCTAGCGGAGAAACCGCACGAAAACTGAGGCTTGCGAAAGACGGTTATGTTTACGCGTTGGCAGCCACCCTGACACTGCAGCACGATGATGCTAAAAACCCTTACAACTTTGGTACACCAGCTTATTTGAAATCCATACCAGAGTTAACCGAACATCAGTGGAATGGTTTTCAAGCCGAAACGTTTAGCTATCGAAATCAAACGACCGGCCAAAACGAGTTGATTATTGCGTTTCGGGGTTCAGATCAATTATTTATAGACTACTTTTTTCAAAACTTTGCAGTTTGGCAATTGCAGAACAAGCCAGCGCGAGAGTATGTTAAAAAAGCTGTTGAATATAGAAACTCCCACCGGGAACTATTCGGAGACAAGGTTGTTGTAACAGGTAACTCGCTCGGTGGAGGGTTGGCTGCGCACGTGACCAACCATCAAGAGACGGGCGGGATGATCACTGAAGCGTGGGCTTTCAATCCTAGCCCAAGGCCTGGTGTGTCGGCCCCAGATGGTGGAAATCCCAAGATAAGACTGCTATCGACTAGCTCAGAAGTTTTAAATATATCTAACCGCCGGCAAATAGGTGCGCAGCCGCAAAATCGCTACACCGGCTTTAATCTCATTGAAAGCAGCTCCATTTACAATCACTACCGATGGGTTTTAGCAAGGGAGATATTGTGGTATGCCGACTTGGCACTATACTTTGAAAAAAATACCAACGAAGACGATAGTGAACCACTAAAAATTATCAGATCTCAAAGTATTTCAGATGCTAACTGTGCGATTACAGAGAAGAGAATAGCTTCTGACCGAGCTGAATATAATCATCGATTGCCGACAGCCAGTGGAGCATCTAGAGGTGTTATTCCTGTTGATGAAACCACTGCTGTTGACAAGATTTTAAATGAATAAGATGTGAAGTTGGCAGGTGCATCTGGGATTGCAGGCAAACCGCTCCAGATACTGTGTAAGGTAAATGAGGCGTTCTTCACAAGGCTGTTCAACGAACAGCCTCCATTCATTAAAGCGCTTGCGTCAAACGAGTTGCTCGTGGTGACTATACCAGTAAAACTTGGATCTTTAAGAAAATCGAAATGCACATTGACCAAGCGGATCATTTCACCGAATGTTGATTCGAGAATTTAACTTTAGAGGGCTATTACAAGGTCGGATAAGGAAACGTTTTTGCAGATAGCCCCCGCCTAATCACTGTAGAAACCTGGGTGTTGGATAGAATGTTCGTGAGAGGCGCAGAAACTCACGCAAACTCGAACGCCCATTCCCCCGCTGAAATGTAGCGAGCACGTACCTAGAATTCTCGGTCGTCATTACCCAGAATCGTCCCTCACGTTCGACTTTCAAAACATCAGAAGTCCTGATCAGGTGGCCATCGCCAAACCGCCCGTACTGGTCTTTGCGCTTGTGGCCAAAAACCACACCGATGCCAGCGCGAGCCTTGATGGAAACTCCGCAAAGGTAAGCGGTCACCGGTTCATAGAAGCCCTGGGCCTGAGCTTTTATAATTCGCTTGAGATCAAAATCTGTATGGCGTTTTCCGTGGAAATTTACATCTATGGTGTCCAGCATCTTTGCGCTCCAATGGGCAGTCCATATGGCGTTATCAGGAATTTCCCACGCAACCAGAGGTGCTGGTATCGTGCGGAATTCTTGGTAAATTTCAGGCAGATCGAATCATGCTTGAGAGAAAGACGGGCCTCAGGTTGGCCAGCGCTTCAATCTGGAAGTCTCGCTGGTGTGAGGTGTGATACACCGCCCCCTTAGCCACTTCCAGCAAGCAAACCTCAGAACCAGACCTGTCCTCACCTACGGTTACTTTGGTTAACCGCTCCATCTGCCAGCCTCCGGACTTATTCATCCAAGATGGCGTCACAGCCATAATCTCGGTGATACCTAAATCCGCACCTTGGCTTACCAACATTTTTTGAAGCTGGTGGGTGTCGTCAATCATCAAAGCGCATTCGCTGAGCCGCCCCTCATTTTCGACGCTAAGGGTTAAGTGATACCAAGGCGTTCGGAGCAGCCTTGATACACCACGCCAATGGGACACGCCCTCACCGAACATCCCCGGGACACCTATCAGGTCGTTGTCTATGGTTCTGAACATTTGTCGCCTCAAACTGCTGGAGCACGTCAGTTGCCCAGCAGAACCGGTGGGTAATCAGAAAAGGGAAAATATCGCTTCGATAGAAGCAGACTTACGATGGCCTGGCCCGAGCAAGACGTAGACGGAATTCCGAGTTTCGAACAGAAAACCTTCGTTGAATGCAGTACCCATACTCGACCTCACCCAATGGCCTGGCTCGAAACGCCTCTGCTCATCGTCGACAACTTTGTGGGCAAACATAAATATTGGCTGGCAACCGGCAGCGATTACCTTGGCTCGCTCGTCGTCGGTGACGATGGCGTCTAGTATTGTCCATTCTTCTACGGCGCAGAGGGGCATCCACTTGTAGCGCTTTCTGGCTGCATACATCGCTGCCTCGAGACCGTGCTCAGAACCCATCAGGCTGACTCCGGGATCGCCCAACAGACCGTCTTCGATGATCCCATCCACGGCCCAACCCCTCTCTGTCAATATTCAATAATTAGCGGCTGAGGCGCTGCACCGCCACACCGACAAATATATCTGTTTGTGCGGCGGCAGGCAAATGCGACATACCGTCTCTTTTTATCGGGATAGTGAAATGTCGCTGCGGAAATCTTATGCAGCAGTAGTTCAACTGCTTCGCACTCGGAAAGGCTTGTCTCAAGCAAAACTCGCGGGCTCGTTCACACAGGCCCACGTGAGCGAGCTAGAGCTCGGTAGAAGCTCAGCGACCATCGAAATGAGTGCCCGACTTGCCTCAGCGCTGAAAGTAGAGCCAATAACTTTGCTGGCACTAGCTGCTGCCTCCCATGAGAAGTGCACAGTGCGGGAAGCTCTCCTGGCTGCGCTGGCCGAAGCAGAAGGCTTAGGGCTAGCGGATGCCCTACTCCCATCAGAGCCACAAGCCTTGGCCGCCCCTAACGTCGTGGAAGCCAGGAAGAAATGGTTGGCAGTGCAGGAGCTGAAAGAGCGCGGGTTTAGTCAGTCTCAGGCTGCGAAGGA